>CAXTCQ010000158.1:0-18730 GCA_964242965.1 uncultured Calothrix sp. | reverse complement strand
CCCCAAACCCCCCCACACCTTTACACTCCCAACTTACGACTCATCGGCTTCGCAATCAGGCACCCCATCTCTAAACACTCGACTTGCTAAAATATCTTCTGCCTCAATCAAGATTAGATCTTGCTTAGTAATTTGTTGACCGCGCTTCGTCAACAAGCGATTTGCTTGACGCAACCGCGCTCGATCGATCGCATTCCGCACGCTTCGCGCATTTGCAAAATGCGGCATCGCCTTACGTCTAATCAAATACTCGCGGAATGCCAATTCCGCATCAGTACTAAAGCAATAATGCTGGTCTTCGAGAATTGATTTCGCAATAATCATTAAATTATCAACCGAGTAATCATTAAACTCGATGTGTATACCGATACGCGAATTCATGCCGGGGTTACTGTGGAAAAAATGCTCCATTTGTTCTTTGTAACCCGCCAAGATGACGACCAAATCATCGCGCTGATTTTCCATCACCTGCATGAGAATCTCGATCGCTTCTAATCCAAAATCACCCGGATGGTCGGGACGAAACAAAGTGTAAGCTTCATCGACGAGTAATACTCCACCCATTGCACTATTGAGAACTTCCCGCGTCTTGGGTCCTGTCTGCCCCATACCTTGCCCGACTAAATCATCGCGCGTTACCAACATTACATGTTCCTTACGGATATATCCTAACCGATGCAAAATTTCCGCCATCCGCATCGCTACTGTGGTTTTACCCATACCGGGGTTCCCCAAGAACGTCATATGTAAAGTTGGTGCTAAGGCTGTTAAACCCAAACTTTTACGAACGCGATCGACTAACAGTAAAGCCGCCATTTCTTTGATTTTATTCTTAACCGACCTCAACCCAACCAACTCTCGATCGAGCTTTTCCAAAATTTCCTGGATGTGAGATTCTCGAAATGCGGCTTCTAAATCGATTGCTGTATCGCTAGTAGCATTTGTGGTATGGTCAATCGCGTCTTCTAGTAAGATTTGTTCGTTCATGGCTTTCACCTTGGTTAATGCTTTCGATGATAGCCCCCAATCCGGAAATATAAAAGAATGTAATTCTAATATGATTAATATATTTTTCTTTCTTATCTATTTCTCAGGCATATCATAGAGATTACATTATTGAACCGAACGAACTGGCTATTTTAGAAGTGGTGAAGAGTTAGGTTATCATCACAACTTGTATCGATATTCGCTACCTACAGAACCAACTTGAAGGCAGGTAGGGGGAGTCGGGGAATTTGATATCAACATTATTTTTCTCTTTTGGGCTTTTTTCCCTTCCTTCATTCTCCCATCCCCTTTATTTCCTTCCACTTTGCATACTCCTTTGCTGGTAATTTATTTAATGTGGGTATTGAATGAGAGTTAAGGAAAATGGCTGGTCAATTTGTGATGCGACTATTAGCGCTGGTGTTAGTGATGTCAAGTTTATTTACAACACCAGAAATTGTAAATGCACTGACAACGCAACTCGATATAGCAGGGAATGTAAATATTACAAAAGTTAACGAAGCCCCAAAAATTGACTTAACTCCTCGTCAAAGTCAGCGATTACAAGCTATGCATCAAGGAAGAAACCGTAAAATCGCGGAAGTATTAAACGTGTCGCAAAAAAGTAAATTATTAAAATACTTGCGTGAGGGAAATAGCCTGAATCAAGCTATTGATAAACTCAAATTAACTAGCGAACAAAGCGATATTGTTAAGGCAATTGGGCAACTATACGACTTAAAAATAAAAGCCCTTACTTCTGGATTTTAATTAATATTTTCAGTTTTTTTTGCTTAAACACAATAATCAAAAAGGGCACAATATTATTGTGCCCCTATTTTACAGCCATTTTCAGGTAAATAAGCCACATCTTTTTTATCGCGCAGCAGAAGAGGCGCTTTTTGTGGTCTAATTAAATGAAAACTGCTGTAATTAAAAATTTAGTTTGGCGATGCTTTCTAAATCCTAACCGCGTTGCCAAACTCTAATTGTTCCATTTGCATCGGCACTAGCAAACATTTTTCCATCAGGACTAAATGTGACAAATTTAACGCTTGCTGTATGAGCGGTTAAGGTAGCGATTTCTTTGCCACTGTCGAGATTCCACAATTTCACAGTTTTGTCGGCACTACCACTGGCAAGAACTTTACCATCAGGACTAATCGCAACTGAATATACTTCGTCCTCGTGACCTTTCAGTGTTTTTACTATTTCTGTGGTTCGCCAATTCCAAAGTTTAACGGTTGCATCTGCACTACCGCCGGCAATCATTGTGCCGTTGGGAGTGAATGCTAGAGCATAAACTGGAGAATTAGCATTAAGTGTTGTGACTTCGTTTTGGTTATTAAAATTTCTGATTTTAATCGTTTTGTCGTAACTACCACTAGCAAGTACTGTACCGTTAGTATGAATCGCTAACGAGCTTACCCAGTCGTAATGCTGAACCAAAACGGCTGTAGTTTGTTGGCTGTCTGTATTCCAGACTTGAATGGTTTTAGCGCGATCGCCACTTACAAACATCTTACTATCGGGGCTGAAAGCAAGCGCGTTCACTGCATAACCTTGAGATGTAAATTCCCGAATTTGTTCTCCAGTTACTACATCCCACAATTCGATGCGCTGACTCAAACCGCTACTAATCAGAGTTTTACCATCAGGACTAAATGCCAGAGCTTTGAGAATACCTGAATTTCTATTAATAGTGCGAATTTCTCGCCCAGTTTCTGTATTCCATAATTTTATATACGTGCTACCACTCGCAATAATTTTACCATCGGGACTAAAGGCAATTGCTTGCGAATTTCGCGTAAATGAATGTACGCACCTCCAATTTTCAGCTTTAAGGAAGGAAGCACTTTGTGCAACTTCAACTTCGGTATCTATTTTTAATGTTTTCGTATATCCGGTAATTTCTGACGCGGGCGACGGCATCAGTACGCTGGAAGATGATGATTCCTTTGCAAAACGGTAGTCGCTAACGATTTCAACTGGTTGATATTCTACGTTAGCAGCGTTTATAGGTGAGCCAGATACGAAATTAGATGTGCGTGATGGTAAAAACATAGTCCCTATTTATACAGTTAAGTAAAGGTTGTCAACTAGTCATCGCGTGCGTAAATAAATACGCAGGCTGAATTGGTGCTGATGCGTTATCTGCTACTCCATATATCGCAACAGCTTTATATAAATGCGAGCGCTCACTTCTGTCCAAAGCCCTTAACTTCTCTACTTTCCGGCTTCCTGAAGCCAATGGCATGAGGAAAAGCTACAAAATGTAAATGAAAATTGCTTTTTTTTAAGCTTTATTTCCGATCCCTTAACTTTATTCTCAATCAAGGAGAGTGAAAATAAACATAACTTTATAAAATGTTAACAGTTAATGATTAACGGCTAATATTTGTATTGTTAAAAATTGGTAATCAATCTCTAAAAGTCACATACTGGATGTAAGTAAGACTACCAAGGAGTCACAATAAACCGCTAATGATTCACAATTAACAATCAAACGCCTTACGGAGTTAATTTATACTCATACCTGTTTCTGGGATCAATTCTCTTTAAAATGAAGCTTAATCGACCTTAATTGGGCACTTATAGGGTAAAACCACAATAATATTAAGCATATTTCATTAAGAAATCGTATCACTTAGACAGGTTTTCCAAGGCAAAACTGATGTACTGACTCGATGTATATGTAAAAAATACTCGATTCAGTACGGTATGTTTGTCAATCCCGGTAACATTTCAGAACTTTTACCTAAATATTTTTTTAGGTAAAACTCAAAGAAAGGGAACACTTACGCGTCTGTTTCCACTACGTTCTAGCCTACGAATCATTACAGTGTCACTAGTATTTTTACGTAAGAAAATTTTTAAATTAAAAAAATGTTGATTATTCGTTTTTCGTTTACCTTTATTGCCTCAATTCATGAGTAAAATTGCTTATTTTCTTTACTAAAAGTAATATCATTCCACCTTACGAAGTATGCAAATGGAACAAACTTCTTGGAAATATAAAATAAATATAAAATTTAGAATAATTTATTTGAAGTATCTACGATTGTGAAAAGTTTGATAACTATCAATGTACGCAGCGTTTTTACATTCAACTGGTGACATAAGTTGACACTTGTCGTTAAGTTTATTAAATTCATCGGGTGAATAGAGCGGACGATACCATGATTGACGCTCAAAGTGTTGCTGTAAGAGAGTTGTCGCAAAGCGACGACCGCGACGAGCATAAATCGAATTTCGCATGATATCCAACTCTAAACCGTCTTTATTGTTTAAATCGGCATCAGTTACAGGTCGTTGTGCTAACCAAGAATAATCGATGAGGTTTACTGATGCTGCCGTTGTTGGTTGTGCAATCGGTTGTATAATTGGTTGTGAGTTTCTGGTTGTTATCGTAGTCAGCAGTCCTAACGTAATGACTAAGCTAGCTGCGATTAAACTACCAATCATTAAGCTATTTGGTGGTCGGTTTGCAGAAACCACAGGTTGAGAAACAGGAATTGCCTCCGATGGAGGTTGGGTTATAACTTCTTGGGTGGGTAGAAACGTTTTGATACCGAGAAGTGCATCGAGCATTTCTCTTGCGCTCGTAAAGCGATCGCGTGGATGGTAAGCTATAGCTTTATCAATAACTGATAGCAATGTAGAACTGGTATTTACTATATGCTGATGCCAAATAATCTCACCCGTGCTGGAGTCAGTTTCGAGTTCGTGGGGTTGTTTACCTGTCAGCAAATAAATTGCTGTAACTCCCAAACTAAATAAATCGCTTGAATATACAGGTCTACCTGCTGCTTGCTCGGAGGGCATGTATCCTGGAGTACCAATAATAATTGAGCTTGTTGGACTGCCTTGCGAATTTATAACAGTTCCCATCGATTCCCGCACCGCACCAAAGTCAATTAATATGGGCTTTCCATCTCGATGCCGCACGATAATATTATCAGGTTTGATATCGCGGTGAACGATACGCTGACCGTGAACGTACTCTAAAACAGGTAGTAAATTTACCAATAATTGTTGAACCGTATCTTCGCTTAATAATCCTTGCTGTCTAACTTTAACTGTCAGCGTTGCACCTTCAATCCACTCTTGAACTAAGTAAAATTGCCCGTCTTGCTGAAAGTACGCATATAAAGTTGGGATTTGGTCGCTACTTCCCCCAAGTTCTTCTAAAATTGCTGCTTCTCGTTGAAACCGAGTTTGAACGAGTTCGTAAACTTGCGGATTGGTGGTGATGGGTTTGAGTAATTTGACTACACAACGACGACGAGATGGCATTTGCGTATCTTCCGCTAAGAAAGTCTCGCCAAATCCACCACTTCCTAAAGCTTTAATCGCACGGTAGCGGTTGTTAAGTAGCATTTATTCTATTGAATCAGCACAAATTATTACATAGATTCCTATGTATTTTAACTTGTGGTTTCGATTAAAACTTTTGATGGGTTACAAGATACCCGAATTCTTTAAGAAGTCGGGTATCTAAACCGAAATTAAAATTAATGACATCAACTAATATTTTTGATTCGTCATCCGTTTAAAGACCAGTTGCGACATATCGGGAAAAATTGTATTGCTTTCGCTGTAAGCAACATCCTTACCAAAAACAGCAATTATGTACCGTGCTTTACCATCTTTCGTGGCTATGTATGCTACTTCGTGACGTGAAGTCGAATTTATACCAGCTTTTGAGGCAAAATCAATATTTTTTTGTGATAGCGACTCACCAAAAAGATTTTCCACCGGGTTAAATCCCTCGGTACTTGGTGGGTTGTTTTTCCATGCTTGTGGGTTTAAATCGCGTTTGAGTAAATCTGCCATTTTTTGACTCGATTCTTTTGAAATCGCTTGTTCGGTAAAGATTTCATACATGAGTCGGGCAGCATGATAAGTTGTTATTTGATTTGATGTTGAACCAGAACTATTAGCTAGTAATTGTAATTCTGTACCTTCCGGTTCCATCATATTTGGTTCGGATATAGGCAAGGTTTTTTGACTAACATTAATGTTTTTATATTCGGCTTTTTGAAAGAAGCGATTAAGTTTCTGCCGTCGATTTTTCCACTTAATGAAGTTTTGGCTACTTAATTGACTTTGAGAAGATTTAGTACGAGTAAGGGTATCTACTATCCGACTTGCAGCATCGTTATCCGACTTCAGAATCATTTCTTTCAAATCGGTTTTGGTGTACTTGTTATTCGCTATCAATCCTTGGTTAATTTCAGCTTCTAATGCCACCATCCAAAATAACTTGACGACACTAGCAGGGTATCTCGGAATATGTTGTTGATATCCAGCAATACGATTGCGATTAATATCAATTAATGTAATTGATAATTTCTCTGTTGGTAAGTTTTGCTTGAGAGCTAAATCAACTAATTCATTAACTATACTATTTAATTTTTTATCGCCTTTACTTAGCTGTGGTGGCTTTTGGACGTTGTAAGCTATAACTTGGCTACTAGCCTTTTGATTCTTTAATAAATTTCTAGATTTGATAGCTGGAATCGATGCATTAGTGACGTTTACGACGGGCGAACCGATCAATTTTGCTTTATATTGAGATGATTGCTTCGCTTGATTAGCAATATCTAACTTTTGGCTATTGACAAAATGATAGAGTAACCCAGTACTAGTAAGCAAGCTAAATAGAATTGCGATCGCTTTAACATACCCTAAATTTCTCGCGCTTATTCTCAGACGATAAAATTCCTGACGCGATAACTGTACTAAACTATATTGGTAAATAGTTAGCAATTTTGAAAAGTAAGTTATGTTTAGGTTTCCTTTAGCCTGAACTGAAGAGTCAGGGTGATGTAAGTTATCGTCAGGGGAACTTATTTGTTTCATTCAATGCATGTACAAAATTAGGACTTTCGCTCTAAGTATGTTATAGGTACGAATTACTAAATAGTAGATTGCATTTTACTAAAATAGTCGCCTAATAGCCTCTAACTTTAGGTATGTGTTATTTTTAATTTAAGGTTTAACTACCAAAACCGAACAATTTGCTTCTTCAACAACTTGACTGCTAACCGAACCTTCGACGATTCGCGCTACTCCTGTTAACCCGCGACTGCCGATTACAATCAAGTCAGATTTATAAATATTTGCTAAACGAATTATCTCCTCCGCTGGGTCGCCCGTTACAAGTTCTACATTGCTATCAACTAGCAATTCGGCTTGATAGGATTGCAATTTTTTTTCAACTTGCAAGTAAGAAACAGTTGGTGACTCTGGATGCGGAAGGTCAGCAGGGAGTTCCATTTCTGAGTTTGGAGTTGGAAATACGTGACAGAGAATGACTTTACCATCGCTTGGCAATGTCAACCTTTGTACAGTTTGGATTACTCGGTCAGCAATTTCCGAATCGTCTAAAGCTATCAAAACACTATCTAGCACCGCCATCGTCCTCATCAAAATTAAACCGTCTTGACAAAATTGCCAGAAGGTAGTTTAGAGCTAGACTACTGCGCCATCAGGTTTAAAGTTTGTATAGCCCTAAAAATTTAGTTTGAAGCTACGGGTGCGATTTTGATGAAAGTTTAGAGAAAAATTAACAATTGATTTTGTTGGTAGTGAATTGTCGTTCAGAAATCTCGTTACCACTTGAGAGGAAAAATGGTAATAAGCGTGTTTTATAAGTTTCAATGGGTTTCAAGAATCCGGGTTTCTTCAATCAACCCGGATTATGACCCTCTCGACAAGTCATGCATTAATCGCATGAACTAATAGTCTGTCTGTGTAAAAAAGCGAATATGAGTTAGTTATGATACCAAAAACTAGACTGTAGGCTTAAACTCAGTACTCCCTAACTAATCAGATTCATCCTTCTGCACTCGCCGTCGAACTGAATCGGCATGAGAAGGTAAGCCTTCGGCTGTCGCAAGCGCATCAATTGCACCTGCTACTTTTTCGAGGGCAGTTTGACTGTACTGAATTATACTTGAGTGTTTGAGAAAGGTTTCGACTCCTAACGCTGAAGCGTAACGAGCGGCACCTGAAGTTGGTAGGGTATGATTCGGTCCTGCAAGATAATCGCCGACGGCTTCGGGTGTCGAATGCCCTAAGAAAATCGCGCCTGCATGACGTATGCTTGGCAACAACCCCCAAGGGTCTTCGACTTCCAACTCCAAATGTTCGGGAGCAAATAGATTCGATAGTTCGGCGGCAGCTTCGAGCGATTCGACTAAAACTATTAAGCCGTAGTGCGCGATCGCTTTCTCGGTATCAGTTCGTCTCGGATGGTCGATCAACTGTCTTTCTAGCGCTACCTTGACATTTTTTGCCAATGCAGCATCGTTAGTAATTAAGATTGCTGCTGCCATTGGGTCGTGTTCGGCTTGCGCTAACAAATCGGCGGCAACATACACGGGATTAGCTGTTTCATCGGCAATAACTAATACTTCGCTAGGTCCTGCTAAAGAGTCGATACCAACAGTACCGTATACCAATTTTTTCGCAAGGGTAACATAGATATTGCCAGGTCCGGTAATTACATCTACCTTGGGTATTGTTTCAGTACCATAGGCTAATGCCGCAATTGCCTGTGCGCCACCAATGCGATAGATTTCGCTTACCCCAGCTTCTTGGGCTGCCACTAGCACGGCTGGGTTCATAGTTTTTCCCGCTCGTGGAGGTGTAACCATCACTACACGCGGTACACCTGCAACTCTGGCTGGTATCGCATTCATCAACACTGTACTGGGGTAAGCCGCACGACCACCAGGCACGTACAATCCGGCTCGGTCTACCGGAGTGTAGCGCTTTCCAAGTACAATTTCATCTTCGCCGAAGTTTACCCAGCTTTTTGGGACTCGCTGACGGTGAAATGCTTCGATTTGACGACATGCCAGCCGGATGCTGGCGAGTAGCTCGTTTGATACCTGTTGGTAAGCTGCATCCAGTTCCGAACTGGTAACGCGCAGTTCGTCGGGTTTGAAAGTTTGATGGTCGAATTCGGCAGTGTAATGCAATACAGCTTTATCGCCTTGGCGTTTGACTGCTTGCAACACTTCCCGTACTGTTGCTTCTTTATGAAGAACCTGTTCTGAGTGAGTGCGATCGCAGATGCGTTGTAGTTCTGCTCGAACGTCTGCCTGCTGAGTGATGATTCGCAGCATGGAGTAAGGACAATGCCAACGTGAAGAATATTCCCACTTGAGAATGAGTCTTTGCTTTTGACCTTGCGGGTGTAAAGCTTTCCTCAATCTTTTCTAGCTTAACCTAGATTTTTTTGATACTTCCACTGCTAATGCTGCATGTGGCGCTCTGAAAGTGGTTAATAGCTAGTTGTTAGTAGTTAGTGGTAACTAGCTAACAGCCAATAATTGAAAACCTATAAATTAAATTACCCCTTCTTACTTTTTATTGTATTTCAACTATGTGTAAGTCACAATATGCTAGTAAGATTGGTTGTAATTATTATGCACGAAAAACGGCGACACATTCCACACACGCTTATCTAAGTATCAAGTACAGTGTAGGCGTATCTCTTCTAATCCGGGTATTGCTATGCGCGGACATCATTTTTTTATGCAATGCATGACTTTAATAACGATGAATTACATTTAAAACAACTACTACCTATTGGTAGCAGATGCTAAAGATGAGTGTTGTACTTGAGTAATTAATTCTAGCCTATTTCCAGACTAAATAGTACATTTGACATCTGAGTTTAATAATTACTTCTATTTTCAACTAAAAATAGTCAGCGTTATCAGGCTTTGTTTTGGAACGGTTTTGTGTTTTATATAGGATTTACGCATTTTCACGAAAAACTATCATTCTCAGTACCGAGTCAAGCGAAGTCAAAAATCTGCGAGATGCTTAACTGCAAGGAGCCTACCCTCGATCCCAGTATGACATTTTTTTGTGTAAGTCATATTCTAGTCATTCTCCACGCTGTAACAAGTCTTTTCGGTAAAGTAAACAGGATAATGCGGTAGGGTTGACGTGATTTATTTGATATAAAAATTTATTCAGTAAAAATACTTGTTGGCTTTATGGCTTATAGATAACTACCGAAAAATACGCTTAGTTACAGTCTTTAAGAATCAAATTACTCATACATCAATTATTAATTTTTTATGAATTAATCGAGAGTTTTTTCGGGCGGGAATGCCTACCCTGTGAAGCTTTCATAAATCTACTGAGTACTTCTAGGGAGCAATTATCAGTAATTGCAAAGCTTCACGCCGTCAACTTATACCAATTCTATGTGAGGCTGCATAGACAACTTTGCCTGGGTTTAATCGGTACAAAGCCTCCTTAAAGATACGGCTAATAATGTGTTTGTTCATCTAAAAATGGTATTAGGCGATTAAAATTGAGTTTCTCTCTTATTTACTATTAATTAAGGATTATCTCGAAGTTAATTTTGACAGGGTTAGAAATTAAAGAAAAACTCGTTTAAATATAAAAATAGTAATAAGAATTTACGGACTGGAGTTCTAAAAGATGACGGATATAGTCATGATGCATATGATAGATAAACAACTATCATCGAAGCAATAAGTGCTATAGAAACGCAAAACGAGAGATTCCGTCCCACGAGCCACGAAGAAATACTATGGCATATAATACTCCGAAAAAAAAACCGCTATTTCAGTTTTATCAGCGACTATTTATATTTTCTTTAGCGTTAGTTGTGTTTTTGAGCGGGCTTTTGACTAAAATGCCTATTCATAATTTAGGTAATAGTGCGATCGCTACCCCGACAATACAGCTACCATTATCAACCCGCAAAGCCCAAATAGTTGATGCTAAAGGCAAAACGGTGATACTCCGGGGTGTGAATTGGTTCGGGATGGAAACAGAAACACACGCACCTCACGGGTTGTGGAAACGCGATTATAAGGAAATGCTCGCTCAAATCAAGGATTTGGGATATAATACAATCCGTTTGCCTTATTCAGTTGAGGCAATGCGTTCTTCATACATCAAAGCGGTCGATTACACTATTGGCAGCAACAAGGAACTTGAGGGAAAAACCCCGCTTGAAGTTATGGACGCGGTGATTCGAGAAGCCGACCGTAAAGGGTTGTGGGTTATGCTTGATAGTCACCGTCTTAGTGACAAGCGCATTCCCGAATTATGGTACGGTGACGGTTTTAGCGAAGCCGACTGGATTGATACTTGGAAAATGTTGGCCCAACGCTACAAAAATCAAACCAACATTATTGGTGCGGATTTGAAAAATGAGCCTCATGGCAAAGCTAGTTGGGGTACTAACAACTTCGCTACCGATTGGCGACTAGCAGCCGAACGTGCAGGTAACGCAATTCTCAATATAAACCCGGATTGGCTGATTATTGTTGAGGGAATCGAACGCAACGTTCGAGGACAAAAACTGGTGCATCACTGGCATGGTGGAAATTTAGAAGGTGTTAGACGCTACCCAGTTCGCCTATCACGACGTAATAAACTTGTATATTCTCCGCATGAATACGGTCCTGGGGTATTTAAGATGCCCTATTTTTATGAGAAAAGCTTTCCCAAAAATCTTCTCCAGCGCTGGGATATAGGTTTTTATTACATTCACAGACTGAAAATTGCTCCAATTTGGATTGGAGAATTTGGGGGCAGACAAGTCGATACAAAATCGCCGGAAGGAGTATGGCAAAACAAGTTAGTCAAATTTATCCGCGATAACAATTTGAGTTTTGCCTATTGGAGTTGGAATCCTAACAGTTCGGACACAGGGGGAATTTTGTTAGATGATTGGCAGTCGGTTGACGTACCCAAGCAGGTATTATTGTCTCAAATATTACCTGTAAAATTTACTCCACCTCCAGTAGTTACTAACACTGGACAAACTAAACCATCTCCACAACCAGCAAAAGAACCAGTTAAACGCGATAACAACACTTCCCTTACTTCTGACCAACTCAAAGTTACATCCGACATCTACGCAAATTGGCAATCTGGGTTTTGTATAAGTTTTAAAGTTAAAAATTCAAACAGTACTAAGGTGAAAAATTGGCAACTTCAATTCAAAATGAATCAAGCTGCTATAAATAACTTTTGGAACGCGACTTTTAAACAGCAAGGAAATGGTGAATATATTGCGACTCCTGTCGATTGGGCAAAAGTCATCGACCCAAATCAAACCCGCGATATTGGCTTTTGTGGTAATAAACAAGGAAGCGATTATCAACCGCAGAAAATTGAAATTAAAGGTAGTTAGTTAACGTGGGTTAGGTGGAACTTCGTTAGTAGTCCATGCCATTAATTCTCAGGAGTAATCTCTCAATAAAACTCTTCCTTTGTGACCTACCCTAAGCCCTTCGGGCACACTTCGTGAACGGGAACGCGAAGCGCGTATGTGTCCTTTGAGGTTAATAAATTAACCTTAAATAATCCGGGTAACTTCTACGAAACCCGGATTCTAGCCCTCCTGAAAAGGTCAAAATTAATGACATGAACAGTCACAACTTATGAATATCCAAAAAAAAGTGTTCTCAAGGCAACTTGAGAACACTTTTTAATAGAGAAAATTAGACTAAATTCTAATCCTCAAAATCATCTTCCTCTTCATCATCACTATCTTCTTCTTCAAAATCATCTTCATCGGCAAGTTCGCTATCTCCCGGCACGATGAAATCATCATCATCGAGGATTGACCCGCTACGTCGGCTAGTACCATAGCCACCTTCAGTAAGGGTTGTTGGAGAATCGAGATTGTAGTTGCGGGCTGTACGGTCGTCAAGCACCATATCCAACGGGTCGTCAACTTCATCCAACACGCTATTTGTAATGTCAGTAGCATAGTCATCAACTATACTCGGTTCTTCGTAAGTGTTATAGCCCGTACCTGCTGGTATCAAGCGTCCAATAATTACGTTTTCCTTCAAACCGCGCAGCCAGTCAGATTTACCTTCAATCGCTGCTTCAGTCAGTACCCTCGTGGTTTCTTGGAACGAAGCCGCAGAAATAAAGCTATCTGTATTCAACGATGCTTTGGTAATACCGAGAAGCACGGGGGTATATTGCGCCCTAGCTCCACCTGTAATCGACATAGCTTCGTTAACTTGCTCGATTTGACGCAACTCGACTAGCTCACCTGGCAGCATCGTGGTGTCACCACCATCATCGACGCGCACCTTCGAGGTCATCTGCCGCACAATCACTTCGATGTGTTTGTCAGAAATATCGATACCCTGCGATTGGTATACCGACTGCACTTCGTTTACCAAGAAACTTTGTACCTTCTGCAAAGCTACACTCGCACAGGCATAAATCCCGTCCTCGTGACCCAAATTAAAGAACAGTTCCAAAATTTCGTGCGGATTCGACGGACCATCAGTTAAGTTATGTCCTGCTTCCACTTGCTGCCCATCGGTTATCGCTAAGTTTTGTCCGGGGCCGAGGTTGTAGTCGGTAACTACACCATTTGACTCGATGACTTTAATTGCGATCGCTTCATCTCCGTCACTGTAAACAACCTTAACTTCTCCTGCCCGCTTTGCTAATATACAAGCTTCTTTGGGCTTACGTGCTTCGAGCAATTCCTCGATTCGCGGCAAACCTTGGATGATGTCTCCAGTTTTGGCACGTTCAAACACTAGCAACACTAAGTTGTCACCGCGCTGTACCAATCCACCATCTTCGACTTGCAACACCGCACCCGGACTAACTCGATAAGGACGACCGATGCGAACCTTGATTTCGTGGTTTTGTGCTGCCAGTGCCGAGTCTCCACCCGAACCCCGTGCAGTTTCATTACTTGTACTCACTACTTCCCCCGATTCGGGTGCAAACACACCTGGGGCAAGCTCGAAACCATCAACTATTAAGTCGCCAGCTTTGACTTTTGGTGCTTGCTTTGCTGTCACCGTCATCGTATCGCTATTCCGCAATACCAAACAACGACGTACCGCTTCCGAACCCTTCTGCACGCCGCGTACTACCCCACCTTCTTTACATAGGATTTGGGTTCGTGCTACCACCGCACCCGGTACAATTGTTTGCCCATCTTCAACTTCCAAGTTGGTTTGGGTGCTACCTTGAGTTGCATCTGCTGAAATATCTCGACGAATTACCAACGATTCCAAAATTACTAACTGTAAGCGTTGAATTTCTGGGTCTTCGATATCTTGTACCAACTCGATGTCAGCAGCTAGGGGCGAGGCATTATGGTCGTGTTCGGCTTCCTGCTCGATTTCTAATACCAACTGGGTACGCAATAACTCCACACCTTCAACCGACTTGACGCGCTCGGAATCTTTATATGGTAGTCGTTGTACGGCTCGCATTTGAATCGAACGTCCCATTTGCTGGCTAACGGAAGTCGTCGATGGTACATCGGGGTTGTCGGTAACGGGAAATTCCACAACCGGACGCGACAGTAATGCCGGACCTTCAGGCGATTCTATATACTCGATGTAACGTAGTTCGGTCGCGGTTTGACCCATAAACTCTTCACCCGGTTGGACGAAAGTCCCATCGCGTCCGATGACTGCTTCTGGGTCATCCACCATCAATAGTTCGCCAGGTTTGACCACAACTTCCCGCAGAATGTCGTTTTTCTGCGTCACTTCAACCACACCGCTGTTTTGGCAGAAGATATCTTTAACTACTTCGTCGCCAGCATTGACAAATTGACCGTCTTCTACTAGCAATAACGAAATATCCTTGTTGACTTCGTGGGTTTCTTCGGGTATCCACAGTAAGGTTCCCCCCTGCACGACTTCATAACCCAGTTTTGCCTTACCTTTTTTCTGAACTTCAACACCAGAAAATTTCAGCAATCCACCGGTTGTGGTGCGGTAGTGGTCATCGACCAACTCAGCTACCACTTGCCCATTTTGGACTTTTGTTCCAGGAGTAGCGCGAAGGTTAAAAACTTGGTTATTGGCTGTAGTCACCAAATAGTTATTCCGACCTTGGGCACTTTGTGCTGTTACTGTGGCTTGGTCGAGAACTACCGACGCAGTAATAATTTCGATTTCCCGCGTACTTTTTCCTTGGTTATCCTCGGTCAAACGTACAACACCACCGTGAATTGTAGTTAATTGCGTTTCTGCCAGAACACCATTCGTTTCGACGCGATCGCCTTCTTTAACTACTAATTCAGCCCCTGGTAGCAAGTTATACACATCACCCGATAAAATCCAGATCAAGCCACCGCGTGCGGCTGTAGTGGTAGTGTTACCTTGACGGTCGGTTTTTTGCTCTGCCAGGACATCGGCAAACTTGACTTCTCCGGCTAAGTCGGAGGCTACATCTTTAACTGCTTTTTCAGTACTTATACGGTTTGTTTGTCCGCCGAGTGCTACTTCCGCGAGTAACTGCCCCTGCTTGACCTTCTGACCGTCAGCGATATATAACGTCGAACCTTGGGTAACGTTAATTTCTTTAACGCCTGTTTGGCTATTTTCCAGGGTGATTACGCCATTAGCTTCGACAAACAGTGCATCTTCACCGTGACGGGTACGGAAAGGACGAGTCCTTAACTTCCGAGGCAGTTTCACAGTACCGTCGTTTTCCGACCGTACCTGTCTTGCGACTTCCCCGGTAAATACACCCCCCGTGTGGAAGGTACGCATGGTTAACTGAGTACCTGGTTCGCCGATACTTTGTGCGGCGATAATACCAACAGCTTCGCCCAAGTCTACCATTTTCGCATGTGCCAAGCTCCACCCGTAGCAGTGCTGACACACCGAACGTGCGGCTTCGCAAGTTAGGGGCGATCGCATGGAGACCATCGTCACTCCAGCTTTTTCGATGGCATATGCCAAATCATCATCAACTGGTGTATTTCGCGGTGCAATGAGTTCCCCAGTTTTGGGATGTATTACATCCTCTCCAATTACCCGTCCCATTAACCGTGTTGACAACTTAATCAGGGTTTTTTCACCCTCGGTCATTGCCCGCACTGGAATAGTCCGCGTTGTTCCGCAATCAAACTCCCGAATAATCACATCTTGGGATACATCCACGAGTCGGCGAGTTAAATAACCGGAGTCGGCAGTACGCAACGCCGTATCCACCAACCCTTTTCTCGCACCATAAGAAGAAATAATATACTCAGTAACCGTTAGACCTTCGCGGAAATTGGTTTTAATCGGTAAGTCAATAATTTCCCCTTGGGGATTCGCCATCAAACCGCGCATCCCTACCAACTGGCGCACCTGCGAGATATTACCCCGCGCACCAGAGAACGCCATCATATATACCGAGTTAAGCGGGTTATTATTTTTAAAGTGGCGAACTACTTCATCTTTAAGTGCCTCCGATGTACCATTCCAAGTATCAATTACCTTTTGGAATCGTTCTACCTCAGTAATTTCACCGCGTTGGTAGCGTTCCTGTGTAGCAGTAATTTCAGCTTCTGCCGCCTCAAGAAGCGCTCGCTTGGTAGGAGGCACCATCAAATCATCGACACTAATGGAAACTCCCGCCTTCGTAGCATAGCGGAATCCCAATTCCTTCAACTTATCCGCCATTACGGCCGTCCGCGCCGTTCCGTAATAGGTAAAAGCCCACGAGATTAAATTACGCAGTTGACCTTTATCAACTACACGATTGCGAAAAACCTGCTTTTCGTTAGTCATTATTTAAAGATGGGTAAAGGGTAAAGGGTAAAGGATAAGGGGGAAAGAGGGGGAAAAGAGGGGGAAAGGTAGAGTTCTTGTGGAGGAAGAAATATTATTTACCTTCTTTATTTTCCCTACTTCACCTTTCCCCTTTTCCCTTTCCCCCTTTCCCTTCTTAGGTAGCTAAAGCTTCCTGAATCGCTTTGTTATAAATTACGCGACCGGGAGTAGTACGTATATATTGCGAAAGCAAATTCCCTTTGGCATCTTCGCGGACGCGACGGTATTTGTACATCAGCGTCTTAGTGCCATCCTGATTTTCCTCGACCTTCACTGGTTCTGGGTCGGGCTCGGGTGACTCGACTTCGCCATCGAAGCGCACAAAAATATAGGCGTGTAAATCGAGTTGCGCTTGCTCATAAGCCATAATTACATCATCTAAAGACCCAAAATACCCGCCCTCACCTTTGTGTGCGTTGGGATTCTCGGCAGTTAAATAATATGCCCCTAGCACCATATCTTGGCTGGGAGTAATAATTGGCTTACCTGTAGCTGGCGACAACACATTATTAGAAGCCAGCATTAACAACCGTGCTTCGGCTTGCGATTCCAGCGACAGGGGTACGTGTACCGCCATTTGGTCGCCGTCAAAGTCGGCATTAAACGCCGGACAAACTAGCGGGTGGAGTTGAATTGCTCGACCATCAACTAAAATTGGTTCAAAGGCTTGAATTCCCAGACGGTGTAGCGTCGGTGCCCGGTTGAGCATGACGGGATGCCCTTCGATTACTTCTTCCAAAACATCCCAAACCTGTGGGTCGTTACGCGATATCAGTTTTTTCGCCGCTTTGATGTTATTAACCATACCGCTGCGAATCAGCCGATTAATTACAAACGGTTGAAACAACTCAATTGCCATTTCCCTTGGCAATCCGCACTGGTGGATATTTAACTTCGGTCCCACCACAATTACCGAACGTCCCGAATAGTCAACCCGCTTACCCAGCAAGTTTTGGCGGAATCGTCCTTGCTTACCTTCGATAATGTCACTTAGCGACTTCAACGGACGGTTATTAGCACCAACTACAGTTCGTCCGCGACGACCGTTATCAATTAGCGCATCGACTGCTTCTTGCAGCATCCGCTTCTCGTTACGGACAATAATTTCCGGCGCTAAAATCTCCTGCAACCTTGCCAAACGGTTGTTACGGTTAATCACGCGGCGATACAAATCGTTTAAATCGCTTGTCGCAAACCGTCCACCATCGAGTTGCACCATCGGGCGTAAATCTGGTGGAATAACGGGAATTACCGTCATTACCATCCATTCAGGCTTAGACCCTGTGGCAATAAAGTTGTCAATTACCCGCAACCGCTTAATTAACTTTGCCCGCTTTTGTCCCTTGGCAGCGCCAATTTCTTCGCGGAGATTTTCAGCTTCTTGTTCTAAGTTAATATCCGCAAGCAACCGCAACAAAGCTTCAGCACCAATACCAACCTCGACTCCTACTAGTTGGGAATCCTCAGCATAAATTTGGTCTTCAATTTCTAACCACTGGTCTTCACTGAGTAGCTGCTTGTAGGTCAGCGTTTCCGCATTACCTTGGCTGAGAACAACATAGGAATTGAAATATACAATCTGCTCGACATCGCGCAACGGCATATCGAGTAAAATAGCGATGTAGCTGGGAATACCTTTGAGATACCATACATGTGCGACTGGTGCGGCGAGCTTGATATAGCCCATGCGGTGACGGCGAACCCGCGACTCAGTAACTTCCACACCACAGCGTTCGCAAACTATACCTCTATGGCGAACGCGCTTGTATTTACCGCAATGGCATTCCCAGTCTTTTGCGGGTCCAAAGATGCGCTCGCAAAAAAGCCCGTCCATCTCTGGTTTGAGCGTCCGATAATTTATAGTCTCAGGCTTGGTAACTTCGCCAACAACAGTACCGTTGGGCAAAGTTCTTTCACCCCACACCCGAATTCGTTCGGGTGATGCCAAGCCGATTTTAACGTAATCAAACTGGTTGTTTTGACCTGGTCTCATTTGGTTATTACTGACTTTCTTAGTTAATAAGTTTTAAAACGCACTGCAAAATACCGTGCGGTGAAGAAATATTCAGTTTTCAAGTTAGGAGTTAGGAGTTAGGAGTTAGGAGTTAGGAGTTAGGAGTTAGGAGTTA
>CAXTCQ010000157.1:0-18857 GCA_964242965.1 uncultured Calothrix sp. | reverse complement strand
GGGGACAAGGAAGTAATTTTTCTCCCTTGTCCCCCCCTTCTCCCTTGTCTCTCCCTTCTCCCCTCCTCCTCCGTCAAGTTACGCAACGGGTGCAATTCGGACGGCAGGTGTTGGGATATTTGCGCGTGAGTCATCCTTGGTTTGAGGTGACTAAACCGAGTCGGGAGTTCATTGTTGATTTGGCTTTAGGGATTGGGTTAATGGTGCTTTCGGTAGCTGCTAGCGGGTGGTTTCTTTCGGGTAAAGCGATGGAACCCGTGCGCGATTCTTATCAGCGGTTGAAGCAGTTTACTGCGGATGCTTCCCACGAGTTGAGAAGTCCGATTGCTTTGATTCAAACAAATGTACAGGTAGCATTAACGGATTTAGAATTGTCTGAAGCTGAAACTATTGCTTCTTCGCAATATCGCCAACAATTAAAGGTAGTCGAACGACTGACGCAACGGTTGGGTAAATTGGTCAACGATTTACTATTTTTGGCGCGGCAAGATAGCGGTATTAATCAAGAAAGCTTTTCCTCTTGTCCGGTTGATGCGTTGCTGATGGAAGTAGTCGAAGAACAGCAATTGTTGGCTAAGGAGAAAAATATTCATCTTTCACTCGAATTAGTCGATCCAGCATTGTCAGATAATCCCGAATTACTCGATCGCTGGTTTACGTTAACTGGAAATTGGGACCAATTAATACGACTATTGACAAATTTGATTAGTAATGCGCTGCGCTATACTCCAACCGGGGGAAAAGTCAATGTCAAGTTAGCGCGGATTGAAGCGGGAAGTCGGTCTGGTTTGCGCTATAACCACGCTCAACTACAAATCAAAGTCAGCGATACTGGGATTGGAATTCCTGCGGACGCTTTGCCACAACTATTTGACCGTTTTTATCGAGTCGATCCCGCACGTACTCATGCTGTTGCTGATATGACGCAAAAAACAACCGGTTCGGGTTTGGGACTGGCGATCGCACAAGCGATTGTCGAGAGTCACCAAGGTAATATAGCTGTGGAAAGTACCGTCGGTATTGGTACAACCTTCACCGTGACGCTACCAATTCAGGGAGAGGGAATGTAGAGACGCGAAATTTCGCGTCTTTTAATTTCGCGTCTTTTAATTTCGCATCTTTTAATTTCGCGTTTCTTATTAAGTAAGGGTAGAAGGAGAAGAGTTTTAAACTTAGGGGGGAATAAACACTTAGCGAATACGCTGTATTATAGAATTCCCAACAGTGCTTTTTCCGTAGATGCCCGAACCAAATAGGATGCAACAAAAACCAGAATTACCAAAATCTAATTCAATGTCGTCATTACGACGAGTACTGGGAATTTTAAAAGCTTACCCCTGGCTTTTATTCGTTGCTGTTTCAAGCTTGTTAGTACTAATTACTATTAATGCTTTGACTCCGCAGCTTTTTCGCTGGGGTATTGACCAAGGTATCGCTAACAGTAACTTAGATATTGTCTTCAAATGTGCTGGATTACTGGTTTTGGCAGCAGTTGGACGGGGTTTATTTAGCTTTGGGCAAAGTTTTTGTGCGGAAGCGATTTCGCAGGGTGTTGCTTATAGATTACGCAATCAGATTTTTAGTAAAATTGAACACCTCGATTTAAATTACTATAGCCTTACTTCTTCCGGACAGTTATTAACTCGCGTTACTAGTGATATCGAACAAATTCGCACGTTTATTGGTGCAACGCTACTCCAAGTTGTGGGCGGGCTAGTTACTTTAGTTACCAGTACCACTATTTTACTAGTAATGAATTGGAAGTTGGCATTAATCGCACTTTCGGCGATACCGATAGCGGTATTTATTCTCAGTCGTTTCTTTAAAAATAATTCCTATTTATTTCGGTTAGTACAAGCACAACTTGCCAACCTTAACGGCATTTTAGAAGAAAATCTAACTGGCGTGCGGGTAGTTAAGGCATTTGTACGCGAACAGGCGGAAGTATCGCGGTATACAGCGATGAATGGCGAGTTGCTGGCGGCGAATATGAAGACAGTAAAAATATTGCGAAATGTCTTTCCTGTGTTGTTTTTGCTGAGTAACTTGATAAATTTGACGGTGCTGGGGTTTGGTGGTGCGGAGGTAATTGGAAAGCAGTTGTCGTTGGGTGAGTTTGTTGCATTTAATTCGTATTTGGTGTTTATTCTCCAACCCGTGTTGCAAGTTGGTTTTGCTTCTGGGGTAATTGCATCAGCTTCTGCTTCGGCTGGACGGGTTTATGAGGTGATTGATAGGGAAATTGAGATCGTAAATCATGCTGATGCAGTGATTTTGGAAAAGTGTCGGGGTGAGATTGAGTTTGAGAATGTCGATTTTCGCTATCCTGGTGCAACGAATTTGGCTTTGAAAGGAGTTTCGTTTGCTGTGAAACCGGGTGAATTTGTAGCGATTGTGGGAATGACGGGAACGGGAAAAAGTAGCATTGTCAATTTGATTCCGCGTTTTTATGATGTGACGGCAGGTGCGGTGCGGGTTGATGGGTATGATGTGCGCGATTTGAAATTGGAAAGTTTGCGATCGCACGTCACTACAATATTCCAAGATGCGACTTTGTTTTCGGGAACGATTCGAGATAATATCGCTTACGCTGTGCCCGATGCATCTTTAGATAAGATTATTGAAGCGGCAAGGTTTGCTCAAATTGACGATTTTATTAGCAGTTTGCCTGATGGTTATGCGACGGTTGTGGGGGAAAGGGGGATTGGGTTGTCAGGGGGACAGAAACAACGGGTGGCGATCGCACGAAGTATTTTGAGCGATTTCAGTATTTTGATTTTGGATGATAGTACTTCGGCTGTGGATGCGAAAACGGCGACTTTGATTTTAGAGTCGTTGGCTAGGTTGATGAGGGAAAGGAAATGTACGGTAGTTATGATTGCTCAACGTATCAGTAGTATCCGCAGTGCTGACCGAATTTTGCTTGTTGATAAGGGTATGGTGGTGGCGCAGGGTACGCATGAGGAGTTGTTGGAGAATCGCGTTTATGCGGCGATTTTGGCTTCGCAGGTGAAGCAGGCTTTGGCGTAGGATAGGTGTTTCGCTTGTCAATTAGGTATTTTTTTGAGTGAACCACAAAGGACACGAAGGACACGAAGGAAGAAGGAAGAAGGAAGAAGAAAGAAGGAAGAATGTTATTAATTTCTCTTCTTTGTGCCCTTTGTGACCTACCCTGCGGGAACGCTTTCGCGTATGTGGTTAGTTTTATATTTTATTCAGCATTTTCACTATGACTACCAACCAAATGTACTCGCAATCTTCAACGTTACGCCGTTTTGCCCGATACCTAATTCCCTATCGTCGGGCTATTCCTCTGGCATTAGGCTTTGTGACGCTTAGTGCGGTTATGCAGGGAATTGCACCGTTTTTGGTGGGATGGTCGATTGATAATTTGATTGCTAAGGGTAATTTACCTGGTTTGATGGTGATGTTGGTGGGAGTGTTGGGTGTCTATTTGGTGGGGTTTGCGGCGATTCGTTCGCAAATTCTGAGTACGAATTGGATTACTCAGAATGTACTGGCGCAATTACGTCAAGATATTTTTACAAAAATTCAATCGCTGCCGCTAAGTTTTTTTGATACGAGTTCGGCTGGTGATTTGATGAGTCGCTTACTTAATGATGTTAGTACTGTCAATCAGGTTTTTGGGCTGGCAATTTCGCAAATTGTTGGCAGTTTATTCAGTTTGTTGGGTATAGCGGTGGCAATGCTTTGTGTAAATTTACAACTGGGGTTGTTGAGTAATATTTCAGTGCCGTTGGTAATTATTATTACGACTTTATTTGGGCGTTGGGCGCGTGCGAGGTTTCGCTTAACTCGTGAAAGTATTGGCGAACTTTCGACACGTTTAGAGGAAGATTTAGGTAGCGTGCGGGAAGCACAAGCTTTTAACCGTGTGGAACGCAATATTGCAGAGTTTCGCAGATTGAATGCTTTGAATCGGGATGCGAATATTCAAGCGGTAACAATTACTGCGGCGTTTTTGCCGACGATTGATGTTTTAAATACGCTCTCGGTTGCTCTTGTATTAGCTTATGGGGGTTATCTGACTGTTTCGGGTGCGATGACGGTGGGGACGGTGACAGCATTTTTGTTGTACGTGCAGCAGTTTTTCCAGCCGATTCAGATTTTGAGCCAATTTTACACGCAAGCGCAGTCGGCTATTGCCGGACTTGAGCGAATTTTCTTACTTTTGGACGAGCGATCGCAACTCAATGATGCACCCGATGCGGTGGAAATGCCTCCAATTCGTGGTGAGGTCAGCTTTGAAAATGTAAATTTTGGTTATAAAGCGAATCAAGTTGTACTTAAAGATGTCAATTTTACAGCGCAACCGGGACAAACTATCGCGCTGGTTGGTGCGACTGGTGCGGGTAAAAGTACGATTGTGAATTTAATTTTACGCTTTTACGATGTGACTGGCGGTGCAGTAAAAATAGATGGTCTTGATGTCAGTAAAGTCACGCAAGCGAGTTTGCGCCGTCAAACTGGTATTGTTCTTCAAGACATGATTTTATTTAGCGGTACGATTGCCGAAAACATTGCTTTTGGAAATCCAGAGGCAGCACGGGCAGAAGTTGAAGCAGCGGCAAAGGTGGCAAACGTGCATGAATTTATTATGACACTACCGCAGGGTTACGATACTGAGGTCGGAGCGCGAGGAGTGACGCTGAGTCAAGGGCAAAGGCAATTAGTGAGTATTGCCCGTGCGGTTTTGGTGAACCCGCGAATTTTGATACTAGACGAAGCAACTAGCAGTATCGATACTCGCACAGAGGAATTAGTGCAGGATGCGATCGCCAAGCTGTTAAAAAATCGCACTAGTTTCGTAATTGCCCATCGTCTCAGTACTGTTACGCAAGCTGACAAAGTTTTGGTAATTCAACAAGGGCAAATTATCGAACAAGGAACTCATCGAGAATTGATTGCTCAACAGGGTGTTTATGCAAACCTATATGCGCTGCAATTAGGAACTAAAGATTAGTTAACGTAGGTTGGGTGGAGCGTAGCGTAACCCAACGTTTGCAAAGCCTTACTTGTACGATATTTTAAGTGTCAGAAAATTAATGGTCTAAAAATGTTGAGTTCTATTTCATTCCATCGCTTAATGGGGGAACCCCCACATACAAGTCCCTTGCCAACCTACGTCTATAGCGAGTTTATAGCTATTGGTAGATAAGCAAACACTACTACTGATAGATGTAGCAACGTACATATACCTAATAACTTGAACTAAAGATACTTGGATGATTAAGTCAAACAACTTAAGAAATATTGGTTTTGCTACTGCTTTTACTAATAATACTAGCAGTTTAATCAACCATTAATATTCTGGAATTGAGAATTTTTCAAGTATCACTCACATATAAATTATGGAGGGTGAAATGCCGTTTACAATCCGCAAAGATGTCGTCTACGCTTTACTCAAAAAAATCAACGATAGCGAGCAAGGAAAGCTGGAAATTAATTTTAATCCTGCTGACTTCCAAGGGCTAGATATAGACGAAAATGAGTTTATAAGACAATTAGATTATCTCAATCAAAATCAATATATAGTTGGTGAGGCAGGTAATTTTGAAATGGAACCTGGTAGATTTCCGGAAGGAGCGCAGGAATCGGTACCTGTGAAATTCAAAACCGTAGAAATCACCCATAAAGGACAAAAGCTACTCAAGAAAATTGAAACTGACTTATCAAAAATTGATAGCGAGCAATCGCGTGCTATCGGTTCTAAAGATATGCCTTTTTTGGAAAAGGTAATGTTAAAAGGCGGTTTGGAAGATATCTTTGATGCTAGAGACGTAACCGAAGTAGTTTTCCGAGTCATGCGCGATACCATGACAACAGAAGCTGCCGACCACGTTGAGGCAGAGTTGCATAAAGAGGCATCACCTTCAGAAGATAAATCACTACAAATGGAAATTGCCGATTTATGGCACGATACTAATCCAATTGTCGGATTTTTAAGCCGCGTTCGTCCACCTTGGAAGGGTCCCGGAATATTTAATATTGATGGCGATCGCTTTTTATTCCGCGTCGCTAATGAAAGCGGGTTTTCGCACAATGTAGACCGCGAACAAATGGTTTCGGCTGTATTTTCTGCTACTAAGGATGAACTTTCAGAGGAAAGAATTGCGGAAGTTGCAGGCTGGTTGCCTGACTATATTCGCAAGCTTTGGGATGAAGCTTAATATTTGGCGTAGTTAATATAGCATTTTTAAATTTGTAGGAAACAATTAGAGACGCGATATATCGATTGGAGACGCGATATATCGCGTCTCTACATTTTTGTTTCTTGAATCGAATTTATAAATGCGTAATGGCAATAACATAAAAATGTTAACCAAAATAGAATCTATCTTAGGAATGATTGTTTGATTCTAAAGACTTATAAAAATTTGTATTAGTTTCACTTCTACAGTTAGACGAAAACATTGATATAAATTGTTATGTTTGTATGTGTAATGCAACAAATGCATTATAAAAAAGCCTTCGGTTTTCGTGCGATCGGTATGTGTATCTGAATATTTAAATAGGTGCAAACAAGCAATATGCTTCCAGGGCAAGGCACGGATAGGGCAGATACCGATCTTAACAATCGCATCAAAATTAAATAACCAGTTTGATTTGTTTGCAATACCTTAGTTATCAAGTTTTCAATAAATCGATTGTTTGTAGTCTTTACCGCTGCTTTTTACCTAAAAATAGTAATTTTTGTGGAGAACCGACATGAGTAAAACTAAAAATTTCCGTAATTCAGTTCAATTAGTCGGCGTACTCTTTGGGGGACTATTGATTAGTCTACCTCTAGTTTCCACCGCAAACGCCCAACAGCAACCTAGTACCCAATCAAATAGACAAGCTAATCCCTGTCCCAGCATTTTTTACGAAGAACCTCACAACAGTCGGGTTTTAGTTCCGACTGGATGCCGTCCAAATGCATTCACAAGCCGTACAAATGCTCAAGGCCAGAATCCTAGTAATAGTGTTGGGGTAACACCATCATCAGGACAAACACAGTTAGGTGTTGGCGGTGAAGCACCTTACAATAGTTCGGATACATCGCAAAACTATAACAGTCAAAATGGCAATCAGTCGTCAATGATGCAGCAAGGCACTGTTGCCCCTTCTCCACAACCTTTAAATAATCCAAATCGAGGCATTCCTAATAGCCAAATCGATCCGAATACAGGTAACCGCGTCAATGGTCCTGCGGGTGGATACTCGAATCAGAGACAGTCATCGATGGATTCGCAAAGCGACTCCAACGACCAATCTCGCAATCGGTCATCGATGATGCAGGGAACAAGTAATTCTTCGACCCAAGGTATTCCTAACAGCCAAATCGATCCGAATACAGGCAACCGTGTCAATGGCCCTGCTGGTGGATACTCGAATCAAAGACAGTCATCAATGGAATCGCAAACCAACAGCAGCCGATACCGGAATGCTGTAGCAACAGTAAGCCCCACTGATGGTAGAGTCAACGTCCGCTTAGTAAATAAAACTAATGCAGCTATTGTTTATCAAGTAATTGGCGATACACAATTGCGAACCTTAGCAGGTCGTTCCGAAATAATGTTGCAAGGTTTGCGGACTCCGACTAATGTCGCTTTTTACCGTCAAGACCGAGGACTTTTGATGGTGACACCTCAAGCTTCTTCGCCAAATGGCATGTTAGATGTAACTTTGCAAGAAACTACTGATTTTGCAATGGATCGGACTTCGATGCGGATTGAAAATAATGGTGCAGTTTATCTTAATTAGTTAGCACGCATCTGTAGAGCGAAAAATTAGTTCTTTCAACGCTAACAACTAGTGGTCTATGTCAAAAGTTTGAGGGGTTGTAGTTGTAGTTGTAGGTTGGGTGTAGCGTAAGCGAAACCCAACATTTATATAGTTGGGTTCCACTTACGTTCCACCCAACCTACGTCTACCACGTACCCACTAAAATTAATGACATGAACCACTAGTCCATGTCAAAAGTTCTGATAGGTCGGGTGTAGCGTAAGCGAAACTCAACATTTACCAACATTTTATAGTTGGGTTCCACGCTCGTCCCAAGGGGACACGCTGCATAGCGTTCGTTCAACCCAACCTATGTCTACTAACCCATTAAAATCAATGACATGGACTATTACTGGTCTGTTTCATTAATTTTTACTATGGGTAGTTTTTTGAATCAGTGGCCAGTTAAAACTACCCGCGATCGCAGTTGTGGTTTTAGCTGGCATTGGCGATCGCATTTTCTTTGCATGAGGCATTTAAAGGAGATTACTTTGTTCAATCGGAATCTCGATTATAAATTCTGTACCTTCACCAGGTGCAGAGATACATTTAATTATTCCTTTATGTTTATCTACTATAATCTGGTAACTAATAGATAATCCTAAGCCAGTACCTTTGCCCACTGGTTTAGTAGTAAAGAAAGGGTCAAATATTCGATTTTTTACTTCTGACGTTATTCCTAGTCCACTATCTTTTATACTAATAATTGCAAATTTTTTATCTTTAATTTGAGTCTGGATAGTAATCGAGTTAGTATATTCTTTTATTCCGACTTTTAAAAATTCTATTTCTTGTTGTTGTAAAGCATCAATAGCGTTACTAAGGATATTCATAAATACCTGATTTAGTCCTCCCGCATAACATTCGACAAGAGGTAAATTCCCGTAATCTTTAATAATTCTAATTTCTTGCTGCTGATGCTTTCCTTTAAGATGATGCTGTAAAATTAACAATGTACTATTAATCCCTTCATGGATATCAACAGATTTCATCTCTGCTTCGTCAAGACGCGAAAAGTTCCGTAAACTTAAGACAATCTCGCGGATACGCTCAGTACCAACTTCCATTGAGGCTAAAATTTTTGGTACATCTTCTATCATAAATTTAATATCTATTTCATCAAGAAAATTAGCTATTTTTGGATGAGAAAAACCTTGCTCTTGATATAGATTGATTAAAGTTAGTAATTGCTGAGTATATTCTTTAAAGTACATTAAGTTCCCGTAAATGAAATTAACAGGATTGTTGATTTCATGAGCAACACCAGCAACTAGTTGACCTAACGAGGACATCTTTTCATTTTGAATAAGCTGTACTTGAGTGTGTTGCAATTCTTGTAGTGTCTGTTGTAATTGGATATTTTTTTGTTTAAATTTTTCTGTTCTTGTTGCAACCTGTATTTCTAAGTTAGAATTAGCTTCTTCTAAAGCAGCTTGAGATATTTTTTTAGCTATTAGATATTTTTTTAATAAATGTAATACTAGAAGCCACGCAGGAATTAGAATCAATAAACTTATGATAGATATCAAAAATGCCCAGAATATTCCTTGGCGGTATTTAGTAACTTTCTGTTGCAAAGCAAGTAAAATATTATGATTTCTTTTAGCAACTCCATCAGAATAAATACGTTTTTGAATCTCATATTCACGGCTAGATAATAGAAGCTGTGCTGCGGACTTTTGATTATTTCTTACTAAGTTAAAAGATTTATATTCGATTGAAATCAACTTTTGATTAGCCGCATCAATTTTTTTAGCGTCCTCGTTTTTATATATTCTGGGAGCTAGTTTAATAGATTCTTTGATGGCAACATCAAGTTGAGGTTCAAATTGACGATAACGTTGCTCCCAAGCAAAATTTCCTGTTGCAGCATTTATCCGAGCCGACATAGTTAAGACTTCATCGAAATAAGTAATTTTATCACTCAGTCTTTGTAATTGAAATTCGTATTTAGTAATACTATCAAAATTATAGTATGCTTGCCAGTTAAGCCAAATTTGAGGAATAAACAAGAATAGTGTTAATGCTACTGTTACAGCTACTAATTGAGATGGAACAAATTTAAGCTTACCAAGTAGATGCATTTTCATGGTATCGTTTTAGATATATTTAAACTAGGTATCAACTAATTTGAAGCTGTCGTACAAAACTAAATGTGTATTCTTTTTAACTACTTGAAATTAGTTAGATATGTAATTTTTTTTGATGAAAAAGTGTAATTTAAAAATTTCCCGCCTACTGCAAGCGTTGCCTCGTTAGTATTTTGTGTTGCGTTGCGAGCCTTTTGTGCTATGCCAGATTATCTCCTTATGACTCCTAATTAATAACTTTTAACTTAGTAAGAGACGCTAAATCTTGCGTCTCTACACTGCCTACATTCTTTACTTTCTCAAAATTTGTGTCAATTTATCGATTAATAAAACCTCTTTCTTGCTATCTTCTAAAGTACGCGATAATACAATTGCACGTTCGTAGAAATTCTGGGCTGTTTGATAATTCCCTTGTTTCTCATAAAACAGCGCGTAAGATTCAAAGGTTTTTAATTCTTCTTGCGGACTTTGCAGTTGATTTGCAAGTGCCAAACGCTGCGTCAACAACTCAAAAGCACGTTCGTTGCGTCCAACTGCACTGTGTGCCTCAACTAACCCGTCGATTGCCCGAAATTCATTGGTGCGATCGCGTGTGATTTTTGCTAGCCTCATAGCATATCCAAATGTACCGATAGTATTTTGATAGTCACCGATAGCAAGGTAGGCTTCGCCTAAGTTATTATACGTATTCGCCTCGCCAATTGGGTCGCCAATTTGTCGTCGATAGGTCAAGGCCGTTTCGTAGAGTTTAATCGCTTTGTCGTAATCTCCGAGTCGCGCAGTCGAAGACCCCAAATTACTTAGCGAAAGTCCCTGACCTTCGGTAATTTTGAATTTATTGGCAATATCAACAGCTTCGCTAAAGGTATTTTCAGCGGCTGTATTTTCCCCTTGTTGCAGCAACAAGCTACCAATATTATTTAAAGCAAAAACTTGACCGCGAAAATCTTGAGTATCTCTTGCTACAGCAAGACGACGGCGAGTCGCATTTTCAGCTTCTTTGAATCGACCTAATTCAACGTAAGCTTTGCCAAGTAAATCGTAAGTTAAACCTTGCGCTCTGAGGTCGCTCAAGCGATGATAAATTTCCAGCGCTTGCGATAGTGACTCGATTGTTTTCTCTGGATTTCTCTGTTGAAGTTGCAATTCCCCAATTTGAAACAAGCTATCAGCTTCGTCTCTAGTATCACGCAATACCGTAGCCTGGGTCGGATGGTGAAGTTGTTGAGTAATATCATCGGCTTTTGCGGCAACAGGCAGTAA
The DNA here is from genome assembly GCA_964242965.1 of uncultured Calothrix sp. Taxonomy (GTDB): domain Bacteria; phylum Cyanobacteriota; class Cyanobacteriia; order Cyanobacteriales; family Nostocaceae; genus JANNFJ01. The sequence continues at coordinate 7,716 of CAXTCQ010000157.1, read as the reverse complement.
CAAGCAAGTTAAAAAAAATAAGTAAAAACTTAGGGTGTACTTTCTTCTACTATATTGCCAGCTTATTACTGAAGGTATCGAAAAATGCATTTGCCCTGGTAATGATTTTAACTTCATAAAAAAAATTCCCATTCAACGGGTTTAAGTAAAAAGTAGAAAATTATCTGTATTAGAACATCGTACTTAGTGATATTACGTAGCTGAAGGTGGGAGAATATTTTCGCCCAAATATATAGCACGAATGTCTATCGGCAATTTGTCCTCAAGCATACGATAGCCTTCTTGGAGAAAATTGGCTACTTCGTTAGGCGCGATCGCTTCCCCTTCAGCTTGGAGATATGCAGCAATGCGCGTTTCACTCCAATGGAAGGTTTGCGCCATTAATACCATTAACCGCAGCATTGGCGATAATTGTTCCAAAGCCTGTTCGACATAACACCATAATGGGGGTGAAGTAGCTTTAAGTGAATAGTGAATCGCCTCGGTTGGTGGTAGTTCGATTTCATTGATACAATACGCTGTCATGTTAATCAGCCAGTTTTGCAGCGTCAGGTTCTCGCTACCTGGTTGACTCATATCGAGTCCCCCTAATTCGTAGTAAATGTGCTTCCACGTTAGGGCAAATAAATAATCAGCTTGGACGGGAGAACGTGCCGAGTGGCGAATTAAAGTGTAGACAATCGGGCTGTAGCGGCAGAAAATCGTCGTAAAAAACTTGCCTGCATCGGGTTGCTGCTGGAATAACCTTAGTAATTCCATATCGCTGTGATGAAATAGCGATTTAACAAGCGGGTGATTTGCTTCGGGGAAATGTGGAATTTGCACAATCTTTAAGAGCTAATTGAGTTTCTACTGGTAAAATTGATTAAAATCTAGCAGAGTTATAGTAAATCGCATATCCTATCTGAAGACGGCATGACTTTAAGTCAACCGTTAAGTTCGCTTGTAATTGATACACTGGAAACACAGGCTTAGAATTTAAGTCTTAATTCATAAAAACTCGCATTGGCTCCCTTATACAAAATTTAGATATTTTCATGTTTATAGCAGTTAGTGTGACACCGTTCCTGCTTCCACCTCTGACTTTAGGCTCGTTTTTACCTTCGCTGCCTTTAGATAGCTTGTTTTCTACCCAAGGCATTATGGTCTTGCTGCTAGCAGCATATGCCGGTGCGATGTGGATGTTTTTGACTAGTGCGCCAAAAGTATACACGGTAATGGTGTCGGATTTAGAAGTCGCCCGACAATTATACGAAGGGTTACTCGATTTACCCGCAGCCGAAGTACCCCTGCATTATTACTATAATTACGAACAAACCATTGGTGCAGCAGGGATTGACCCGCTTTACATGTCTACAAGTCCAAGCTATTCGGGCAACCGCATGACCAATGGTAGCGAAGGACTTTGGTATCAACTGAAGAAAAATACTCAACTCCACGTCATCACAGGTGCGAGTCTCGGTAACAAAAACCAACAGCGTCACGTCTGCTTCGACAATGATGCCTTGGAAATGGTTTTAATGCGCGTCGAAGTACGCGGTTTGAAATTCAAAATTCGCAGTCGCAAGCCCCTAAACTTCTTGGTTAAAGATTATGAAGGGCGAGTAATTGAAATGGCGGAAGTGGCAAATTAAGGGGAGTAGGGAGTAGGGAGTAGCGAGTAGGAGTTCTTGTGTCAGGAGTCAGGAGTTAGAAGTTATGAGTTATTAATTAATGTCTTACTCCCTGTACTTCCTACTTCTTACTCCCCACTCCCTATACTCCCTCTACTCCCTCTACTCCCTACTCCCTACTCCCTACTCCCTCTACTCCCTAATAATCTCTGTCAACTTTTCCAGCAAGCTATCAGCTAACTCTAATAAGTTAATCTCTTGGTTTTCAAGGCTGAAGTCGCGGTCGCTTTGAGAAATTAAACTATTCACTAAAAAATCTTTAATTGCGAAACTACTATTTTCATCTTCTGAAAAAATTAAACATTTTTCTAACTCAATTGCAATTTCTTGGGGTGATTTATCATTTAACAGCTTTCTGACTTTTATCGCTACCAAGTCATTACTTTCCAAAAACTCAATAATCGATTCTAAAAATCTATCTTCATCCTCACCCCATCTTTCTAACCAATCTCCATCAACGTCTTCGCAGTATAATTGTGCTGCCCCAAGCCCGTATTTCAGTATGTCGTATTGTAATTTTTGAGCCGATTCTACAGCTTGCAAAAAATTTGCTAACCTTTGCTGACGGTCAATTGGTTTATCTACCATGATGACTATGTTTGTTAAATAATTATTGTTATCAAACTCAGTACAGTAAACGACCGACAATTATATTTAGAATTATAAATAAAAATTACAAATTAAATTTGAGATAAGTTGCTATCGATAAATTATTGCTGTTATACAGCGTGATATTAACAATTTGATTGACAAAATTACTTGTACCGGGATTGTAACTCAAAAATAATCCTCGCTCGACTTTCCAAAAACGCAAGGTATTCTCCCAATTATCTAACTTATGTTGAGAATATTCATCCGAGAGGCTAGTTAATTGGATAGACAACGGCTTTTCTTGGCTGCTACTTACAATTATATCAGTCGCCATTGATAAATCGGCAATATAGCGCACAATAAAAGTACCTCCACGCTGCTCGATTTCACTAGTAATTAGTTCCAATAAATTTTTATCTTCATGACCAAACTCACCTGCAATGAGTTTTTGCCTCCAAATATAAAATCTAGGGTCGTTTTCGCTTAACCATCTGGGAAACAACTCGCTATACCAATATCTTACAGCAGGGTTAAGAGCATTTAATGCTGCAAGTTGTTCTTCCGGAGATGGTAAAGATTGAAAAATTAGCCAAGCTTCGGTGTCTTGAATGATTTGCAACAAAAATAGACAAACTAAAGGTTTCGCAGTCAGCGAACCGGGTTTGACGTGTTTTATCCAACGATTTATCTCTTCTAATCTTTTGACTAAATTCGGGTCGATCGAAGATGCTGACTGGATAAGTGATAGGAGTCTTTCTTTAATTTCTTTGGCTTGCAAAATAACTTTCCCATTTTAGGATAAACTTCTCTAGCGGATTTTAAGGTTATTTTGCAGCCATTAGGTAATAACAGTTAAAATAAGTAACTTTTACAAAATTATAGCGGATTACTAGAAATTGACTTTTGAGTGGATATTAATCGAAAAACTTGACTGCTATACTGCAAACGGGTAAAACCTGGACTGATGTCATACTGAACGAAGTGAAGTATCTCGAAGATTTTAAACGCAAAGCGCTGGCTTTGCCTACAGTTCGTTCAGTATGACAGTTATAAGCCGTTTTCAGCAGAACAGTTTAAAAGCTACCTTAAGTGCGAACCATAAATTGACCGCCTTAATTGATGTGAATTGTCCCAATTATTGTACTGTTTGGTGTTCTACGGTAATTGTTGCATGTCTCAAAGCAACAAATCTTTGTACTTGTTATTGAAACTTAAAAATTTGAAATATAAAATCAATGTCAAGGTCGTAAAGATAAACAGTAAACTAATTGCGATACTAGCCAATTAAAAGTTCCGCATCTCCCATGAGCAACACAGAAATTCGCACTACAAAAGTTAAAATTCCGAGTAGCGACTTACAAATAGAGGCTTACTTAGCTACACCTGTAAGCGAGGGAGCATTTGCAGCAGTTATAGTCATTCAGGAAATATTTGGTGTCAACAGTCATATTCGTGACGTAACCGAACGCATTGCGAAACTTGGATACATTGCTCTAGCACCTGCAATGTTTGAACGTACTGCCCCAGGTTTTGATACCGGGTACGGTCCAGAAGATAGTCAGCTTGGGTTTAAGTACATGCAACAAACGAAAGCTGATGAAATATTAAGCGATATTAAAGCGACTATTGCTTATTTAAAAACTTTACCGAATGTCAAAACAGACAAAATCGGTTGTATAGGCTTTTGTTTTGGCGGTCATGTCGCATATATAGCTGCGACATTGCCCGATATCAAAGCGACAGCTTCATTCTACGGTGCTGGAATTGCAACTTCAAGTTTCGGTGGGGATGCTGCGACGATTACGCGCACAAAGGACATTTCGGGTACTATTTACGCATTTTTTGGTACGCATGATTCATTAATACCTCAAGAACAAAACGAGCAAATCGAAGCTGAGTTAAAGAAACATCAGATAAATCATTATGTATTTCGCTACGACGCGGAGCATGGATTTTTCTGCGACCAACGTGCGAGTTACAATCCTGTTGCCGCTGCTGATGCTTGGGAACATGTTGTGGAACTATTTAAAAATTATCTCTGAATTTAAGAAGAATGTGGGGCAATACGGTTCGGTGTAGTTCGCGCTATGTGTAGAAAGGAGCGTAAGCGCAACTACAAGCCCCCTAATGATATGCCGACTTACTTAAGTAGAAAATCTTAAGAATTGAACTTAAGTAACCATTTTTGTGACTTTTAGATTAAAATATCCTTTGTTTAAATTTATTAGTAAACATTACCTACACATTAGGTGCGAACATGATTGCTCAATACCGTGAGTCGGCAGTTGTCGAAAAAAGCATAAATGTTAAGCAAATCGAAATAAAGAAAACTCAGTTAAAAATAGCACAAGAAAGTAATATGTCTTTTGTAGTAGAAGCATTACACTATCAATTGGAAGAATTGCAAAAAGACTCCGAATTTGAAGTATTTATGAGCTTGCTCGATGATTAAAGGAGATGTTGGTAATTAGCTTTTGGTTCGTTTTATTAATTATGATTAAGTCGTGTGGGTCAGATCCCCGACTTCTTAGAGGATACCGCTGGCGAATAGAGGGTTAGACCCCTCAATTGGCATACAAACCGCCCCGGGCTTGAAGCAGTCAGTACTAATCGAAACGAAGCCTGCTTTCAGCAGGCTTTGTTGCTGTTAGCCCTACCATTCTATGGTAGGGCGGTCTAACAGGGCATTCTATAAGGCTATAGGATACCTTGCTTGAGGGGTGACACCCCTGAATCGCCAGCGGTATCTTTAGAGAAGTCGGGGATCTAGCAACCCCTCAAAACCTATAAAACAAACCACTACTGCTCCATGTCATTAATTTTGATGGGTTGCTGCCGACGTAGGTTGGGTGGAACGTAAGCGCAAAGCGCAGACTACGCCAACGCGCAGCGTGTCCCCTTGGGACGAGCGTGGAACCCAACATTTAATAGTTGGGTAACGCTAACGCGCTACACCCAACCTACAATCCATCAAAACTTTTGACATGAACGACTACCCTACGGGATTCGATTTATTTTTCTGGATTTGCTTGTTCGGACTCGGGTTCGGATTTTTCAGGTTTGAGGAGAGGGAATGCGATCGCATCCCGAATACTCGCACAGTCGGTAAGCAACATTACTAACCTATCGATACCGATTCCTAATCCACCTGTCGGCGGCATTCCGTATTCCAACGCAGTAATAAAGTCTTCATCGACACCTTGTGCTTCTAAATCCCCAGCTTCTTTGCGCGCAGCTTGTGCTTCCAAACGTTGCCTTTGGTCGATGGGGTCGGTAAGTTCTGAGAAGCTATTACCTGTTTCTCTGCCAACGATGAATAACTCGAAGCGTTCGACTAAACCCGGTTTGTCACGATGCGGTTTTGCTAGGGGTGAATTTTCAACCGGGTAATCGATGACAAAAGTCGGTTGAATCAAGCTTGTTTCGACTTTCTCCTCAAAAGCTAAAACCAGCATATGTCCAATGCTCTGGCAATCATCAACACCAGGAATAGCCGCATTTTTACAGGCAGTTTTCGCTGATTCAACGTTAGTAAAAGTATTAAAATCTAACCCTGTTGCCTCTTTCACCGCATCATGCATCGTTACCCGTTTCCAAGGTGGTGTTAAATCCACAGCTTGTTCTTGGTAAGTTATTTGTAGCGTACCGAGGACATCTTGCGCGACGGTGGTAATAATTCCCTCCGTCAAATTCATCATATCGTTGTAATCGGCGTAAGCTTGGTAAACCTCAATCGAGGTAAATTCTGGATTATGACGGGTGGAAACTCCCTCGTTGCGGAAAATTCGCCCCATTTCAAAGACTTTTTCAAATCCACCCACAATCAACCGCTTTAAATGCAGTTCGGTGGCAATCCGCAAATACAACTGAATTTCGAGCGTGTTGTGATAGGTAACAAACGGACGCGCATCTGCACCCCCCGCTTCAGCTTGCAATACTGGGGTTTCAATTTCTAGGAAATCCCGCTCCTCTAAGTAGCGGCGGATACCTGCCGTAATTTGAGCGCGACGGCGAAACGTTTGCTGAACTTCAGGATTTACGATTAAATCTACGTAGCGTTGGCGGTAGCGTTTAGCAATATCCGTTAATCCGTGCCACTTATCAGGTAGAGGCAACAGCGACTTAGTAAGAATAGTATATTGTTTAACGTAAACCGATAATTCGCCCTTTTCAGTCCGTTTAATAGTTCCCTTTGCCCCAATAATATCACCTGCATCGGTGAGATTCTTTAGGTGTGCAAAAGCATCAGCGTCAATATCTGCCATCCCTGCTTGGATGCGATTTTTATCTAAATAAAGCTGAATATTCCCAGTTTCATCTTGCAAGGTGAAAAAAGCCAGTTTACCAAAAACCCGACGCGCCATAATGCGTCCAGCAACTGCGACATCAATATCAACTTCTTCAGCATTGGGCAAGTCAGCAAATTTTGCTTGTAATTCGGCTGCATGGTGCGTAGAATCCCAGTTATAAGCGTAGGGATTCATCCCCAGTTGTCTGAGTTGTTCTGCTTTTTCGACTCTCGTGGCACGAATATCATCCGACATGGTTAAGGAACTAGTTAAAAACTAAATTTTGGGCAACGATTAATTATAGAACTAGGCGAGGGAGATGAGGGGGTAAAGCAAAAAGGGAAAGGGGGAAAGGTAGGTATTTAGCAATGCTACAGTTGAGATTTGTCTACAAGTTGAACTGGAATTTTTTGGATATCGTGCAAGCAAAGTGTCAGAGGCTGATTTAAAACGTCTAAAGATTGGACGATTGCAATTTCCGATATACCAGTTGACTTGAGAAAATTTATGGCATGACTAGGTATTTCATCTAAAAAAATAGTTGTTATTATTACACCTTTGTGCTGAATAGCGATGTCCAACATTGTTTCGACTTCTAACCCACAGTTCCAAAGTTCATTTAAAGATGGAATCCCATCTTTTCTTGCTAGCTCGCTACTTGTTGCATATTCGTCCCATACTGAGTCATGGTCTCCAAGTCCTGTTTTTGTAATTGGGTAATCTGGAAAAACTCCCCAAAACGGACCTTCTCGGTTTACACGCCAACGAATTGGCGGTAATATACGGCTGTTGACGTAGCTATCGTATCCGACAGATTCAGCTTCGTTTTGTAGCCATTTAATAAGTAATTCCTGAGCTACTTTTTGACCGTAAGTTTTAGGCTTTTGCATGGGAATTTTTTTATTTTAGTTAATCATTTTAACTTGATTTGAGTGTAAGACTGATACCATAATATTTTTGAAGTGGCATGAATCTTAGACTATTAAGAGATTCTAAGGTGTTTCGCAAGGAAACCCTACGTAAGCAACGTCCAAGGGGGAAAGAGGGAAAAATTCACTTCCGATTCCAGCCTGCGAACGAAGTAATCTTCGGCTTTACCCTTAGTTAAACTATATATAAGAGGAAAAATAATCATATTTTTCCCTTCTTCCCCCTTTCTCCCC
>CAXTCQ010000156.1:3867-18911 GCA_964242965.1 uncultured Calothrix sp. | reverse complement strand
TGTTGTCCCCGACCAAAAGCTAGATTCTTGCGCTTTACTCACCCGTCCGCCACTAACTCCCGAAGGAGTCCGTTCGACTTGCATGTGTTAAGCATACCGCCAGCGTTCATCCTGAGCCAGGATCAAACTCTCCGTTTTGTTAAACGAGTTCGTTCTTTATTAGCTCTTGAAAAAATTCCTTTTTCCGGAATCCTCTGCCTGGTAAACCAGGTCTTTCTATTTCTTGACGAGGATTGGTTTTATTCTTGGCTTTCAAACTATATTTTTTTTTCTTCGGTTCAGCGTGCAAAACTTTCTTTCGCTCGGCACTTATTTAAGGTAACAACCTTCACGACAAATGTCAACTCTTTTTGGAAAAAATATTTTTTCATCTGAGTCACTTCTCAAGCCATACATCCAATAACCTTTGTTGGGCAAGACTTTTCCTTAAAAAAACAGCTTCCACTTCCACTAATGAGATTTTCAATTCGACCAAATATAATTCGCCAACTTTTGGATCGTTTAGCAATTTTGTACCAGAGCCGCCCGCAGGCATCACGCCCTGATTCAAGCACATAACCTCGGTCTGCCATTTCTAAAACTTACGGTCGTTTTGCTCGATAAGTACGATTGCTGTGCCGACGATTGCCACTTCACATGTCGGCACGTTGGTAATTGCGATCGCATAAATTGGTATGTTTCCTAAATGATGCGATCTTTTAAGTAGTTTTAGGGTACTTCCCGGACAAAAGCTCCCATCTATGATGGATTTATGATGGTGTTTTTTGTAAGTCGGGCCGTTCGTCAGGAACAATTGCACCCTCAACCGGGCAAACTTGCAAACATATGCCGCAGTCTATACAAGTGGCAAAATCAATCCAGTACCAATCAGTACCCTTGATATTTTTACCAGGACCATCATGAATGCAAGCGACTGGACATGCATCTACACAGTCTGCAACACCTTCACAGACGTTAGTAACAATTGTATGTGGCATTAGGTTCCCTCTTTATAATCAATAAGGTGTTTAACCGTTGTTCTTGAGGATGCAAGTTAAAAATCCAATGGCTCTAAGCAACAATAAAAATTAGAACCGTGAGATTTATCTTACAGTGACACTATATCAAACTGATTCAATGACAGGAGAAGAACCTGTTTGAATCCAAGCGATTTGAGCTATGTTACGAAGCTTTGCATATTTCCTAATCTCATTAGCATCTCTCCCCCCCAAATCCATTTCAACTCGCACTAAATGCGCGGAGTCCCGGAGTTTGGCACCATAAGCAAAAGCTGCTATATAATCAAGTTCAGTTTTGGGAACTACCAACCAGTTAGTTGCTGGAGTTTTTTGTGGTAGTTGCTGCGATACAGACAAAATCTCATACAAATCATCAATCAAAAAGACAAAACCGATACCAGGAATATCTTCGTTTTGAGGATGATAAAGCCCTAAAAGCTTGTCGTATCTACCACCACGTCCAATCGAACGCGCTTTACTATAAGTATGATTGACTACTTCAAAAATTAAACCCGTATAGTAATCTAAAGTTTGAATTAGGCTGAAGTCGAGAATGATGGAGAAATTCCCCCCGGATTCAAGCAACTCTACGAACGATTTCAACTCATTTACAGCAGCTTGCTGAGATGATTCTAAAGCTAAAGCCGTAAGTTTAGGGAAAACGTCAGATGCGCGTCCGCGTAAATCGAGCATAATTTGCGCTCGTTCGTGGAGTTCGTCGGTTAAAGGAAGTGTATCAAGGGTAATACGATCGAGGTTTGCGATCGCACTCCTAACTTTGGGACGTAAATTCGCGGGGAATGCTTCAAGAAGCGATCGCGTGATTCCAGCTTCGCCTAAAATTATGTGCCAGTTTTTTAAATCCAGCGCTTGCAAACAATCTGCCACTAACAGCAAAATTTCAGCGTTACCGAGTAACCCACCACCACCGAGTAATTCCACCCCGGCTTGATAAAATTCTTGCTGACGGTTGTGCTTTGATTCTCGCGTTTGCTGAAAAACGTTTGCATTATAGTACAAACGTTGCGGATAAGCAGCACTTGTCATGCGCGTAACAGCAGTACGGGCAATCGAAGCAGTTAATTCCGGACGCAGTCCTAATTCATCTTCCGAATTTTGCAGTTGTAACACCGTTTGGCGTTGAATCGCACCTCCAGCCATGAGCGTATCCATTCGCTCTAAAGTGGAGGTAATGATTTGGTGATACCCCCAACGGTGAAATACTTGCTGTAATCGATCTTCAATCCAGCGTTTTTGAGCGACATCAACAGGTAGTAGATCCCTAGCTCCCGCTGCTGGTTGGTAAACCATAAGTTATTTTTTCTTTCCACCAAACAAACCACCAAACAAACCGCCACCCTCGGACTTATCTGTTTGCCTTCCCGCGTTCGACGAAGCTGCTGGCTTCGCAGTACCGGACTTGGCTCCCAGATGTTGTTCGATTTTGCGTTTCCCCTCCAACGCAGTTTCGTCTTTCGGGTCTAATTGCAAGGCGCGGTCAAAATGGACTTTTGCCATTGTGGTTTGATTTTGCTTCAAATAGACCACTCCGATCAAGCTATGGCAGCGACTATTATTTGGTGCAAGTTTAATTGCATCTTGTAATTCAATACGTGCTGGTGCTAATTGATTCTTAGACATCAATTCCTGGGCGCGGCGAAGATATTGCACAACGCTTGACTCATCTTTATTTCCAATTGCGGTTGCTGTAGGGGCTTGCGTATTTCCTTGTTGAATAACTGTATGATTTTCTGATTTTGGAGATTCTGAGGGAGCTGCAAATTTTTTGCCCGCAGTCCGCATTAAATACACCAGATTCAATTCACTCACATAAGCAATAATTTGAATAGTTTTGGTAAGCGTCTCGTATTGAGTTTCCGAAATTTTTGCGATCGCAGTCCGATATAATTGCTCAACATTCGGCGTACCTGCTAGTTGCCTAGCTGCATCAGTACCCAAATCAACCGAAGCTGATTCCTGTACCAAACGTTTACCCATTTGCGACAACACGAGCATATACTCGGTTCGAGTCCGTTCTTGGGAAAGTTTTTCGTAAGCTGGGTTAACTAGCTTTGACAATAAATCGCTTGCTAGCTGTTTATCTTCGGCACTAGCAGATGCACAGCTATCCGGATGCAGCCGTCGAGCGATTTTGAGGTATCGCTTGCGAATTTCTTTAACATCCGCGTCAACAGGAATGCATAAAACTGCGTGATAATCTATGAAATCAAATTTAAATAGTCCGCGTTCGATTCTCAAAGACATATAGCCCCATAAGAAAAAGGGTTTCCATTAATCTTTCTAGTGTACTTCTCTTATTGAAAATGGCTACAAATTTAACACTTACGATTGCCCCCATGCGGATAAAGATGGAACCCGTAAGAGTTCAGTACTGAGGCTGTGATGAATAAAACTATTAGTAGCGAGAATTCGACCAGATAAAATATCTAATCCTGTCTGATTATAAGCCGAAACTATACCCCCAGCCTCACGCACGAGAATAATACCCGCTGCCATATCCCAAGGTGAAAGCCCGCGTTCCCAGTAACCATCGACACGCCCACAAGCAACATGTGCTAAATCTAAGGATGCTGAACCACTACGTCTTACACCTTGAGTAAGGTGTGTAAGATGACAAAACTCTGCGTAGTTATTATCAGTAGTTTCGCGGCGGTCGTAAGCGAATCCCGTTACCAGTAAGCTCTTACTCAACTCCGTAATATTGGAAACACGAATTGGACGACGGTTGCGCGTTGCACCTAAACTAGCTGCTGCCCGAAATAATTCGTTATGGAAAGGGTCGTAAATTACACCAACTTGGGGTATTCCATCAATTAATAACCCGATGGAAACTGCAAAAGCTGGATATTGATGGGCAAAATTGGTAGTACCATCAAGGGGATCGATCGCCCAGAGATATTGATTTTCTCGGTTGCCGTGTTGCCCCGATTCCTCTGAAAGAATAGCGTGTTCGGGAAGATGACGGTAGAAATGATCGAGAATTACTGTTTCGGCAGCTTTATCAGCAGCTGTAACCAAATCACCAGGACGACCTTTTTCGACAATCGAATCTTCGAGTTTGCCCAGATAACCTTGAAGTACAGCACCCGCAGCTAAAGCCGCTTCGGTAGCAATGTCGAGGAAAATTTGAAGTTGTTGAGTCATAAAGAGTTAGAAGTTAGGAGTTAGGAGTTAGGAGTTGGGAGTTAGGGGTTGGGAGTTAGGAATTAGGAGTTATACAAAAACGGAAACATACCCTCTTAACTCCTAACTCTTAACTTTTTACCGATTTGCACGGCGAAATTCAGATGGAGATTGACGCATGGGTTTTTCAGAGTCCCAGATGCCTTGTCCCATTAGTCGCGCCCGGTGTTGGGCACGTTCGAGTTTAAGATCGTATCTATGGTTAGGCGATCGCGCAACAAATAAGCCATACCCATCTTTTATTAGTTGTTCGTTTAACAAAACTCCCTCTTTCCAGACATAAGCTAAGGTTCGACCAGTTTTATCTTTAGCTTCAATATCGAACTCCAGCATAATCGGTTGGTCTGCAATTAAAGCTTCTAACCGTTCTTTTGATTTATCTCCCCAAGGACGCTGACGCAAGTCAGGTGCATCAAGTCCAACTAAGCGTACCTGAGAAACCAAGTTAGGTTGATCCCCCATTCCCAAAACTTCAAAAGATTGTCCGCTAACCACCCGTACTACTTTGACCTGTATTGGTATGTTTTCAATCTTTTTTTCCGGTTGACAACCGAGCGTTAAAAGTAAAAAACAGATTAAAATAATATTCTTTATCATTTGTCAGTAGTCATTGGTTATTTGTCAGTAATCATCGGTTATTTGTTAAGAGTCATTGGTTATTTGTCAAGAGCTTATAAAAGAAAGATGCTAAAAGCTAATAACCACTGACAACTAGCAACTGACCACTAACCACTGACAACTAACAACTAACAAAAAATTAATCTTCTTCTAAAGGCAAACCTGCACGAACTTTACCTTTGGCAAAAAAGCGTCCAAATTGCAGTTCATAAACTTCATCCTCGTCTTGGGTTTCGACTTCCAAATCTGACCTAGCATAACTAACACACAACAGTGCATAGCCGAGTTGCCGCAGCTCGGGTGAAAGTCCGATTGCTTCTGGTTGGTAAATTTCTCCAGATATCACGCGCACCGCACAAGTAGTACAAGCACCATTGCGACAGGAAAACGGGAGTTCCGTACCTTGTTTCTCGGCACTTTGGAGGATGTAGCGGTCTTCGGGTACTTGAAGCGAGTAAGTAGTGTTTTTAGCGCGATCGCGTACTTTAATCGTATAAGTGCTGGACATTTTAATTTTATTTTGCGATTTCTGCCTAAATAGGATTGCAGTTTGTTTAATTCAATTGTAGAATATTAACTTGTGACATCTGGAGAGATGGCCGAGTGGTTTAAGGCGCAGACCTGGAAAGTCTGTTTAGGGAAACTTAACGAGGGTTCGAATCCCTCTCTCTCCGTTTAAAAAATATTGGTAACATTCTGAGTGTACTGTAATACTCTCAGACTCTACATACTCGGACGCTATGGGCATATCTTCGACAATCCGGCTATTGCTGTGCGTAGGCTACACCGCTTTAGTAGAGTCGATGGGGAGTAGTCGGGTAAGGTTCGAGAGTCATCTCTCTCGCCTCCCCCGCCCCTATCAGTCTGAAAAGTCGGATAGTCAGTTAATTTACGCAGGTATAAATAGATGCATATTCTTAAAAATGAAGACGTAGTATCACTGATATGTTTGTTAACTACTAATCAGCAAGGCAAACGCATCTTCATTAAGATGCGTTTGCCCTAGGGGTGAAATTTAATTGCCTGACTTAAAACAATTGAATTATCTAAACTACCATTATAAATAATACCTATCGGTAAGTCGGTATTAACTCGTTTTTCATAGCATTAACTACGCTGTCATGGAGCTAACTGCCTGACAGAACTCTGAAAAGCCCAGTAAAATCAAGGAATTTAGTAAAAAGGGTCAAGAGACATGAGATGGTAAAGTTACCAGACTTCTACCAAAAGTACATCATGTCAAACTTAACCCAACTATATAGTCAGGTATTCGGTTACCTACGTCAATATAGTAGTTACTGTGATTTGCGTCATTTAAAAACCCTCGCTTGGATGATTAATGGATTCATATACAGTGGTCAATTAAGCTTGAGCAGTGGTTCGAGAGATTTGGCATCACGAACGCGAGGAACTTAGAGTTCAAAAGCACGTCTATTTACTTAGATAAATAATTACTTTACACGGAATCTTAAATAAAAACTATTTGACTGTAATTGACTTAATAATAATCAATCTTGTTATATTTAATATAAAATTTATCCATTATTAAATACTGGTAATAAATTTCACGATTATTAATTATAAGAATGTAGAAAATGGTGATTGCTAAAATCAAACAACTAACCTTTATACTTATTATTCCACTCTTTATTGCCGGGTTGGGATTATTAATTAAATCGAATCAAATTGCTTTATCCAAACAAAATAAATATAGATTTTTGGAAAAATCAAAGATATCTTTTCCCCACCCAAGGCGGACTTCAAATAAAGAAATTACTGAAAAGTTAGAGCCTGATTTGGCAAGAATTATTAAACAAGGAAGAAAAAATCCCCTTAGAGTTGCACTTCATCTCAAAGTAGAAAACGTTCCCGATCCCTTCGTAGGAAATAGTCCAGAAGAGCGTCGAGAACATTTAAGAAATCGGAGGACTTACTACGCCAAAATTCAACAACCCTTAGTTGATGAGCTAAAGGTGAAAAAACAGCAAGTCATTTACCAATCTGAATATTCAGCAGTTGTATTTGCTTTAGTCACTCCAAAGATAATTCAGGAAATGGCTCTCCGCAAAGATGTAGAGCGAGTTTACCTAGAATATGGCTATAATAATTCTTCCAAACCACCCCAACAGAATCAGAATATATCCCGACCTGCCTATGTTATGCAAGTATTTCCCTCTGAAAACTCAATACAAAGTTCTATCAATTCCATCAGCGCTGACTTAAATTTTGCACAAGAGCAGATTCAAGTTGAACTAAGTTCAATTCAATTGATTTTAAATGGTGTAGATGTGACATCTCAAACCCGAATTGCTGGTACTCGAAATTATCCTCCTAGTTCTTTAACAATGGAGCATGTGATACCTCATTTAAAGTCTGGTAAGTATAGTGCTGAGATACTTTTTCGCACTAAGAATGGGAAAAGCCAATCATATAAATGGTCTTTTACTCTTCGGTAGTGCTAAACAGGTAATGATGCATTGTCGTGATGGACAAAATACCAAATTGCACTAATGTGATTCAAAGAGCGATTTGGAAAAAGACAAGGTTTTTCTGGCTAGCCGAGATACCTTTTTCCTCAAAGTGTTGTTGAATCGCTCAAAATAGTTGGTTTCACCTGTTTCTTTACCGATGGCTTGATGCCTTTTACTTGGTATAACCATCGCATACGCAGACTAAAAGTCACCTTTACATCGGCAAACGCTATGCTATCTCAAGCCAGTAGATATTGCTTAATACTTGATTCGTTTGTTTATAACTTATATTCAAGTATACAAAAGTATTTATAGTTACCGGACTCCTTGCGTATTTATGTTATGTATCGGGTTTATTTATACAAAAAATATAAAATTTACGGTAGCCTTTAAAGGTTCTTGTAAGTGATGCGAGTAATACTCATTCCTCGCAGCAAATAGGGGTAAATCAACGAGGGGAGCCTTCGCAACGGAGTAGCTCATAATTGCGCTAACTGGCGTTTTGAAGTTTGCTCTATATGATTTGTGTTTGTTGCTCATGAAATACTCCTATCGCAGTTTGGTTTTACAGAGTTGCGAAAAATCTGGAAGTCTTATTTTTTCGTTTGAATTTAGATCAGTCGTAGGGGCGGGGTTACCCCGCCCCTACACCCCTACAATACCCTGTGCTAAACTGATTTCCTCTGGAAAATGAAACAGCCCTGCCCTCAGTGGAGAAAGTCGGATAGTCAGCTAATTTAAAGCTAGGATACATGAACATATTAAGAATTAAATTACAACCGTACTAACGCTGGTATTTGTACTTAGATGCGCCTAAATACAAATACCGTAATATAGCAATCCCATTTGAGTTATGAACTCGTTTGGGCTATTGACTGTTAACAGTTGACAGTCAACAGATCGATTGAGTTAATGTGTAATTTAAATGCGTACCAGCTTACTAGCATAGTAACTAACGAACCATACTAGATAGGGTCGATTTGAGTAAGTGGGGCTAACAACGGTTTTACCAGATGAGAGGTTGAGTACAGTTTCATGTTTTCGTGATACTACCAATCTGTTTTAGGTTCTAAGCTGACAATCTTTTAATTTGCACAAACTAATGAATGTACAATTTTTGTGGGATGGGCATCTATGCCCGTCCTGAAGCGAAAATTAAAAGCGCAATAGCTTACAACAAGATCGAGACGATTGGTTTCTGCACCTATTAAGTCGTAAGGTATAAAATTAGGTTGGCGAGAACACAAGTTATGAACCTACCCCAATTTCAGCAACTCAGGGATAAAATACTCTTAGGTGAGGTAAACTCTGTTGCAGCACAACTAGGAGAAGTAAATATTATTACTGAAGAAGCCCAATACTTACATAACTCGTTGGAATATTATGAGAATTTTATAGATAAGTTAATTACGAAATTAAAATCGACTCGTAATTGTTCAACTATCGACTCCAATCTTGAAATTCTTAATATTATCCAATATTCATCAGTCGCTGATTATGTATTCGTACTTAGTAATAGTCAAAAGCGATGGAATATTAAATTGCAGAGTGATGTAAGTGCAAATACCGATAATAATTATTTAGAAAAATTCAATTCAATTCTTTCGGCAATTGATTTCAAATCTATTTTTAATCCAGGATATCATGGTATTTATTGTATCTACGAAAGTACGCAAGGTAGTTCAAAAGCTTTTATTGTCGTACCGTTACAAAACTTGCCAGAGCCAGAAGTGATAGTAATCTGGGGTTTAGAAGTTGAACCACATTTGTTAACTGATATTTATGGAAAAATTATATGTAGTTTTTACAAAGCAAGCCAAGCCAAGTTACTGCAACCTGAACTAATCGAGGCAACTATTCTCGATGATTTAAAGCGTGACTTTGGATTTATATCTTCATCTTTATATCAGCGAAGATTAGATTTATTCTGTCAGCGGCTCAAGCAAATGATTGTTTATTACGAGCCAGTTTTACATTTAGAACCCGATGATTTATTTATTAGTAGTTGGGAAGCTTTAGCGCGTAATCCAGAAAGCTTAACTGCTCCCTCGGACTTATTTACTTGTGCTGAGTTATGGGGTTCTCAGTTTATAATTGAACTCGATCAGCATTTCTTGCGCGTAGCTACAGATAGTTACCGTCATGCTCGTAAAATCAAACAACGCCGTGCAAGTGATATAGTACCATTATCGGTTAATGTTTACCCCGAATCATTAATGCGGAAATCGTATTTTGAAACGCTACAGAAAATATTGAAAGACAAAGTTATCGCACCGCGAAATTTGATTTTAGAAATATCTGAAAAATCCGAGTTACCGCACGAATATAATGGTATCCGTTATCAAAATCCATTACAAGCCTTTAAAAAGCGCTTGATTGAATATGTCAGTAAACTTAAAATACGCTTTGCGATTGATGATTTTGGTGTCGGTTATGCTTCGGTTTCGCGGTTAGCAGGTTTGAATCCTTCACATGTCAAAATTGACCGCGAACTCTTGCACCATGATTCGAGTCATATTATTATTCGCTTCGTTCACGAACTTGTTGGAGCAAATAACCTAAATCCAGCTAAAGTAATTGTTGAAGGAGTTGACGAGACGGTTTCGACTAGTTTACGTACATTAAGAGAAATCGGTGTAAGTTATATTCAAGGACATATTGTTGGTAAACCAGAACCGGAAGTTTATCGTCTGACTCAGGATAAATATGATGAGTTAAAGAAACGTTTATTAGAATAATTAAGTCGTAAGAATAAAAGAAACTGGTTACGATCGTCAGTTGTTATTGGTCATTGGTAAAAGTTTAAAACATTACGAATTGTAACGTATTTATGTTTATTGTCACTCACTTACTTAGAGGATTTGTAAGGTTGTTTTAAAAGTCATATTTATTATTTAAAGATGTAGAAGGAAGTCGAATGCTGTGTATCAACGATTTACTGGCGCTGGAATTATTTCAAAAATTGCCGAAACATCAACTTGATTGGGTATGCGATCGCGCTCAAAAAGTAGAGTTAGAAAAAGGCGAAATTCTCGTCCGCGAAGGTGAGGCTGGACGGGGATTTTTTATTCTATCGGTTGGTCGCATTGCCATTACCCGCTATAGCGAAGGCATTGAAATGCCGATTGGTCAACACGAAGCACCTGCTTTTTTTGGTGAAGTTCAGGTGCTTACCGATGAACCAGCCGCAGTAACTTTACACGCTTTGGTTCCTTGCCGATTGCATCTAATATCAAACGACGATTTTCGTTCCTTGCTTCACGGATGCCGCGAGTTTGAACGCCTTTTGTTTCAAGTGGTTGGACAACGGTTACGAGGATTGGAATCGTTCATTCGCCAGCGCGAGAAAATGGCAGCACTGGGCACTTTAGCAGCCGGACTTGCCCACGAACTCAATAATCCAGCGTCAGCAGTGGTGCAGGCACTAAAAAATGTCGTTCCTGCCTTGCTTGAGTTGCAACGCATGAATTTGGTCGCAGGACGAAGCGAGATTGATGAGGAACACACGCAGCAATGGTTAAACGTCAGGGACGCAGGGTGTGAGTTTATAGCCAATCATCGCATTGACCCCTTAACCTTAAGCGATCGCTCGGAGGAAATTCTCGATTGGTTGGAAGAATATGGGGTTGAGGAAGCTTGGAAACTTGCCGAACCACTAGCGGCTAGCGGAGTTGAACTCGATACACTTAAGCAACTAACCTTCATCTGGCATAATGACACAACGGAAATGCGAGATATGGGAGTGCGTTGGCTAGGGCTTTCATTTGATGTCATGTCTATGATTACAAATGGATTAAAGGGAGCGCAACGAATATCCGATTTAGTGCAGTCAATGAAATCTTACTCCTATCTAGACCAAGGCGCACAGCAAATAATTGATGTGCATGAGGGATTGGAGGATACGCTACGATTGTTTGCTTATAAGTTAAAACAGGGGATTGAAGTTCGTCGCGTTTATCAGCGCGATTTACCGAAAATTACGGCGTATGGTAGCGAGTTAAATCAGGTTTGGACAAATTTAATTGATAATGCTATTGACGCAGTTGCAGAAACAGGCACAATCGAGATTGTTACAACATGGAGTGGCGAACGCATTAAGGTTCAAATAACCGACTCTGGTTCTGGAATTCCAGCCCAAATTCAATCGCGCATCTTCGAGCCATTTTTCACCACCAAACCCGTTGGCAAAGGGTCGGGTTTAGGTTTAGAAGCGGTACGTCGAATTATTGAAAATCGCCATCGCGGCACTGTCTCCTTTAAATCGACTCCTGGCAAAACTCAGTTTAGCGTTTGCTTGCCCGTGTCTTTTAAGTGACATCTCCTACACCGACCGATTACGGGATGCAGGAGCAACGTACTGCCTCCCTGACAAGATTTGTACTATTTGAATCTGTACCTCACACTGATAAACGCTATAAAGTCAGAATCAAGAGTATTTTATCTCACGTTTCATTGGGAGAAAAAACCTGTTATTAGTAAAGGAAGAAGAATGATTATTCCGATAATAAATAACAGCGTACCTGGGTCTACATTAACTGCATTATTGTCGCTTTTTTTGGGCTTAGGCATAGTCACTGCTCGTTATTATAAGTATATATACTTACCTTAAGAGATATATGACTTTATTATCAGCATTTTTTTATTAATAAATGTAAATTTAAGTGTTGCAATGAGTTGAAATGCCTGTCAAATTAAGAATGTAACTAAAATATTTTTTAAAAATTGCAAACTAATTTGGGTTTTGCTACTTCAGTTCGATAAATATCATGAAAAAAACTTTTGTCCTCGATACCAATTGTTCTCCTTCACACCCCATCTGTAATATTATGGTTTGAAGACAACAACGTACTATTACCAATTACTACGATCGAAGGTATCGTAGAGTGCGTTAGACGGAACGTCGTAACGCACCAAATCCTTAATAGTGTTGCGTTACCAAGAGCTAACACACACCCTACGTATATTTTCAAAAATTAAATAATAGCTTTATATTACCAATTACTGTTATCGACGAACTTGACCGCGCCCCTACCTTTCTAAAATTCGTTCAAGGATAACCTTGCCTGTTCTTAATATATATTTCATAACAGATAATGGATGACTTAGAATATGTATGTGAAAATCTGCTCAATGATGCGGATTTAGATGTATATCTCGACGGGATTACAGCAACAATCAAATTGTGTTTTACTGTTGCTGTCTCGCTTGAAGAAGTAACTTTTGAATGCAGTAATTTTCATTTATTTAAAATGGTCAAGCCACCAGACTATGAGCAAGCTTTATTTGTTGTGGAAACCAAGGTAACTATGATTGAAGAACCAGGAGAAATTCAACGTTGGCTAGGTAGCGAAGGTTGGACTTGGGGAAATGCAGCGTTACCGGAAAGACTCTATTTAATTGAAACACTTGGTGAAGTTGAAATATCAATTCTTTGCGAAAATTTTTCTTGGAATATTAAATCAAGGCAATTAGGTAAAAGTACTTAGAGAATACTTATTATGTCGATTCAAGTTTATGGAATTTCCAACTGTGGAACCTGTAAAAAAGCTATTCAATGGTTACAAACAAACGCTGTAGATTACGAATTTATCGACACTAAACAAAATCCACCTTCGCAGCAAACAATTCAAAGCTGGGTAAAATCTCTTGGTTCGCAATCGATGCGAAACACCTCCGGTCAATCATACCGTGCTTTGGGTAATCTAAAAAAAACTTGGAGCGATGAACAGTGGATTGAAGCCTTTGCAAAAGATACAATGTTACTAAAGCGTCCTTTGTTTGTTAAGGATGGGACAGCAATATTAGCTGGATTTAAAGATAAAGACGAAGTGGCATAAGCTTTCCAATTCCAACAGGGACAACTGGACAAAGATGCGCTCTCCTCAGAGATATTGTTTGTGATATTGTCAAACTAGCCGAACTTTATCGATGCACTATTGCCTGCAAGAACCTTGACTTTACAACAAAGAAAAACCAATTAAGGCATAGTGGTAGCAAGGCATATAATCGGATGCTGTCAGGATTTATTTATGATAAATTCCGCTCTTATCTTGTTGTCAGGGCTGAAAAACATGGAATAGAAATCTTATTCAAATCTCCATTCATGACTAGTGTAATAGGCATGGTGAAGTATATGGAGAAATATGGATTAAATAGTGCTAGTTCTGCCGCAATGGTAATAGCTCGTCGGGCTATGGGTTTTAGAGAGTATATCCCCCAGAAATGGTTAAAAACACTCACTGCGTTTTTTCAGCCAGAGGATTGGAAAGACGTAGGTTTCGGGGGAGGGTGGAGAAAGATTTCAACTTGGTTGAAAAAGTTTTCTATCCGCAGACCCCCTATGTTTCAACTCGATACCGTACTTCAGTTCTTACTAGATTCCTTAGTAGATGAATCCCAGAAAAAGACCCAAAAAAGGCGAGAGCCGGGAGGTAGCAATAAATCTGGGGGTAGGAAAAAGGGAAAGGCGAACCCTACTGATGGTCAAGTTCCACTTGGACGAGAAGAAGCAGTTGTTACGAATTCAGGAACAGTCACCGTGGTTCTATAACTGATAAAGGTAATGAATTTATAGTTATTACTAGTTTTTATCAGGTTTTAAGTAGGTGTCGCACGTAGTTGTGGTTTTGATATTCGTATTTCCAGGTAAAAAATATGAGAAAAGGAATATTTTATTCTCAACGCTAAGACGCATCCTGGTTACAGTCTGAATGTGACACAATCAGAAAAGTGTTTACCGTCATCCTGATTCGATGTCCTCAACCAACCAATCTCTAGATATCACGCTCCAACACCTGCGGGAAGTACGCCGTTTGATGCTACGCTTACATAAGGCATTACTTGATTCAGAACGCACGCAATACGAACAAATATACGGACGTATCGAATCGAACGGTGAGTTTCTACGCCTCGTTATTGGTCACGAATGGTTTAATTGGCTACATCCTATTTCGCAATTGATAGTCCAAATGGATGAAGTTATTTTTTCTAAAGAACCTGTAACATTAGAGCAAGTTAATGCTCTTTTAGACGCAGCAAAAAAACTACTTCAGCCAAATAATGAAGGTACGACCTTAGAACAGCGTTATTTTCATGCTATCCAGCGCGACCCAAATATTACATTAATGCACGTCGAACTGTCACAGATGCTAAATAGCGATCGCACTTAGAGTTAAAGTATTCCCAAAAATAAATTATCGACTAGGATAGCCTGATGGGCTGTCCTAATTATTGAAAATCAATTTATCTAAATTTAAGCTCAATTCTAGAAGTTGGATGTTCTGAAAGCCAAATCTATAACCTGGGATGCATTGACATTGCCAGCATTGCTATTTAACAAAATTAAAAATAATTTTTTCGTTAATATTAATTTTTTAATTCGAGCTAAATCAGGAAAATTACTTAAATAATTTTATACACTTAGTTTTGATGAAATTGGCAGTAATGAAAAAATTTGTTGCGTCAAACTGCTGTATGAAGTTGGACTTCAACCGGAATTTTCTTCGTAAATTCGGAAAATACTAACTAAAAAGTCAGCGTTTGCGCGATAAATAGAGCGATTACGCCGAAGGTCTATTGCCCGCAATCTCGTTTTCCAGTGTTTTCGCTTAAATAAATTAAATTTAGTTCTCTATATTACCAAAAAAAATTTATGCAAACTCTCGAAATCTGGAATAATCGTGAAAATATCATAGCCCGTCAGTATATTCGTGATTTTCTCGGACATCCTTTTAGGCGATCGCTTTCTATAATA
>CAXTCQ010000156.1:0-3767 GCA_964242965.1 uncultured Calothrix sp. | reverse complement strand
TCAGTATATTCGTGATTTTCTCGGACATCCTTTTAGGCGATCGCTTTCTATAATAGTTAAAACAAAAACAAATCGGAGAAATCCACGAGGCAATATTAATGAAATTTAAAAATATCTCGCTGTTAGCCGCTCTTGCCCTAAGTTTAACAGCAGTCCCCCACGCTGCTAACGCTAAACCCACCCAAGCAATTGCTCAAAACCAACAAACACCGCGAGATGTGGCAGCACCTCCACAAATCCAGCTATCAGCGCAGCAGAAGTCACAAATCGATCAAATTCGTAACAATGTTCGTTCCCAAATTGAAAAAGTACTGACAGATCCGCAACGCAAACAAGTTCAAGCCGGTTTGAAAGCAGGTCAACCCCCAAGAGAAGTTTTCTCTGCTCTTAAATTTACACAACAGCAGCAGCAACAATTGCGTCGAATCATGATTGCTTCACAGCAACAAATGGAAGGTGTGCTAACCAGGGATCAAAAACTGCAAATCCAGAAGTATCAGCAAAGTCGTCAAAACGCTCGTCCAACTAGCCAACAACCTAGATAAATTTTAGGTGAAGGGTGAAAGGCTAAAGGGGAAGGGGCAAGGGGAAGACAGGAAAGATAGAACAAGTAAACAATATATTTGTTTTTACTTCCTTCACCCCCTTTACTTCCTCCATCTCTACTCCCTCCACTCTCTACTCCCTACTCCCTAATCCCCATTGCCTTAACATGTCTAAAGAATTTACTGTTGGTAGCAAAGTATCGGTTGTGGCATTACCGCCATACGTGAAAACAGCAGATCCTATGCCCATGCTGCGCCCTCCGGATGTTATTCAACTAGGCGAAGAAGGTATTGTAATTGACCGTCGCCCCGGTGGGTATTGGGGTGTGCGCTTTGCACGCGGGGCATTTCTCATCGATAGCCAGTACATCGAATTAGTAGAAGTTGCGCAAAAAAGTGTTGAAGAGAGTTAACAGTTATGAATTATGAATTATGAATTATGAATGTAGAGACGCGAAATTTCGCGTCTCTAAAAGAGTTATGAGTCAAGTTAGTTCAATCCCAAACCAAAATTTATAACTCCCAACTCCTAATTCCCAACTTTCAACAACTCCTAACTCTTAACTCCCAACTCCTAACTTTTAACTTCTCACTCTTTTTGTACAGCCGAAACTGTAAACTTATATAAAGATGTAATTTTGGTTTGTATAAATGATTTCCCGCCGCAATATTCTAAAGAATGCTCTGAGCATAGTACTAGCTTGCTGCTTAACCCTTTTCGGATGGTTAAATTTCGCTCCTGCATCTTATGCATTAGGTGGGAAACTGCCTGCAATCAATCAACCCGCACCCGATTTTAGCTTGCCGACCAACACGGGTAATGGCAAAATATCGCTTTCAGACTTGCGCGGTAAGTGGGTAGTGCTTTATTTCTATCCAAAAGACTTCACTTCTGGATGCACTATCGAAGCACGACGGTTTCAACAAGATTTGCCAAAATATATTGACAAAAACGTAGAAGTGATAGGTGTTAGTGCAGACAATGTTGACTCGCACGCAGAATTTTGCGATTCAGAAGGGTTAAAATTCCCCCTACTTGCGGACACTACAGGTGCAGTTAGTAAAGCTTATGGTTCGTGGATGAGCTTTATCTCAATGCGCCACACTTTTATTATTGACCCGCAGGGGAATCTACGCGACACTTTCGTTAAAGTCAACCCAAATATTCACAGTCAAGAAGTGCTAGCGCGACTTAACGACTTGCAGCAAGCTGCATCTTAGAAATTTAGCGAATAATAGTCAATTATTTTCTTGTGGGGGGGCATCTTGCCCGCTTACAATAAAAGACAGGTAAGATGCCTATAGATAAAAGGCAGGCAAGATGCCTACCTAACAAGATTTTGACGCGATTAATACGAAGGTACTGAGGAGTCTATTTCCTTACTCCATGCCAAAATACCACCTTTGACATTAGTTCCTTCAATACCCGCATTCTTGAGAATACTAAGGGCTTTCGCCGAACGCCCACCCGATTTACAATGGACAATTAAACGATGTCCGTTAAGTAATTCCTTGACTTTGGTAACACCGCTACCGCTTTCAATTTCGGGTAACGGTACTAAAACGCTGCCTGGAATTTTAGCAATTTCATATTCGTGCGGGTTGCGAACATCTAGCAGTACGAAATCATTCGCACTGCGATCGAGTTCTTGCTTCAATTCCTGCACAGTCATTTCTTGAATATCCATCTGCTGTTTAGCCTCCTCTGCTTTCGCTTGGGGAATACCACAGAATTGTTCGTAGTCGATTAATTTTTCAATTACCGGACGCACGGGGTTAGGACGCAGTTTTAATTCCCTGAACTTCATTTCTAAGGCATTGTACAGCAATAAGCGTCCGCTTAATGTTTCGCCTTTGCCCAAAATGATTTTGATAGTTTCTGTGGCTTGGATACCGCCGATAATACCGCACAATACACCCAATACACCACCTTCTGCACAGGAGGGAACCATTCCCGGTGGTGGTGGTTCGGGGTACAAGTCACGGTAGTTGGGTCCACCTTCGTAGTTAAATACTGTTGCTTGTCCTTCAAAACGGAATATGGAACCGTAAACGTTAGGTTTTCCAAGTAACACGCAAGCGTCATTTGTCAAGTAGCGCGTGGGAAAATTATCGGTTCCATCGACGATGACATCATAAGGTTTCATGATGTCGAGAGCATTTTCTGAAGAAACACGGGTTTCGTACAAATCAACCTGACAGAATGGATTGATTTCAAGAATGCGATTTTTTGCCGATTCGATTTTGGGTTTACCTACCCAGGATGTACCGTGAATTACCTGACGTTGCAGATTGGAAAAATCAACCACATCGAAATCAACAATCCCAATACGTCCAATACCAGCTGCTGCGAGATATAACAATAACGGGGAACCGAGTCCACCCGTACCAATACAGAGTACGCTAGCAGCTTTGAGTCGCTTTTGTCCCTCCAGTCCGACTTCTGGCAAAATCAGGTGACGGGAATAGCGCTCGTAATCGTCCTTCGTTAGCTGAACATCATCCAGATTTGGATTGAGCATAGCAATAGTCATGAGGAGAGCGAACTTTTTATAGTACCGAAAAATGGGGACAAAAGGGAGGGGAGTAGGGAGAAGCAAAGATGTAGAGACGCGAAATTTCGCGTCTCTGGAATTTCGCGTTTCTTAGTAATAAATATTTACATTTATTCCTTCCTTTGCCCTTTACCGTTTACCCTTTTTCCACTCTCTCTTCTTGAAATTGATGGTTATTATCTAAAATCCAGCTTTTGATGTCGGTGACTTTACCGTTTGTAACAGAAGCAATAATGTACGAGTACTCTTGCCAAGCAGATACGCGATCGCACTCGGAAGGAATAGCGGTATTATCTGGATGGGAATGGAAAATACCGATAATATTTAGGGATTCGTTGCGGGCTTGTTTTTGAATTTGGAAGAGAGACTGAGGTGCGATCGCATACCGTTTTCTTTTACTATATTCAGTTACATCATCTTCTAAATTACTCGCTGTTTCTTGACTCCAAGCATTTTCAGTAGTAATAATTTTGATAGTAGTTTTTACCTCTACATCTAGATAACCCAAAATAACCCCGCAGCATTCTTCTGGGTAAGTGGTTTCAGCGTGAGTGCAAATAGTTCGTAGATGTTCCTCGCTAAGTTGAATCATTACTTTTATTAATTGTTCAGTTGTTATTTGTCAGTTGTCAGTTGTTAAATATTGCATCTCTCCCCCCTTCTCCCT
>CAXTCQ010000155.1:0-18914 GCA_964242965.1 uncultured Calothrix sp. | reverse complement strand
CCCTACTCCCCTCCACTCCCTACTCCCTACTCCCTCAACTATGGATTCGCAATTACAATTATTAGTATTAAGCAACGGTCATGGAGAGGATGCGATCGCAGTTAGAATTTTAGAGCAACTCCAGCAATTACCCAATCCACCATCCATTTTTGCGTTGCCGTTGGTTGGATTCGGATATGCTTACCAAAAACTCGATATTCCTGTTATCGGTTCGGTGCAATCAATGCCGTCGGGTGGTTTTTTATATATGGATGGACGGCAATTGATGCGCGATGTCAAAGGGGGTTTGATTAAACTTACTTTTAACCAAATTCAAACTACTAAGTTATGGGTAAAAGCGCAAAAACAAGCTGGGTTACGCAGTGCAATTTTAGCAGTGGGTGATATTGTCCCGCTGTTGTTTGCGTCGGTAAGCGGTGGAAATTATGCGTTTGTCGGGACTGCAAAATCGGAATATTACGTGCGCGATGAAGTCACATTACTAAAGCGCACAAATAAAAGTGCTTATTGGGAAAACTTCTCAGGTTCAATATACCACCCTTGGGAACGATGGTTAATGACTCGTCATCGCTGTAAAGCGGTTTTTCCTAGAGATTCCCTGACTACAGAGATTTTGCAAAAAATGGGGGTTCCAGCGTTTGATATGGGAAACCCAATGATGGATGGATTGGAACCGTCATTTCCTACCCACCGTTTTTATAGTACCGATGCCGAACATCAAGAAATTATTCGTCCGTTGGTAGTAACTTTATTGCCGGGTTCGCGTATACCCGAAGCCTATGCGAATTGGAAACAGATAATGATAGGTGTATCCTCAATAATGAAAATGCACGAACCCGATTTTATAACACGTAGTTCGGGTAGTGTCGTATTTTTGGGCGCGATCGCACCCGGTCTCGATTGCGAGGTTCTCACTCAAGCTATTATCACTCAAGGTTGGCAACCCTATCCTCTTGCTCAACTTCCGATTAAATTTTCCGACAGTGAAGCCTTGACATTTAAGCAGAAAAATGCGTATTTTGTTTTGACGCAAAATGCATATAACGATTGCTTGCATTTGGGAGATGCTGCTCTAGCAATGGCAGGAACTGCAACAGAACAATTTGTTGGCTTGGGCAAACCTGCATTTACCATACCAGGTGAAGGACCTCAGTTTACCCCTGGATTTGCCGAAGCTCAAAGCCGTCTCTTGGGGGATTCGATAATTTTAGTTAAACAAGCGGCAGATGTGGGCAAACAAGTACAAACCTTTTTTGCCAACCCTGATAAATTCCATGTCATTGCTAAAAATGGCTTGCGACGAATGGGTAAACCCGGTGCAGCACAACGTATTGCCCAATGCATTATCGATAAATTTGGATAGGTAGTGGATTGTCGGGTTCGCCTAAGACATTTATAATGCGTTCGCAATTTAAATATCCAGCAACGTTTTAACGTGCCCGACCGATCTTAAAGTATCTAGTTAACAACGCAACATACCTCAAAATTAGCTTTTTTCTCGCTTGCGCTATGCGACAATGCTTGCAATTTTGTAACGCCAAAAATCGTGTAATTACATAAAAATAATTAAAAGTTTATACACAAATCCGGAACAAGCTGGTAGCTTAAATATGAATGTCGTAACTGGCTCGAACGCTAATGAAATTATTGCAGTTTTACAAGTTTAGCTTTTGGTTAATTGCTTTTGCACTTTTGGGATGGATAGCACCATCAAAAGCAGCGATGTTAGTAACCAGCGTTCAAAATAATAGTATCTTACGTTACGACGATAAAACAGGAGAATTTATTGATACTTTTGTTCTAGAGGGTGGCAATGGGTTAAACGGTCCGGCAGGTATGACGATTGGAACAGATGGATTACTTTACGTTATTAGCATTCGTAACGATAGCATCTTACGTTATAACGCTCAAACAGGAGCATTTATTGATACTTTCCTAAGCGATAATGCACTTGATTTTGCAGAGGATTTAACTTTTGGGCCCGATGGAAACTTTTATCTTTCAAGTTTAAGCACTCAGCAAAGCAGAAGTAAGGTTGTGCGCTATGACGGTAAAACTGGCGCTTTTATCGATAACTTTGTGCCACCTGGTAGTAGTGAAATATTTGGACCAGTTGGTATTGGCTTTGGAGGGGATGGAAATTTATATGTAGGTAATGTTTTTGATGGTGAGATTTTACGCTACAACGGCAAGACAGGAGCATTCATTGATACTTTTATAAAAGGTAACAACGGCGATCGATTTGCCGACTTTACTTTTGCAGCAGACGGCAATCTGTACATCGCTAATCCCGGTACTGATAGCGTTTCTCGTTACAACAGTACTACAGGACAATTTATTGATACCTTTGTTAAAAGCGGTAATGGAGGGCTTGACCGTCCTGTAGAAGCTGTCTTTGGACTAGACGGCAATTTATACGTCAACAGTTTTGAAACTGATACTATTCTCCGCTACGACGGAAAAACAGGAGATTTTCTTGATACTTTTGTGACTCCAGGTCGCGGCGGATTAGATGGTCCGACTTCAATAGTATTTGTCAAAGATATTCCAGAACCTAATTACGCGATCGCAATCTCAATTTCAGCTTTTGTCTTCATTGCTGGTTTTAACAAACTCCGTAATCGAAAAAATTAGCTTAACTGAAGCAGCTTTTATCCCCATACCGTAACAATACTCGTTCAATAGAGGAAGAGACGATGCCCTTAGAGCTTACGGGTTCAGTGTGTTACGAGAAGCTAACGACACAATCTAAGTAGAGGGGCGGGAAAATTTACAACTATGTAACGAAATGTAAAACCTCTGAAATTAGCTCGTAGTAGCGCTTTAGCGCTCTTAACAGCAACAAACTAAGAGTGGTTTATTTCCGCCCACCTACTTACATATCTTTTCAAAAATCAAATAGTATTTATATACTAATAAGTACTATAGTTTTACTTTGATTAAAAACTGCGATGGCATCTAACAGTTATATTTTTCAAAATTCTGAT
This sequence comes from uncultured Calothrix sp., assembly GCA_964242965.1. Taxonomy (GTDB): domain Bacteria; phylum Cyanobacteriota; class Cyanobacteriia; order Cyanobacteriales; family Nostocaceae; genus JANNFJ01. The sequence continues at coordinate 15,927 of CAXTCQ010000155.1, read as the reverse complement.
GAACTAAATCAATGGTATCAGGGTATTGTTGATGCGAACCGCAACAATATTTTTTGCCATTGTCGCACTTGCGGATATGAGTGGATGAATTCAACATTTAACGCTACTTGTATTAAATGTAATAGTAAAAACATAGAAGCTATTGCCGCTTGGCAGTTTCCCGATGATTAAGTTCGATTTGCGCCATTTTAGTGAAACTTGGAATCGAGCGATCGCCAACGTGAATTTAAAAATTTGTTATTTATTGGACTTGCATAAAGTCGCCATGTCCATTTTAAAACATTTCAAAAAAAGTATTATTTTACTCTTTCTAATTCAATGTAGTTCAATGATAACCGAGTGCTACAAACTAGGGTGTGGAATGTGGAATGCAAATGCTGAGAAACGAAGCATTATACAATATTGAAAAAAGCCCGGTCTGGCAAAACAATGATTTTAATTATTCGTGAACGTGCGACTCGTGAGCAATTAGAAGAGATGTTGAAGATATGGGGTGTGTTTATTAAAATTGTTGTTGATGTCGAACGTGAAATATTAGCAGGTGGTAGCGAAAAACATTACCAATGTGAGGAGGAATTACTATCGGATGGAAGCAGACAGCGTGACTTATGGGGAGCCGATTGGAACCCTTACACACAAACAATTTATTTTGAATCAATAATTAACATTCGCCCAAGTCAAAATAATCGTACAATGATAGTACAATCGTTAGAGTTGAGAGAACGAATAACCAAAATTACAACCACATTGCTTGGAGGAATATAATGCCAGACTGGGTTTCGATTGAAAAATCATTCTTACGCATTAGTCGCCAACAGCAACTGGGCGAGCTTGCATCATCCTTATCGCGCTTTAAAGGATGGGCGCTTGCAGGTAAAGCAAACAGTGAGGTCGCCTCGGTTATTCTTGATGAAAGTATATTGTATGTCTCTTTAATACAAAAATATTGTTCGATTGCAGAATTAAGCTTACTTCAAAAACAACTGCTTTCTTGGCGCTCCGAGTGGTTAACTCTCTGTGAAAACGAACCTGAACTTAATAACGTTTCTAAAATTAGTGCAACTTGGAGTGACCGTGTATTAGATATGTCAGGTTTGCTGGAACTTGTCAAATAGCACGCGAGTTGTATTTTTCCGTGAAAGCGATACCAAGGTTATAGGATTCCACGTAGTAGTACGAAGATGTTTGCCTGCGTTCTTAGCCAAGCATAACTCCGCTTGACCGGGAAGCGATCGCCGATCGAGGCAGCGACAATATTATCTCCTCCATTAATAATGGCAGTACCAGTTCTTACTCCTTAAACGCTGGATTTGAGGAACTGTCCGATCCCCTGTACAAATCCGGAAGCTTGATGTCTAAAACTGCGGGTACTACTTTTAACTTATCTAGCTAATTCTGTTTGGACAGCAATCGTGTCTCTAATTTTGAGTAGAGACGGTATCAGCTAATGTATGCATTGATCGCTAACAGCAAGTAACTAATAATACTTTGTACTAACGGCTGGAATGACGCAAACTCGTACTACTTCGATGACGGTCTAATATAAAATCCACCTAGTCACGAATGATTAGGTGGATGGATAAAGGGTGATCTGCATAGGTTAGTGTTAACTTACTTTAGGTTCGGGTTTATGCTTCTTATTCAATTGTTGGCTTAACTAGAATCTAGAGAGTGTCGTTGGCTAGTGCTAGAAAGCGCTGGTTGAGCTTGCTTTGGTTGGACGCGCCCGATTTACTTTGTTTAGTTTTCGGGCGGTTAACACGTCGCTATAGTTATCCGCGTCCCGACCGCCCCAAAATCGTGCGGATTTTTACCCCTTGGCGATCGGCAATTGGGAGTAGGGAACCGCACCGCATCGCCCAGAATCGCGTCCCAAATCGACCGCTACCGTCACCCTTAATTTGATACATTGGTACACTACCGATGCCGCTCTAACCGCGCCGCTCAAAAATGTTTGTGCATGACAGCCCAATCAAACTTAACTGCAACGAACAGTAAAGAAAAAGGTTTTCTCTATAAAAGTTATTAAGCGCTGTAAAAAACCTTGCCAAACTTGTTCATTAATCACTAAATAGGCAGGTAAACCACCGGCGCTAGGTTTTTAATTTGATATGAGGGGTACGCAGTACCTGCACAGTTTGACCAGCCCACTTAGTGAACTGTATTTGCGCTATTCTTGCCATGCATTGGACGGTTAGTCCTTACCTTTTTGTCCCCAAGAAAATAAAACTCGTTTCTGGCTATGCCTCCACAAATATTTATCTTCTTGCTTACCCTTGCCCATGCCCCCGACTTCAATCGATCCTCTGGTCTTTTAAAGTAACGAGCATGAGATATGGGAAGCTTTTCAGTACGACCTTGGCCGCGCCGTGCTATTACCAAAGCTGCGGCACAACCGGAATTTAGCCCATAAAGGGACATGTACTTTGTTACACCAATAACTGAAGTATAGGCTGGGTCAACTCGATTGAGTTCTACACCTTGCCTAATACAACGTGTTTCAATCAATTGGGTAAATTTTGAGTAAGCAAAATTAGACAGCATCCTTGCATATTTGGAGCGTTCTTTAAGGGCTGCTTTTTTTTGCGTAAAGTCTAAATCTTCGATAGCTATTGGTACTTGATATTGTTGAGCAATTCTTACAATGGACGCAATCGCTTTTCCTAAAATATCGGATGTTTGATTAGATGACTTATCTTGAATATTTATTTTAATTGAACCGTGGCGAGATAAATTTCCATGACGCTCGACAATCGCCCAATCAATACTGTTTGGATTAAAGTCTATTCCGAAAACGCCTTTTTCGGCAGAGGTAACGATAGTACCAACGAATGAATCAATAGTTGCATTGACATACCATCTACCAGCACGATTGACCAATTCGTAAGTTACAGGTTTTAAGGTTCCCGTTCGATATTTTTGCTTATCGGCATGAGGCTTACCATCGGGGTATTTTACAGGCGCTAATGCATCTGATAACCAATTAGAACCATAATTAAAATTAACGCCATATAAAGTTACTGTTTTACCATGTTTATCTACCAAACATGGTGGAACGGTAAGTGTCAATGTTTGCTCGGTAGGATTATATTTACAAAGTTGATTTCCTGCAATAAATAATTTTGCACCTTCATGCGGAAATCCGGTTACTTCTAGCGTCACGCCAATCGGACAACCATTCGGAGTGATTTTTATAACCATTGGCTCCAAGTCGGTGATGTTTGTCAAATAATTTACTACTACCAAAGGTGACGCTAAACCGACCGCTATCTCGTTGTGACTTTAACCTAACAATTTTTGCTTGTAATGACTGTATTTTATTGGCTTTATAATGTAATTTTTTCTTAATGTGCTTAATTTTCAACTCCGAAAAATTTTGTTTTTGAGCCTTTACCAATTGTTTCTCTAGCTTTTTAATCGACTTATTGACAGCCTTAATTGATTCGTAGCGTTCATCAATATATAAGTTAACTAATTCAACTTGAGAAGCGTAGGCAGCTTCGGCTTTGCTATATGCGTTACGAGCATCTGTTGAAGATAAACCATATCGAAACTCTAACTGCTTAGAAATATCACTTTCTAATTGACGCTTAGTTTTATCTGGAGAAGCCCCTAATTTGTTACGAATCGAGAAGCCTGTACGAATGGCAGAACCAAAAATAACTGCATACTCTGATAAAAAACTCATAGCAGCAATATTGTCTTGATTGTTAAATATTGAAGTTTGTATTGTTACTTTCGACAACTTCTACCACCGCCTTCAATTTCTCCTAAACCCCGCCATTATAGCGAGCTTTAACTCATAAAATCAACTAATTTTTTCTGATTGAATCAACTTTTTAATTAATTAAAACTGAATCATTAAATGTTTGTTTTAGACTGAGGGCTTTAACCCCCGATTGGTATGATGCAGTTCAACCAAAATGAATATTAATCAGTAATACAATGAATTATTGATGGATCAAAACAGATAAAAAAATTGATAATCATTTTTTCACCTATACCTTGTCCAAAAATATACGCTCCGGATTCATTAATATACTGATACAAGCAGTTTTACGTTCTGTGGACAACTTTAGTCGAGAATAGTAAGGTTTGAACAAGAAAACTGTTATCTAGTGCCACCCGATCGCACTCCGGTGGTCGCATAAAGGCATCGCATGATTGTGGCTACTTCACGAACATCGCCCTGGCATTTCAAAGTCGTCTTGTGAAGCCGTGCGGACGATTGAAGAATTGGGCGGGATTATAGCGATATAGTCCTACTACCCAATCGCGTTGACTCCGATTTAGTTACCAGCAGGATAACCGTCCGGTGGAGTCGTGTAAGTCGGAGTCGGCTGCGGTTGAGGCGTGCCTGTGGATACAGGTACAGGCTCTGTTGGCGGTTCACTTGGTCCACCACCACCCGAAGGAAACTTCTTCGCACAAGCCGGCGGGGTGAAGAGTGTAGGTAAACCACCTGCACCTTCCACTTGGATTGGCGGTGGGGCAGAAGAACAAATTGCGTTTGCCTTGTCTGCACTCTTAACTGCTACAAAAGCCGCTGCTGCTAAACTTGCCGCCGCTAATAAACAAAACTCCACTTTTAGAAGCTTTAAAAACTGCACAGTTATCCCCTTGTAATTTAACTTTCTATTATTTACGTTCTTAAGCCAGATATTTATGCAAGTAATCAGAATTATTTTGTGCGTTTTTATATAAGTATTTTTTATATTCAAGGTTCGATCGAATAGCTTTAGATTTTAAAAGCCCATTCTAGGGAATGCTAAAAGCCTTAGAGAGCGTGCAGCGAGTATTTTAAATGACTGCTGAAGAAGGCAATACTCAACGCCGGAGTCGCCGTCGCCGTCGCCTATCTGCTATCCTCATTCCAAAGGGACTGGATGCAGCCTACGCTTCGGATCTTGGCAACCACTTGGTGGTATCGCTCTTATTGAAGATAGTTTTGCGTATGGATTCAATGGAGTCTTATTAAGAATAAGTATTCCGAACAAAAACTTCCTAGCTGTGAAAGTAATAGTAATTTTAATGGCTTTGGTGGTGGTAGCTCCGGTGGTGGTGGTGCTAGCGGTCAGTATTAGAAAATAGTCTGCTCTGCTATAAATTGCATACATGTACATGCGATCGCCTGTTGCCCCGTCAGCCATATTGCCAATATAAACCGATACCAATGCAGCCCTTCCTTAAAGTAATTCCCATTCTCAGCCTCTCAATCGCTGCTTCCTTACCTTGGACGTTGGTACAAGCACAAACCCCCAGTCAAACCTGTCAAACTTTGTTGGATAGCGACCGCAGTAATCTCAACTGGTATCTGGTAAAACCGTTACCAGAGACTGTGGCGACTGACGCTCTAGCACTTCAACTAAACGAATTAGAAGCGATCGCAGCATCACCCAATTCCCTAGATTTAGCAATACAGACGAGATTGGGGCAATGGCTGATCGAAAAGCCCGATCCAGGTCCGCCCGATAGGGGACGGTTGGGGGTAAGGCTTGCAAACAAACTTTGTACTAACACGAGTAAGACGCGATGCCTTGGGCAACCACTTCGTGGTATCGCATAATCCTGATACGTAGTAATGCTTAGTTGCGTAACGTGGTATTCTCCCCTAGTACTGCGTCCAGGTTTTTTGGTTTTAATAAATTTTTATACTGTTTTCAGACTATAATTTTCGAGTCGAATTAGCCTGTATATTTTATGCTCAGAGTAAAGAATTTAGTTAAAGTACTTGCCTTATCTACCGTGATGTTTGGCGCGGGGGCTACTGTAGCAACTATTGCTTTGTCGTACTTACCTACAGTGAACCCTAGCTCTACAAAGGTCGCACAGGGTTTGAAGCAGTCAAAACCTGAAGAGGTTGATGAAGACAATAACTTGAAATTCAGACTTCAAGATTGTAAAAGAGGTGGTAAAACTTCTGCAATATCATCTCCAGCAATAACGGGAATGGTAAAGTTTTGCCTATCTAAACTAATAGTTCCAGCATAAATATTGAATTGTGCTTCCCCGCTAGCGGTAAGACGTGTTTCGTCATTATCAACAAGCTGCCATCCCAATGAAACGGCATCTTGAGTATTTACAGCTAACCAATCGGTAAAGCCAGTATCAAGAAGTGCATCAACCGTTATTGTCAATCCATCTTCTGCTACGAAGTCGATTTCAAAAATTAGTTCGTTATCGCTGCTAAATTTTCCTTCAATCAACTTATTTTACGATGCTCCCTGTGTAAATTGAAACGTACAAATTAACCGACCTGGATGTTTTTGACGTGCTAACTGTTGGGCTAAATCTTTATCAGCATTAAGAAAATAATCGCCACTATCCGGTTCGATAGCAACATACCAACTAGGGTAATTGCCAGTTAATTCATCAAGTAGACTATCATAAATTGCACGCGCACGGGCAACATATCCTGGATTAGCCTTTTTGGGAGAGAATTGCAACGTGTAGCGACGAATTCCTAGCCAAGGAGTTGTTGGTTGGTGTTGATTTGTAGCATTGGGTGGAGAAACACTCGATATAAGAGTATTGGAAACGGGCAAAGATTCGGGGTTAGTATTATTCATAAAAATCATTACCACAAGTGAGGATAAACTGACTGTTTACATTTTAATTGCGATCTGCCGTAGGCGGCAGCGCTTCGCTATCGCACAATCCTCGATCTGCGAAGCACCCATCTTATTAATAACCCGCAACTTAGGTTAATAAGAGGATTAATATCGTCGAGCGATCGCTTAAAATATAAAATATAAAATCCCTAAATCGAGTTATGGTAATTGAAGTCAAACGCAACGCATTACCAGACCATACGCAGCTACCGTGTGAAGATGGCAGTTTTGTGAAAAATTTTCAAGAACATCCCCAAAGTATTCTACTTACCGATTCGATTCAACCACGCCTAGAAGCGATTCATCCCGATGGGCAATACTGTATCGGACAAGACAGTGGTATTTACTGGCGGATGACAGAACCACCCGAACGCGGTGCTAAATCACCCGACTGGTTTTATGTGCCGAATGTACCTCCGACTTTGAATGGAGAATTACGCCGTTCTTACGTATTGTGGCAAGAACATATTGCACCGCTAATTGTATTGGAATTTGTTTCGGGAAATGGTAAAGAAGAACGAGACAATACCCCCTACGAAGGTAAATTTTGGGTTTACGAGCAAGTCATTCGTCCGGCATTTTACGGAATTTATGAAGTTGAAAAAGCCTCTGTAGAAGTGTATCAATTAGTAGGAGGACGGTACGAAGCCGTGAATCCGAATGCACGCGGACATTATTCGATTACACCAATCGGTGTGGAGTTAGGAATTTGGCAAGGATATTATTTAAATTCTAACTTTCCTTGGCTGCGTTGGTGGGATGCAGAGGGCAATTTACTGCTGACAGGAGATGAACGCGCCGAAATCGAACATCAACGCGCCGAAACCGAACGTCAACGCGCCGAAACCGAACGTCAACGTGCTGAAACCGAACGTCAACGCGCCGAACAAGTCGAACAGGAAAATATTCGCTTGCGGGAAAGATTACGTGCTTTGGGTGTAGACCCAGATACGCTGTAATAATTTTTATTATATTTCTTGTTATTTCTTGTGGGACGGGCATCCCTGCCCGTCATAGAATACAAGTTTCAGCAAAATTGTTTTAAATGCCAAATCCCAACTATTGACTATTAATCGCTGACTGCTGGCTGGCAACAACTTCACTACTCGAAATCTTATCCTTCCTGGCTGGACTCGATATTAACTCCGTTGGTGCAACCGTAACTGGACCCCAATTGTTAACCACACTGCTAAGAAAAACATCTTGCTGCTTGCGGAATGTTACTAAATCGCCGCTGAAATTCATAATTGCAAACCAAACAGTCCCTTGGTTTTGTGTTGGTACTGCCCCGACTAAAGCACTGGTGGTATCCAAGCTACCCGATTTGACGACTGCAAATTTAGGAATACCTCGCGGTTTTAAAATCCCATCATCTTGTCCGATAACTGTAAATACATCCGCAACCGTCATGTTGTACTGTTGAAGATGCTTCTCAATCGCCCGAAACATGCCAACTGCTGCACGGGGAGAAATCTTGTTTTCGTATGTCAACCCCGAACCGTTGATTAAATAAATTTCATTTTGGGGAACTTGGGCTGCTGCTGCGGCTTTTTGTGCTACAACTTGCGCCCCTCCAACCGTATCGGCAAACATTTCTGCCATTGCATTATTGCTGTATAAATTCATTTTTTTGAGCAATTCGGCAAGCGGGTAAGAATTGTGACGTACTAGTAACTGGAAGTTCGCGGGGGCTGAGGGCAGAGACTTGATTTTACCATTGATAGCAACTTGCGGTTTTGCCGTACCGACAGGCAATGTTTGATGTATTCTTTCTACCTGCCGTCCCCAAGTTCGGCTATTTATAGCTGCTTTGAAGAAGTTTCCGACTGTAGTCGGGTTGCGGCTGAAGTTCATGTAGAACTTATCTATTATTATCAAGTCGCCAGTAACTCGCTTAATGCCCATTTGGTTGAGGGTGTTGCCTAATGCGATCGCTTCTTCCCACACAAAAAATGGGTCTTCTCCTCCCTGAATAATCAAGTCACCTTTTAAAACTCCTTTGTCGATGGTTCCCGTTGTCCCAATTTGGGTGACAAATCGATGGTCGGGATTAAAGGTTTTTAATGTTGCCAGCGTCGTCGCAACTTTTGAGATAGAAGCGGCAGTTATCGGTACAGTCCCTTGATGATTTGCCAAAAGCTTATCGCTAGACTGCATCCAAACACCATGAGTTTGCTGTGCCGAACCATGTGGAGCCAGCGATTTGATATAATTTTTTACTTTGGCATTCGCTGTCGGGTCGGGGTTATCGGGGGCAACGGTTAAAGGTAAATCCGGTTTTTTGATTGGTGCAACTGCATTGACAGCATTTCCGGACTGCGATGCAGAATTTGACAGCGATGAACCTGAAAACGAACATCCACTGACTAATCCGAGTAGGGCACAAGATAGCGCGGTTGTCAAAAGAGTTTTGTGCATAGTAATGGGTTGGTAGAGGAATGCGATGCTTCTCAGGGAGCTGCAATCATCAACAAAAAATTACTTCGTAGGCATGAAAAATCATACTTGGTAAAGGGAAAAGGGGAAAGGGGGTAAAGGAGAAGGGAGAAGGGGCAGAAGGAAAAAAAGATTCTTTAAATCCTCTTAATTTCGCAGTCCATTTTATATCTTTTCTAAATACTCCGGTGGCACATTATCTACTAACCATACACCGTTATCCGAACAATAAAAACTAAATCCTTCTTCATACATTTTTGCAGCATGAACTATTAAAACTACAGGTTTCCCATGTCTTGCACCGACTTTTTTCGCTGTCTCGATATTATCTGACAAATGAACGTGGTGACGAGACATTTTCAAAAGTCCTTGCAACAAAATTGACTCCACAGATTTATCTCCAGTACCATGATATAGTACATCCGGAGGAACTTGTGATTCTAACTGTAAATCAACTTGTACGCTGTGTCCTTGATTGGCACGAATTAAAGTGCCAGTTTCATCAAAGGAAAAGCGCTTTTTGTCATTTTGTATAACTAGTTCCAATTCTTGCCGACTGATATTAAATTGATTTTTTTTACAAGCTGTTAATAAATCATCGACTTTCACCCATCCACCTGGTTCGAGTGAAATACCAATTCTTTCTGGTTGGTGACGCAAGTGCCGACTCAGGTATTTACTAATTTTTACTAAACGCGAGTCGTTCATTTTTATTGATGATTAAATATAAAATACTAATATAATACATTATGTAACATAATGCCAATAGTAAATAATGTAAATGCGGTCGTTCTAAATTATTCGTGATGACAGAAACCGGGTATCTTAAAGATACCCGGTTTCTAGTCTCATCGTATTACCCAGATTAATATTTTTTAGAAGTGAATTGTTGAACTTCTAAATATTTAGCATCGAGATATTCGCGTAATCTTGCTTGTTGATTTTTGCATTCATTTTCGTCGATAAGATTTAACTTATGTCCGATGAGGTGGTCAGCTTCATTCACCCAAAAACAAAGAATTTCCGAAGATTGAATCATCTCCATAATTTCCGACATTCGCTGTGCTTGAGATTCCGAGAATTTTTGCAACAACGCTAGTTGAAGATATTCTTGAATAATTTTTTTACTTTCTAGAGTTAATGAGAAAGCTTGATTGTCGGTGGTTTTGAACATTCCTCTAAACCTAATTACGAGATTGGTACGCATGAGGGACTTACGCAGTGTTTTGATTATGTTTTAACGCTGCGTAGTATCCCGATTTCCGTCTGTTGTGACGTGAAATCAAGTCGGTGTTTATATATTGCACCTTATATAGTGAACAGCAAAGAGGTTTTGTGACGGTTGGAGATCGGATATTTGGTTATATTGGTCACAAAATGTCACCGAAAATCACTAATTTATGAAGATTCGATGATTTTTGCTTGTTCTTTGCCTGCTTTGATTAATTTAATCAGGAGTCCTGACAATGGTGGAGCGCTTTTTTGAAGAGTTCCGGGTTTTACTTGATTCTGGAAGTCCCTCTGGTATATCGATGTTAGCGTTTATTAAACGCAGTCTTAGCCAGTTTAACTTACTTAATTCCTATAGCGCAGATGAAATTCTCAGCGATGCATTTATGCGGGGTATCGAACGAATCCAACGAGGCGAACGGATTGAAAATCCGTTGGCGTGGATTCGGGTTACAGCTTTTAATATTATCCGAGAACGCAGTCGTAGCAATAGACGCTTTTCTCAGTTGGAAGAAAGCTGGCTTGAATGTTTGGATAATGGAGATACTGCCGCTCTTGACGAGTTTTTCCAGCAATGCGAGTGGGTCAGGACAGCATTTGCAATGTTAAGTTTAGAAGACAGAGAGCTTTTGCTGCTAAAGATATGCCATAATTTATCGTGGAAAAATATTGCTCTGCAATATCAGGAGAGAGGTTTTGCTGATATCAGCGAAGCAACGCTACGCAAACGCAAGGAGCGGATACTTAAAAGGCTTCGTAAGTTATATCACTCGTTAGAATTACAAAATATAATTCAAAACCAACTTTGTAGTTTGGATGTAAATAAGAGTATTGTCGGATGCGAACCAAATGTTGGTAGGTTAAATAAAGATATTCTCGCACGTTGGAAGCAGAAGATTTCAGAGTACCAACTAGATGCAGCTGCAAAACAACATCAATGTGCAAACATTAATCCATTTTCCCTACCTCGAAAATCAATGTCGTCTTCGCGTTTGAATGAGAGGAATTTTCGAGGACAGGCATGTTTATATTTTATTTGCGACGCTGCTGCTAATATCATTCTCTATGTTGGAGCAACTTCAGCATCGGAGTCAGTACCAACTGTATCTGATTGCAGTCGCTATATTGAGTGTTACGAAGATTTAAATAGCGAACACGGGTTAAAGAGTACAATAAAAATCTCATATTGGAGCGATGTGCCATTGATACATCCCCATCACGAGCTTGTGTCAATGCTGACCGACAAGTGGAAAACTCCTTTCAATAAGGAAAAGTGGCTTTAAAAATATGGCGTGCTTATTATTAACGTTTTGGATTAAATCTATCTATATTTGATGCCTTATGCAATGCAAACTATCGAATATAGATGGGAGAAAGTAGATGGTTCATCAGCTCGTAAAGGTAATGATTATAAAATGGCAAACGTGAAAATCCATGAAGCAATTCTAAATGGTAATGTGGAAGAAGTACGAAGATTGATTAAGAATAGCACTAACTTAGAGCAGCAAGATTGTAACTATAAAACACCTCTAAGTTTAGCAACCAGTTTAGGCAAGATAGAAATCGTTCAGGCACTCCTTGCAGCGGGTGCTGTTCCCACTAACGGTTTACTCTCCATCATAATTGATAATGAATTTGATACACCAGAAATACTACAAGCTTTTATTAAAGCTGGAATAGATGTTAATGCAAGCCTTGAAGATGGAGAAACTATATTAATGAATGCAGCTCAACAAGGTAGCTTCAGCATAGTAAAAATCCTACTTCAAGTAAATGCCAATCCAAACATTGTTAGCCGAAAATCTAATTTTGCCTTGCTAAAAGCCGCAAATGCTCGCCATCAAGAAATTTTTGAATATCTTGTCCCTCTTACTTCTTTTGACTTGCGCGTTCGGGCATCACAACAACTTCCGGCTCAATTAGCTCGACTCCTTAGAATTGATAGCAGGACAACTGTTTAACCTGATAGTGCAACAGATTGGGTGTATCAATAAATTATTGATTATTTACTTCCTTGGGCTTCTTATCCATAAGAATTATCCCACGAAAGTTGTGGATATTGGGGGTAATGACCGGGTATTTGAGTACGATGTTAGTTAACTGCGATCGCAAGTCTCTCCAACTAGCGGTACTACCAGTTTTACCTAAATACGATAATAGGTTTTTTCATTTCGAGCTAATACTTATTACAGATGAGATAACAATGGATTCACAAATAAATTTTGAAACCTATTTAAATATCCTAACAGAAGCTGTCAGATGTCAAAACAATAATATTTAATTTGTTATGGAAAAATACCACACTTTTATCTTGACATCTCTTAGAAATTATACATTTACTATAGGGATGTCCTGCGGATATGACCAACAAGGAAATGCTTGGGAAGAACTAGAACTTACAGAAATGCGTAAAAAAGGTTTGATAGTCAAAGAATATTTTCAAAAACATGTTTTCTTTCAAAATACACTTCTTGGTTACATACGAGAATGCTTGGATGATACTTGGCTTGCACATAGTCCATACAATGAACCAACTAGGGATATAGAAATTTTCGGTTTTCTAAATGAGTTTTACGCTGTGCGATACCTGCATCAAGTAGTAAAAACATTATATCCAGATGAAATAGGAGATTTTCTTTGTCTTGCTTGGGAAACGGAACAATTATAGTAGAATCGCATCGATTCGTAGGTTGGGTGAAATGAAATGGAACCCAACTCAATTACCAACACAACCCAAAACGAATTTGACAGCCTACCGAGAATCCCACTTATACAATTGGCGTTATAAATTTTAACATTACGCTACGGAATCAAGTAGACCTGACATGTTTAACACTTTTTGTGAGTATATTTCTGCTTGTTTGGCTATTTCTGCTCGATGAAGTTCATCTAACCAAATATTATCTAAATTCAGCTGCCAGCGTGCTAGTTGAACTTGGATGTTAACTAGTTCTTCGGCTTGTTCTGGTTCAATTTCTGCTGCTGTCCACTCGATAAACCACTCGGTTTCATCTATTACAACTTCTACACCTTTTTTGTATGCACTATTACAAAATGACCTAACGCGCCCTAAGTTGGAAGCTACATGTCCTAAACGATAGGGAATATCTTCATTTTGGAAGCGTGCTTTTTTTTCATCTAAATTCGATTTCGTATCCACCGATTAACTCCTGCGTAATTCGTTTTACACGTTCTTTGATTATTGGGTCTTGAATTATCATCGAGCGGTTATTTTGGCTTGGGCGAATATTAACGATCGATTCGTAATCAATCGATTGGTTAAATGGAGTCCAATCGGCACCCCAGATATCTCGCTGCCTGCTACCATCTTCGAGCAATACAGCTTCGCACCAAGCATGTTTTTCCCCTCCTCCTGCTAGTATGCCACGTTCAATGTCAACCACAACTTTGATGTATACTCTCAAAGTTTCCAGCATTTGCTCTACCTGCTCCAAGGTAGCACGTTCCCTAATTATAATTATCAACTCTACCCCCGACCTACTACGACATTCTTAATTGTTGCCGCTTTTTAATTTTGTTAAGACATTAATTTTTATAACTAAATAATTGTAACCGTTCACACTCCCCCCTACCTCTCAATCAGAAATTAAGGGTTTCGACGATTTTGCTAGGTGGGGAGTGAATAGTTACAAATAATTAATGTCCCCTTGTTAACTCATCTTTAAGCGCGATCGCTGTCTCCAAAAATAAGTAAAGCCAGTTTTCAACTGGCTTTGAGTCGGTGATTTCTTCGCACGATATACCTCCGGCAAGAATCAGTGCGATACTTCGTTGGAGTCGCTAGCGCGATGTACCTCCAGTACGTTAGCGCGATCGCAATGGTGCGTTAAATGCTTTGGTAATGCTATCGCTCGTCTCTTCCATCGGTTTTAACTTAATGAATATGTAGCGAATTTACAAAATGGCTAAAAAATCTCTCAGAGGGTGTTTGGAAAATATGATGCATTAGCTTGAAAGATATCGATCCCCCAACCCCCCTTTTTAAGGGGGGCTAAATACTTTTAAAATCTTCCGTTTTAAGTAGATACTCTTAAAGTCCCCTTTTAAAAGACTTATGCAAAAACTTTCCCAAACCCTCTTAATCTCTGTTTTCTGTGTCTAATAAGGCTCATAACTGCGCGGTTCGTGCGTAAGTTGTATAAGTAAATATCTTAAAGTCCCCCTTTCTAAGGGGGATTTAGGGGGATCTGAATATTTTGGATAACAACAGGACTTACGCACATTAAGCGTTCTAGTCCCTGGAGATCCCCCCAACCCCCCTTTGAAAGGGAGGCTTTGCGTAAGTCCTGAACAAGCATAACTTATGAAACATACTCTAATTACAGTTTCTTCTCAAGCTTAAAACCAAGCAAAACCTCACGAAATTTAATTACCATCTTGACGCAGAATCTATCGCGCATCAAAAAGCTAACCGAATCCTCCACCTCCAGGAGTGGCAATAGCAAAAATGTCTCCCGCTTCCATCTCAACTGTCGCTGTACTTTCCAAATTCTCAACAGTCCCATCAATACGTTCTACCCAATTCCGTCCAACCTGTCCCGCTTCTCCACCATTTAACCCAAATGACGCAACAATTCGATGATTGGAGAGAATATTCGCTGTCATCGGTTCCAAAAACTTAATCCGACGAATTACCCCATTTCCACCCGTGTGTTTTCCTTTCCCCCCACTATTGGGACGCAAACTAAAACTTTCTAAAAGTACAGGATAACGAGTTTCTAAAACTTCTGGGTCAGTTAAACGCGAATTTGTCATGTGCGTTTGGACTGCATCAGTTCCATCAAAGTTTTCCCCCGCACCCGAACCACCGCAAATTGTCTCATAATATTGATATTGCTCGTTTCCAAAAGTAAAATTATTCATCGTTCCTTGGGAACCTGACATAATACCTAAAGCACCATACAAAGCATCGACAATCGTTTGCGAAGTCTCGACATTACCCGCAACTACTGCTGCTGGATAAACTGGATTCAACATACAACCTTCAGGAACAATAACTTCTAAAGGATTCAGACAGCCCGCATTGAGGGGAATACTATCATTAACCAGCGTTCGGAAAACATACAAAACTGCGGCTTGAGTCACAGCTAATGGTGCATTAAAGTTACTATTTAGTTGCTCGGATGTGCCAGTAAAATCAATGGTAGCACTGCGAGTTTCGCGGTGAATCGTGACTGTAACCTTAATTTTTGCACCGCTATCCATTTCATAGGTAAACGAACCATCTTTTAAAACATCAATTGCCCGTCTTACCGCTTCTTCGGCATTATCTTGGACAAATTTCATATAAGCTTGAACTGTTTCAAGTCCGTATTGAGCAACCATTTTATGAAGTTCTTGCATACCGCGTTCGTTGGCAGCAATTTGGGCTTTGAAATCAGCGAGATTTTGGTCGGGGTTGCGTGCGGGATAGCGATGATTTGCAAGTTGTTCGCGTACTTCTTTTTCTCGAAAATTACCTTCTTCAACTAAGAGAAAATTATCAAATAAAATCCCTTCCTCTTCTACTGTAGTACTGTGGGGAGGCATTGAGCCTGGGGTGATTCCCCCGATATCAGATTGATGTCCGCGAGAGGCAACGAAGAATAAGGGAGTAGGGAATAGGGAGTAGGGAGTAGGGGGAGTGGGG
>CAXTCQ010000154.1:0-19095 GCA_964242965.1 uncultured Calothrix sp. | reverse complement strand
ATCAATTAAAGCCGTCGTAGAACGACGGGGTTTTCAACCCATTTTTTGGATAAAAATGTTGGGTTGCGCTTCGCTCCACCCAACCTACGTCAGCTACGTCAGCTACGTGAGCTTAAACTCATCAAACTTAATCACATCCCCGTTAACTTGACGAGTATCAAACCAGTAGCTACTAATTATACCCGTACCCGTATCAAAAATACTAAAAACCGTGATTTCATTACTCGAAATATAAGGCAATTTTCCATCTTCACCTAACATCGTGCTAATTGCTGGCATCACTGGTTCCAACCCATTTGGGTCGCCAATTTCAATATAATTATCGCTACCCATTACTGGAACATTATCGCGCTTGCGACTTGCAAACGCTGCACCGTAGGAATTACCAACATTAGAAGTTTCCAGAAAATGCATTCCCGATGCACTGACAAAGCGATTCCACAAATGCGAATGTCCGAAAAATACTAACTGCACTTTAGCAGCTTCTAACAACGGGATAACATCCCGAATCAAATAATCTGCATCCTTGGGATACTCATAGCGCACATTCTCAACATTACCCTTTTCATCGCGTTCAATAACTTGCACTGGATCGGTGTAAGCAGGAATAATATTATCACCCAGCGTATGCGGTGGATGGTGTAACATCACCACTTTGTATCTAGCTTGTTGAAATTCCGAACTTTTTAATTCTTTCTCCAACCAATTATACTGATTACTTCCTTTGGCAATTGGTTCGTAAATAATCTGTCCGTAACCCCAAGAAACCGGGTTTTGTAAATCCTCTTTCGGTTCCTCATATTTACCCTTGCGTCGATTCTCTGTACTCGGAAACCTCCACATATTCGTAGCATAAAGAACCACCAACCGCACATCACCAAAACTGACTGCGTAGTAGGTTTTTCCCCCCGTACTTTCAGGAAGCGTGAAAATTTCTTCGTATGTATCGCTATTAAACGAATTATCTTTCAAGCATTCATTACCATATAACTTACGAGCAATATCGCGGGGAATTGTATCATCAAATTCCCCATTCAAACTATTTTCCCGTGCAAATCTCCCCATCAATTCATGATTGCCAATGCAAGTAAACATCGGCGCATGTTGGATAATTTCGCCACCCGTATAAGTTATCTTTTCTTCATTCCAATTCATTTCATAGCTTCCCAACCCTTGCAAACAAGGGAAAAAAGCATTCCCGCGATTATCATCAAACCATTCGCTAGCACGGTCGGGAAGGTTAACTAAATCACCTGCAAACCAGACGCAATCAACTTGTCCAACCGTCTCAACTACTTTTTGCAAATTTGCAGCAACCATCGGCTTGATTTGATGGTCGGAAGTTAGCAAAATCTTCATAGGAGTACCGGGACTTGGTGCAGGTGCAAGGGTAAATACATTGCTACTTATAGTTACACCACCATCATCTAAGCTAGTAACGCTATAAATTACCCGTTTATCAGGACTTAACCCGGTTACTTCTGCTTCGTGTCTCCAAATATCACGAATAACAGGTTGTTGGTAAACTTTACTATCTTCGGTTTGGTTGCCAATCCGTGATTTTTGGTCTTCACGGGTGCGACTAAGCTTAGTCGTAGTAGCAATGGCAGATTGATTGAGATTCTCACCGTAGTTAACGATGTGTTGCGAACCTGCAAACTCGGTAAACCAGACAACACGTACCGAATTAGCGGTGGGGAGTTGTAGAAATGGGTCGGTTAGTAATTTTGGGGTAGATTGCATAATTTTTTAAGTAGTAGCACAAAGAAATGGTTGCACAAAAAGCAGAATATATCATTTCTAAATCCCGAAATGAGAAATAAAATACTTGATTTCTCCTGCGGATACAAAAGTGCGAATAGTAGGTATTACCCCTTATGAATACGACTATTCGCAATCCCACTAATTGTTAATAAATTGTTCAAACTCATCAAGTGCTTGACTGACTCCAACAACTTTCGCACGCTGGATGTACTGTGGGATAATTTGTACAACGTCGAGATCGGGGAAAGTTAACGAGGTGTTTGAATTTATATACTCACTATTGACTAAAATTTTTATCTTTAGTTGAGGTGAATCACAAATCCATAGTTCTGGCACACCTAAAGCTTGATACGCAGCAGTTGCGGTTTTGGAGGTAACATCAGTTTCGAGTGATAGGTCGGGTGGTGGGTCAACAGATAAGTCGATACGTTCTTTACCAATTACCGCTTGATAATTTTGGATGTAGAAACAATCATCTGGCTCAATGCCAGCTGTCATATTTTGTTTTTTGAAGGTAGTTGACCCTAAAGGTTCCCATGCAAGCTTTTTGAATTTGAGTAAAATTTTGACTAAATCTGCTAATAGTACTTTAGTGCGTTCGTGTTCGGGTAGCGGCACCATAATCTCTAATATTCCATTTGCGTAGGCAACTCGTGAGGAACGCTTTTCTCCAAGTCCATCTAAAATTGCTTCAAACCGTTGCCACGAAACAGGTTCAAGGGTTACTTTCTGACCGGGTTCTAACAGGAAGTTAACAGCAGTAATCGACATTCCTTACCTGTAAAGGCTGACATATACGATCGCACTATTTTACCACCATTTATTTCCGGAGGATAAACCAGTGCCCGAGGAAGACGGTAGGTTGGGTGAAGCGATAGCGTAACCCAACAAAAAGTAAATGCTGGGTTGCACTTCGTTCCACCCAACCTACATTTTTTACTTCCTTCTTCCTTCTTCCTTCTTCCTTCATCGATAACCTTTATTCACCAATAGTAACTATTCCCTTGGGAGGATGACAGTAAATGTTGTACCAACATCAAGTTCACTAACAACGCTGATTTCGCCTTGATGCAACTCCACAGCTTGCTTAACAATCGCTAACCCTAACCCAGTGCCCGGAATCACACCAACATTTTTGGCTCGATAGAAGGATTCAAACAATTTTTGTTGGTCTTCTAAAGAGATGCCAATACCTTTGTCGATAATTTTGAATATTACTACTTTCTCATCGCAACTCAGTTCAAATAAAATATCTTTTTCTCCATCAGAATATTTGATAGCGTTTGAAAGTAAGTTAGTTAAAATTTGATTTAATAAATTTTGATCTAAACAGGCTTCGATTTCAACTTCTGGAGTTATCAAAATAATTTGGTGTGAGGGGTTAGCAATAATTTGCATTTCTGCCACTAAATTCTGACAAAATCGCTTGATATCGATAACGGATGGGTTAAACGGTTGTTTGCCTGACTCCCCTCGACTAATCGTCAAAACATCATCTAATAATTCAACTACTTTACTAACAGATTTTTCAATTCGTTGTAAAACTTCTATTTGCTTTTCCTGCGGCCATTGGGAACCGCGTTGTCTAAGCATACGTGCGTAACCAGAGATAACATTTAGAGGGTTGCGAAACTCATGGCTGACCATTGAGACGAAACGCGATTTGAGTTGATTTAGTTCCTTTTCTTGTTCTAAAGCGTTACGGATTTCTGCTTCTGCTCGTTTACGTTCGCTGATGTCGAGGATAAAAGCAACACAATCGGATTCTTCAGGTACTAGTTGGATGGAAACAACCAAAACCGGGACGCGATCGCCTTCAGCACGAATATACTCTTTTTCATAAGGAGTACAGTCACCACGCGCTTTGATTTGCTCGATTGCTTGCTCATCGAGTGGGAGATACTCGCTGGGTGTCATATCAGTCCAGCGAATCTTACCAGCTTCTAGGTCTTCGCGCTTGTAGCCAACTATTTCTAAAAAAGCGTCGTTAGCCTCGCAAATATTACCGTTAAAATCTGCAATGATAATACCCACAATACTCGATCGAACTAAACGCTGAAAGCGGAGTTCGCTTTGACGTAGTAATAAAAAAGCTTGTTCGCGCTCGATTATCTCCTGCTGCAAGCGTTTATTTGTGGCATTAAGTTCCAAAGAGAGTTGACGCGATCGCAATAGCATTTCCACCCGTGCTTGCAACTCTAACTTCTCCATTGGTTTAGTAATCAACTCATCAATACTTTGCCACAAATTACGGGTGAGTAATTTGACATCTGAAGCAAATGTAATCAGTAGAAAAGGTAGAAAAACTGGGTCTTGTGAATGTTTTTTTGCCTGTACCCACTCCCATAGATAATTTAAAGCAACACCATCTAACAGGCATAAATCAAATTCCTCATCAAGTAAAGGAAAAGCATTTCTAGCCTGTACAGCAGCATCCGGGACTATTACTTTGTAGTACTGCCCTAAAAATTCAGATAGCAGGCGACGATTCTCTATATGTTCTAATAAGAGTAGAATCCGGTTCATTGGCTTGGTTTTTGTCGCCTAATTAACAAGAGTGCTAAGTTATTAATCTTTTTGGTTCCTGTCAGAATCGAGCAAATCGGGTATACCCTTGAGAATACCACGCAAATTAGTTAACGGCTTGCCAACTTTTATCCCGTAGCGGCTAATCTCAAACTCGCGCAGAGTTTTTTCAAAGTTAGTTAGGCGTTTTTTGAGTACTCCAATCACACGTCGAATTTCGCCTTTGATTTCGATATAACGCAAAAACACAATGTTGTCAGCGACGTAGCTAATACCATTCTCGGTGGGTCGGAAATCGCCTGTAATGCTTGTAGTTTCGTTAATTAGCAAAACGGCAATACCCATATTTTGTAAATATTTACATAGGGCGTGAATATGGGTGATTAAATCTGCACTTCGTAACGAAAGGCGATAGCCGGAGGTACTATCAATCATGACTATCTTTGTTTGGTGTTGTTCGATTTCATGACGAACCAAATTTGCGAACTCATCGGGTGTGTAATGCAATGGCTCGATCTGAACTATCGAAAGCGTACCGCGCTCCATCATAATGTTAACTGGAATATTAATTCCTTCACACCGATGTAAAAGCGTTTCCTTCCACTCTTCAAAAGTATAAACAACCGAACGCTCTCCTCTGCCTGCGGCTTCTTTCATAAACTGGAGTCCCAACGTAGTTTTACCAATACCACTAGGACCGCTAATAATTGTAATCGTGCCGCGTTCCAACCCACCATGTAGCAATTCGTCAATTTCTACAACTCCTGAAGAAATTGTTTCCTGAACAAATTCCTTGTGATAGATTTCCGGAACCAACCGAGGAAAGACTTGCATTCCACTTTGAGTTAAACGCATCGAGTGGCAACCCGATCGAAAGCTAGAACCGCGAAACTTAGTAACGCACAGCGTTCGTTCTTGAGTAGAAAAAATGAGATGAATTACACCGTCGCCAAGGAATTGTAAATCCTCATCGGGTGCTTCTTCGCTACCTTCGGAAGTAAACATTATAGTCGCACCTTTTTCGACCAAAAAACGTAGAAACGATAATGCCTGCTTGCGAAATTGAAACGCATCGCTTGCTAGGTAGCGTAACTGCGTCATCGAATCGAGAAAAACGCGCTGAGGTTTGAGAGTTTCTACCTGTTCCACAATTGCTTGCGTCATCGGTTCGCGCTCTACCTCTGCCGGGGAAAATATATCATAGGTATGCACTTTCGCAAAAAAGTCTGAGGTCGGACTCAAATCTAGAAAGGCGATCGCGCTAGTATCCAAACCCAAATTTTCGCCATTTTGACGAATTTGCTCGACAGTTTCCCCCAGCGTAATAAATAGTACCTGTTCTCCATTCGCAGCACCCGCAGTCAGAAAATGCAATCCCAATGTTGTTTTACCTGTACCCGGACCACCCCGGACAAGATAAGCACGGTTAGCTATTAACCCCCCATTTAGGACTTCATCCAAACCGACGATGTTTGTAGAAAGTCGATTGTTAGACATATGCGAGTTGTTTGTGTCTTCCTTGGATTATTTAAAGCATGGAAAGTCCGATTAAAAGCTTTTTCCAGGATTTTTTTTACAAGTCTTGGATTAAAAGCGTGAAATCATCAGCAAAAATTATAGTATTCGCTATTGGGCACGATATTATCGTACTCTAAGCTTTGATTTATAAAGTTAATTTTGAAGAGAGGATTCCGTAAACTAATAAATCGTTTTTTATGACTATACAAATAAGCGCTTTTATGTATTTAGTGTTTCATTAATTTTGGCATGTCGCAGGGTCAGATCCCCGACTTCGCAGAAGTCGGGGATCTTTTAACCTCTCGGTAACTATACCTAATCAGCTTTTTGCAACTGGGCAACTCTAGGGTCGATGATTTTTGTACCCAAGCTAACGAATTTAACCGCTACAGAAGTTTTACTCCCCGCATCGAATACATGCGTAATATCACCTACCCCAAAAGTCTTATGTAACACTCTATCTCCAACTTGCCAATCGCTAACTGCTACTTCTTGATTGCCAGAATCACCGCGATTAGTACGTTGTATTCCAGCAGTCGATTTCACATATGCTTGCCGACTTTGATACCCAGTAGCAATTAATTCAGTTGGTAGCTCGTCGAGGAACTGCGATCGCATGGCTGGTTCTCGACTTCCATACAATCTTCGCTCCCGCGCATGGCTAATAAATAACCTCTCCTGTGCGCGTGTAATCCCCACATAACACAACCTGCGTTCTTCTTCTAAAGACGCAGGGTCTTGCATCGAGCGATAATTGGGAAATAATCCCTGTTCTAACCCGACCAAAAACACCACCGGAAATTCTAGCCCCTTCGATGCATGTAACGTCATCAAAGAAACAGCGGTTTCCCCTTCCTTCAAATTGTCCAAGTCGGAACTGAGGGAAGTTTTTTCTAAGAAGCTTTGCAAGTTAACATTCTCCTCTCCTTCCCTTTCTTCCTGAAATTCAATCACCGCATTGTAAAGCGCTTGAATGTTCTCAATTCTTTCGGAAGCTTCATCATTTCCCTGCGTATGCAAATCTTGAACGTAGCCCGAATCTTCGATAATTCCTTGCACGAGTTCGGTAACTGGCATTTCCAATTGTCCCTGCCACTTCTTAATTATCCCCGCAAATCCGTTGATAGATTTTGCAGCGCGTCCAGCTAAGGTATTAACTGATGTTTCGTCGCTCAGTATTTCCCACAAAGTCGTCCCCAATTCTTGCGAGGCACGCACCAAGGTATCTAAAGTTGATTTACCAATCCCGCGTCGAGGTGTGTTAATAATTCGCAGCAAGCTAATCGTATCGGCTGGGTTGTTTACGGCTTTCAAATAAGCCAAAATATCCTTAATTTCCTTCCGGTCGTAAAATTTAAATCCCCCGACTACGGTATAAGGGATTTGATATTTAACTAGTAAATCTTCAAAAGGACGCGACTGAGCATTAGTACGATAAAGTATCGAGAAACTACCCCAATTTAAATCGGGATTTTCAGTTTCCATGCGGCGAATTTGATTGATAACAAAGTCGGCTTCGATAACTTCATCATCAGCTTTGAAAAGATAGATTTGTTCGCCAGCACCGCGAGTTGGCTTGAGAATTTTATCGATACGTTGGGTATTGTTTTCGATTAAACTATTTGCGGCTTCGAGGATATTTTCACACGAGCGATAGTTTTCTTCTAACTTCACCATTGTTTGCGTATTATCATCCTCTAACCCATCGCCAAAGTCGTCTTGAAAACCAAGTAAAATAGTAAAGTCTGCCTGCCGAAATGAGTAAATCGATTGGTCTGCGTCACCCACTACAAAGGTCGAACGATTGTCCCAACTCCAATTATCCTTACTCTCCCCATTCGTCGATAACAACCGAATTAAATCGTATTGCGTGCGGTTAGTATCTTGATATTCATCGACTAATATATGGTGAAATTTTTTATGCCAATAATTTAAAACTTGCTGATTTTGTTTAAACAATAGCGTTGGAATCAAAATTAAGTCATCAAAATCAAGCGCATTATTTTGCGCTAGCTTATCTTGATAAGCATTGTAAACTTGAGCAATTATTCGTCCCCGATAGTTAGGTTGCTCGATTTCAAATTCTTTCGGCGATAAACCTTGGTTTTTGGCGTTACCAATTGCGTAACGCACCGAACGCGGTTCAAACTTTTTGTCATCGAGATTTAACTCCTTAGTAACAATTTCCTTTACTAAACTAAGCGCATCTGAATCATCAAAAATCGAAAAATTCTTATTCCACTTGCGTCCGTTTTCATCCTGGTACTTATCGATATCCAAACGGAGGATGCGCGAAAATAAACTGTGGAAAGTACCGCACCACATATCTTTGATGACAGATTTGTAAACACGCGATCGCAAGCGAACCTGGTCATATTCAGGTAGCAAATCATACTTACAGCCAAATTCGCGCATTGCCATTTGTTCGGCGAAAAGCTTCTGGATGCGTTCTTTCATTTCCCTTGCGGCTTTATTGGTGAAAGTCACCGCGAGGATATTTTCGGGGTCAACGTTGTGTTCGAGAATTAAATTAGCGATACGATAAGTTAGCGCTCGCGTTTTGCCGGAACCCGCACCCGCAACAACAAGCAAGGGACCGCAAAAATGTTCGACAGCGCTGCGTTGGCTGGGGTTGAGGTGACTAAGGAAATCAGTAGTTGTGGTCATGTCAAGCTGTGTGTGGAAGCTCTAAGCTAGCGGGAGCCTCAATTAAGAGTATAGCTACAGGCTAGGCTACACTATCCTACCGAATTTTAATCAATAAGTATTGTGTTTTCCTCGCACTTTCGAGCGCGAGATAACCGAACGAGCCATAAACACATTAAGAAGTTGGATACTATGTTAAGGAGCAATCGTGAGAAAATGCAAATGTAGTTAAAATTGTTGGGATGCAGATTGAGGAAATTATTGAAGCAATTAATGCAAGTAGGGTAGTTTTATCCCGATATAGTATAAAAGAAGCAGCAGCAGATAACTTAATTCCTGAAGATATTAACCAGTCAGTGATAGAGAATGGTGAAATTATTGAAGACTATCCGCAAGCTTACCCAATGCCAGCTTGTTTAATTTTAGGATTCAAGACAACGGGCGAGCCAATTCCCAAACGTTTGGGGATACGATGAAACTAATAGAGTCGCAAGGTTCATAACTGTGTATCGTCCGGAACCAAACCGTTGGATTAATTGGAAGATAAGAACATGACCTTAGAACAATTGCAAAATTGGGCACAGGCACAAATCAATAACACGGCAATTGCTGAAGTTAGACCAGATATCGGAGTTTCTGTATTACAGCTAGTTGACGAGCTTGAGCGATTGCATTCCTTACATCAAGGAGCTAGAGAAAAGGTTAGCATCCTCTGCCACGCCGAAATTATAGCCAGTATTTTATTTAAGATTAATCGATGTCGGATACTTTATAAGCATAAGTAATTGAGAATAAGTCACAAAAACTAATATGGAAACAATAAAACTGCGATCGCATATTGGGATTGACGGGATGTTGCAAATTCAAACACCTACTGATTTAAAAGATACTTCTGTTGAGGTGGTGGTGGTTGTACAGCCATTAATTGCAGCATCCTCAGAACCGGAACCACGTTATAACGCTTGGGGAAAGCCCACTACTAAAAAATCGATCAGTAATGCAATTACTAGAATGCAACAACTGCAAAGAGAAGTAGCGTTGGATAAAACGTCAATTCGCTCTATGATTGAAGAAGGGCGAAGATTTTAAATGCAGTTTGTTTTGGATTGTTCGGTGGCAATTAGCTGGTGTTTGGTGGATGAAAATAACGATTATGCTAATGCCATATTGGCAATGATGCCGGATTGTGAGGCATTAGTACCGGGTATTTGGTCGCTGGAGATTGCGAATGTGCTAC
Source organism: uncultured Calothrix sp. (assembly GCA_964242965.1). Lineage (GTDB taxonomy): Bacteria > Cyanobacteriota > Cyanobacteriia > Cyanobacteriales > Nostocaceae > JANNFJ01. The sequence continues at coordinate 9,404 of CAXTCQ010000154.1, read as the reverse complement.
TGGTGGCTGAACGGCGTAACCGGATGACGATTAAGCAATCATAACTAAGCTATTGTTTTATTACAATCATTGTTAATACAAGTTGACACGGCTACAGATGCTTTTGCATTGGGTGCAACTTTGGTGCTAGGGCGACAAGAAGGTTTAGCAGCTTATGATGCTGCTTACTTACAGTTAGCGCTACGGTTAGGATTGCCATTAGCAACGCTTGATACTCGGTTAGCAGAGGCGGCTAGGAAGTGTGGTGTAAAGTTGGTTATTGTTGATGGGGAAAACCCATAAGCCCGGTGAGGTTCCGTGATTCTGAGTTTTTATATGTATACATTATTGCTTAATCCGCCTGAGAATTTGCAAGTGGATTCTGAATTTCCTCAACCTTTAGTGGGGTGCGATCGCACATCCATAGCCCTACCATTAAAACCGTAGATACAGGTTTTCAATCTATGGATTTTAGATATAGATGGAAAAACGGCGCTCCACCAAGTCGGGATGCTGCCGCACGCGATAAGCATTTGTTGGACGAAAGTCAGTTTCAAAGCGACCAAGATAGGCAACTTGCTGAGGAAGCTGCAAGAAAGCACCTGAATATACCTTTGAGAACACCCGATGATGATACTCCCGTATTACCTCAATAAATTTCTTTTTTTGAGAATAATTGGAATTCAGAAGTTAGAAGTCAGAAGTCATAATCCTGAATCCTGAATCCTGAATTTCCTTACCCCTCTGCCATCAACGGGAAATAAACAGTAAACGTCGAACCCGAACCAGGTTCGCTTTTGAGCAAAATCTCGCCACCCATCATTTGGCAAAAATGACGACTTATCGCCAATCCCAATCCCGTACCACCATATTTCTTAGTCGTCGATGCATCACCTTGGGTAAAAGGTTTAAATAACTGTTCCTGCTGGTGGTAAGTAATTCCAATACCAGTATCGCTGACTGTAAATATTATCTTTTCCTGCGGGTAATCGCCGCCTCTGTCTTCTTTTTCAGTCCAAATTCTCAGACTAACTTTACCATTGGTAGTAAACTTAGCAGCATTACTCAGTAAATTCAACAGTACCTGTCGTACCCTTGTTTGGTCGGCAAACATAGTACCGAGTTGCGGGTCGCAGCTAATCTCTAAAATATTGCCATTTTTCTCGATTAAAGGCTTTACCGTCTGGACAACATTATTAATCAAAGTCGCAATTTCAAAGGTTTCCGGGTAAAGCGTCATTTTCCCTTCTTCGATTTTCGACAAGTCGAGGATATCGTTGATTAATTCGAGTAAATGCCTTCCCGCAGCATTAATAGTTTCCAAATCAGTCATAAAATCCCCCGCTATTTCCATATCGGCTGCATCGTCTTGTAATAATTGACTCAAGCCAATTACGGCATTTAATGGGGTGCGTAGCTCATGGCTAACGTTGGCGAGGAACTGGCTTTTGGTCTTGCTAGCTGCTTCGGCTTCTTCTTTTGCTTGCTGTAATTCTTTTGTTCTTTCTGAGACTCGCTCTATTAATCTATTCAGTGATTTTGCGAGTAAGCCAATTTCATCGTTGGTAGTGACGGGTGCGCGTAAATCGAAGTTAGATTTCCTGGCAACTTGTTCGGCGACTTGAGTTACAGTAATAACAGGTTCGGCGATCGCCCGCGAAGCTCTCCAAGAAACGATGGCTGCGATCGCAACTGACACGACCATACTCACAATTGTAATTGAACGTTCAAAGATTTTCGCCTGTTCGACATCAATGGTTCGCTGTAGCCGTAATTGCTCGGCAGTTTCTAAGTTGTCGGTCAATTTTTGCGACAGTTCGTCTAGCTGAAGCGATGCTTCACCCTGCATCACCGCTAGTAGTTCGCGTTGAAAAGCAGCAACTTCAGCGTCGTTAAGTGGTTTTGTCTCCACTGTTTGTAAAATCGACTCGACCTGTAGCGTGTAAGACCTCAAAGTATTAGGATAAATAGATAATAGCGATCGCATCGAGGAAGCAGTCGCACGGCTTACTTGCGGCTTACTTGCTAGATACTTGGCGATTGAAGCCTGCGAAGCCTGCGCTTTTTCAACATTTTCCAAAAATTTGTTTTTTTGGATTCGGAATTCCTGTGCTTCTTCAATTGCAGCAGGTAATTTATAACTATACAACTGCGCTCCAATTACCGCATCCTTGTAATTGGCTAAAAGTTCCGATTGCTCGTAAGCTTGCTTCAATTGGTTGATTTCTTGTCCCCGGTAGAAGTTGGCAATTATCAACCCAGTCAGCGAACCAAAAAAGCCAATACTAATTGCCAGAAAATATCCATAACCAATTTTCTGATGAATACGCCACGAACTCGCCTTAAGTTTCCTACGTGAGGGAAATTCGATAGTTGGGAGTTCATCAGTCGAGGGTTTTTCGTCTGCTGACACTGTTTTACTTTCAGAGTGCTTGTTAAAAGCGGTTGGCTTAGTATCGCGCATTTCTTATTATCCTTGCCTTCCCGCAAATATCATATTTACGTGCAATTACTTACCAATTATCAATCCTTCAAACATCATGTCGTTACCCTGGCCTAGCTATACATCTACTAAAATTCCTTTATAACAAAATCTTGCTACGAATTAGATTATTAGCATCACTTTTATTATATTTTGAATTTTAATCGGAATTATGAATATACCTGTATGCTTGAATAACTTTAACTTTAATTGGCTTTAGCAAACAAGTTTTCTACGGAAACAATTAAAAAGATGCAGATTCTCACCAAATATAGCTAAGGGTATAGGAAGCTTGTTGTACTTTCCTATACCCTTTAATAGTAAGCTTGAGGCAATTTTAATTAATATACCTCAGCTTTAGACAAATTGTTGTAACGCGGCTAAATTCAAAAAAGGCGTTACACCACTACCGCAGCCTGCGATTTGCTTGCAGCAATTTTGAGGGCTTCTGCTTTGTCAGTACGTTCCCAAGGCAAATCCAAATCATCTCGACCAAAGTGACCGTAAGCCGCGATGTCCTGATAAAAACGTCCGCCTCGTTCGCTTGGCAAGTTCTTTAGATTTAAGGAGTGGATGATTCCTGCTGGACGCAACTCAAAGTTATCTTTGATTAATTCCAACAAAATATCATCATCAACTTTGCCTGTACCAAAAGTCTCGACAAAGATACTTGTCGGTCTCGCAACACCAATTGCATAGCTCAACTGCACTTCGCATTTATCGGCCAAACCAGCAGCGACAATATTCTTTGCCACATAGCGACAAGAATACGCAGCACTGCGGTCAACCTTTGTAGGGTCTTTACCGGAGAATGCACCGCCACCATGCCGCGAGTAACCGCCATAAGTATCAACGATGATTTTACGTCCGGTTAAGCCAGCATCACCTTGAGGTCCTCCCACTACAAACTTCCCTGTGGGGTTGACTAAAAAGCGAGTTTCTGCATCAGGCTTAATAGTCAAGTCGCCAAATACAGGTTCAACAACTGCTGCCCAAAGGTCTTCTTTAATCTTGGCTTGAACCGCAACTTCATCGGTGATATCGCCAATGACCGCATCGTGCTGGGTCGAAACTAAGATTGTATCGATACCAACCGGGCGACCATCTTCATAAATGACGGTAACTTGGGTTTTACCGTCGGGACGCAGGTAGGACAAACCGCCAGTTTTGCGAACTGCTGCTAATCGACGAGCGATTCGGTGCGCGAGGCTGATTGGCAAGGGCATAAATTCGGGGGTTTCGCTACAAGCAAAACCGAACATGATACCTTGGTCGCCAGCACCAATCTTATCAAATAGTTCGTCGCTGCTTTGTTCGCGGCTTTCCTGTGCAGTATTTACGCCTTGGGCGATATCGGGCGATTGTTCGTCCAATGCCACCAAAACCGAGCAACTGGTCGCTGAAAAACCGTTATCGTCATCGGTGTAACCGATTTCGGCGATTTTTTTCCGTACCAATTTGACGTAGTTAACGTTGGCTTTGGTGGTGATTTCACCTGTAATGACTACCATCCCAGTGTTGACCACAACTTCAGCCGCAACACGACTGTTGGGGTCTTGTGCGAGCAATGCATCCAGAATGGTATCTGAGATTTGGTCGCAAACTTTATCTGGGTGTCCTTCTGTTACCGACTCGGAGGTGAATAAATTTTTACGTGACAATGCAATTCCCCCACTAAATAGTTAAGGCATCAATATTAAAGTAGCTCAATAAACCCAAAGATTTTATTTTGCCACTTTAATTTGCGATCATAACAACATTTTTCTCTTCAATACTTAGAGTTTTGTTATCTTCACAAAAATCCCGAATTCTACTTAATCTCTTTGATGGAAATGTATGTTTTTTACTTGATTTCCGTTCATGAAATTTTTCCGAACAAAAAGGACACCTATTGGTGTCCAAAATCGAACCAGTAAAAATACTCTTGACTTCTTAAACTTGAACTGCCAATTTGGCTTCAACTGATGTTAAACGTTCGTAAGCTGCACGCATTTTCAAACCTGTCAGCACTTGGAATAATCCCGTACCGTTATTTGAACCGGGATACTCGCGGTGTTGAAGTAACAGATGCGTCATCTCACCTTGGTACTTAGTCGATGTTTTGCTTAAATGTGTCTCAATGTAAATTACTTCATCTAAGTTATCGAATTGACCGTCAATTTCCAGAACGGAGACATAACGACCGTAGTACACATCCGAACCGTAGTAAAGTTGCATACCAGGATACGAACAAGTCAGCTTACGTCCGCAAGGAGTCCAGTTAATTGTTGACCCTTCATCAAATAGATAAACAGGTTCAAATCCTGGCTTGTCTTCACGCTGAAGCATCCGTACCCGCAGGACTTTGCGCTCCTGGTCGTTTTTAATTAAGTTAGTGGGCAACACTTGTAGAACCACATCGGCAAATTCGCGTTGGAGTTCGATGTACTTTTGGAAGTCCGGTTTGCGCGAGTTGATTGCTTGCAGTACATCGTCGTAGGTATGACCGCGTTCTGCCATATCACGCTGAACTTTCCAAGCGATTTTGACTTCATCGCTGATGTCAAAGTAAATGCTGAAGTCAATTAATCCGCGCACCCGTTCGTCATATAAAGGATGCAGACCCTCAACTACGATAATGTGATTTGGTTCAACTAACTCTGGGGGGTCAATCATACCAGTTTCGTGGTTGTAAATCGGCTTCATAATCGACTTACCATCTTTGAGCGTTTTGATTTGCTCGTACATGAGGTCAAAATTGTTTGCCCGTGGGTCAAGCGCTGTAATTCCGGTTTCTTTGCGCTGCTTGCGGTCGAGACAGTGATAGTCATCCAAACAAATGACTGTCATCAACTCCTCACCGAATAAATCGTTCAAGCGACGCAAAAAAGTAGATTTACCGCACCCAGAGTCCCCAGCAACTCCAATTAACACCACCCGTTCTGGCTTACTTGTCATAAATCCCCTCTAGATACTAAAAATTGAGCTTTCACAAATAATTTTTCACACAACAGATATTCAGGTGAGGTTAGGAGTTTACCCCACTGGCTTAAGTTCGAGTGCCGTTCACTCAGCAGCGCCATAAGAGACTTTGCGGATGAATACGATCTCGATCGAATTTACCCGCTTGCTTTTAACTCGTTACTGGTGAGTATTTAATCCTAGTGTTATCTGAAATTTTAACAGAAAGAGGTAATTCTATACAAGCGTTTACTTTCAACAAGAATAATTGCGATACAACTTCACAATCATGCTCAAGGTAATTGAAATTTTGCTAAAGTTGCGCTTGTGTCCCCAAATACATTTATCCAAACAAAATATTACAATTGAGTAGTTAATTAAAAGCTCGCAATCGTGTATAATAATAATTTTTAAGACTTTAAGAGTCATCTCGATAATAACCATGCTCGAATATAGAAGCTTTCAAAAAAAGTGCGATACTCCCTATAGGTCGTCGTCAAAGGCTTTTCGCAATTAATATCAGCAGTTTTGATGTTGGATAAGCATCAAAAGCTTGCTTTGGTTGAACATGTGAGGAGACCCAAAAGCTTTGGTACGCTTCAAGCACTTCTACTGAGCAATAGTTGACAGAATTTTCACATCAAGTAAAACTTAATATTGTAGTTGCTTATATACGTCTCCTAGCGTGGGAATATTAGTAGCTGAATGAAACCTAGTTATGGTCGTCACCAAAAAAATAGATTTCGTTTCAGCTTAAAATGTTCAAGCAACAGAGTTTGAGAAGCAACTCACATGTCACATTGGAGACTGTTAGATAGCAAAGCGAAGAAAATAGAAGGGATTCAACTAAATTTGAAGTCCAGCTTCTGAAGGTTGATTATCTTTATGACTTCAACTCAAAGAAGGATTTTTCTGAGCGCGAGTCTGTAATTATATCTACCTATAAAGGGTAGTATTAGAAGAAAAAAAGATTAAATTGACTCATTATTAACATTCTCCAATAAACTTATCCTCTACCTTAGAAGGTGAACAGGTGTGTTTTTGTAATGCCTGCATGTCTAGGCGCGAGGGTACGTAGCAAGGCATCTTTTTTGATGTTCAACGATTCAAAGTGAAGCGTGTCAAGCTGCACGCAACGCAGGATGGATTTTTTTAGTAACGGTTAAGTAGATATCGGAGTGGTAAAGCGAATGTACAATCAAGGTGCCGTTGGAGATGCTGCTACATCAGGTGGTCGCGTCTTTGTTTATGAAGTACTAGGTTTGCGTCAAAGCGAAGAAAGTGATAAAGCAAACTACCCCATTCGCAAAAGCGGCAGCGTATTCGTTCGAGTGCCTTATAACCGCATGAATCAAGAAATGCGGCGTATCACTCGCTTAGGCGGCAAAATTGTTAACATCCAAACCCTTAGCGACTTTGAGCAAGCAAATGGTACATCGATATCTGCTTCTTCAAATGGTAGCTCTAATGGAACGGCTGTTATTAATGAGGCAAATAACGAAATCGCACCTGGGACAGTTAACGATGGTGAAGGCTTAAGCCAAACAGCCACCGCAGAACAGCCCAAAAAGAATAAAGAAGGCAAGAGCATGACTCAAGCGAAAGCCAAACACGCTGACGTTCCCGTAAACATTTACCGTCCCAACGCTCCCTTTATTGGCAAAGTTATTTCCAACGAGCCTTTGGTCGGAGAAAACGGAATTGGTATAGTTCAACACATTAAATTTGACCTTGAGGGTGGAGATTTGCGCTACCTTGAAGGTCAAAGTATCGGTATTATCCCACCCGGACTTGACAAAAACGGCAAGCCTGAAAAACTGAGGTTATATTCCATCGCTTCGACCCGTCACGGCGATGATATGAACGATAAAACGATATCGCTTTGCGTTCGTCAGTTAGAGTACAAACACCCAGAAACGAACGAAACAGTATATGGTGTTTGCTCAACCTACCTTTGCCACATCAAACCAGGTGATGATATTAAAATCACGGGTCCAGTTGGTAAGGAAATGCTTTTGCCTGATGACCCCGATGCCAAAGTAATTATGATGGCAACAGGTACAGGTATCGCGCCGATGCGGACTTACCTATGGCGGATGTTCAAAGATGCCGAAAGAGCTGCTAACCCTGAATACCAGTTTAATGGTTTTGCTTGGTTAATCTTTGGTATTCCCACAAGTCCGAATATCCTATATAAGGAAGAGTTGGAAGAAATGCAATCTCGCTATCCCGACAACTTCCGCTTAACCTGTGCCATCAGCCGCGAACAAAAGAACGCTCAAGGTGGCAGAATGTATATTCAAGACCGCGTTGCAGAACATGCGGATGAATTGTGGAAATTGATTAAGGAAGAGAAAACCCATACTTACATCTGCGGTTTGCGCGGTATGGAAGATGGTATCGATGCTGCATTAACAACTGCTGCGGCTAAAGATGGTGTAGCTTGGATTGAATATCAGAAACAAATCAAGAAAGCCGGTCGCTGGCACGTTGAAACATACTAAGTGATGAGAATTAGCACTTAGCGATTTTAACTAGGGTGGGCAATGCCCACCCTAAAATATTATTATTTGTTGATAAAAATTCTTGAACTGGTTTTTATTTGTAATTTTATAATTAAAGATTTAGGATTCTATTCAAAATCGGGTGCATTATTTGTGGCTATAAAGTTAGGAATATTAGGATTGGGTACAGTCGGAACGGGGACAGTACAATTGTTGCAAGACAATGCTGGTCGCCATTCATTATTGCAGGAAATTCAAATTTGTCAGGTGGGAGTACGCGAGCTTGACAAACCCCGCACCATCACCCTTCCCGAAGAAATAATTACCACAGATTTAAACTCAATTGTCACCAACCCAGAGATAGATATTGTTGTGGAATTAATCGGGGGACTCGAACCCGCACGCGAGTTAATTCTCAAAGCCATTCAAAACGGTAAGCATATTGTCACTGCTAATAAAGCTGTAATTTCCCGATTCGGTGCCGAAATCTTCACCGCAGCTAATCAAGCTGGAGTATATGTGATGCTTGAAGCCTCCGTTGGTGGAGGTATTCCCGTCATTCAACCTTTAAAACAGTCGTTGAGCGTTAACCGTATTAATACTGTGATGGGAATAGTAAATGGTACAACAAATTATATATTAACAAGGATGCAAGCTGAGGGTAGCAGCTTCGACGAAATATTACCCGATGCCCAAAAACTTGGTTATGCCGAAGCCGACCCCACTGCCGACGTTGACGGGTGGGATGCTGGAGATAAAATCTCGATTTTGGCATCGCTAGCTTTTGGCGGACGCATCAACCGCGAAGAAGTATACTGCGAAGGAATTCGGCAAGTTAGTAAAACAGATATCGCTTATGCAGAAAAATTGGGGTTTACAATTAAGCTGCTAGCGATCGCAGCAACAACTTCTAAGCGCACTATAGCAAACGACATTCATCCCAACCATCCTTGTCTCTCCGTCCGAGTTCATCCTACATTCGTACCAAAAACACATCCCCTCGCCAGTATCAATGGCGTGTATAATGCAATACTAGTCGAAGGCGAACCGCTGGGACAAGTCATGTTTTTCGGTCCCGGTGCAGGGGCAGGGGCAACTGCGAGTGCAGTGTCATCAGATATCTTAAACCTTGTTGCCAAGCTCAAAACCCAAGAAATCAAAAACCTCGACCCGCTACTCGGTTGTTCGCATCAAGGCTACTTAAGCCTGACTCCAATTGCCGAACTTGTCACCCGATTTTATGCCCGGTTTTTAACTAAAGACCAACCTGGTGTAATTGGTAAATTGGGTACTTGCTTTGGTAAACATGGGGTAAGTATCGAGTCGGTGGTACAAACTGGTATTCAAGACGAACTAGCAGAAATCGTCGTTGTTACCCACGATGTTCAAGAAGGCAATTTTCGCCAAGCTTTAGAAGAGATTCGCACTTTTGAAGCAATTGATAGTATTCCTAGTTTGTTACGAGTTTTGTAATGAGGGAGTAGGGAGTAGGGGAGAGG
>CAXTCQ010000153.1:0-19175 GCA_964242965.1 uncultured Calothrix sp. | reverse complement strand
TAGCGATTTAAAAGCATGTGTAAAAAATCAATAGCACTCAAATGGTTTTGAGGTGGCAATTTTCCACTCGATGTTATCCAAACACCTTGGACATTTTGGGGGTTTTCCCACATTTGTAAATGGTCAACAGGGGGGTCAGCATAAAAATTATCTTCACCACTACCGAGCAACGAAGAACTCCAATGAGTAAAATAATCGTGACTCATGCGGTGAATGGGAAATTCACCAACCAAAGGTACTCCCCATCCATCTATAGCAATAAATGCTTTAACATGACCTCCCAATAATTGCCACCCACAAGCACTAGACATTGCCCCGACAACACCAGCGCTAAAACTGATGAATACAACTGGCGATTTTAGCCTATCCTTTAAATTTTGGTGTAAAAAATCTAAAATATGAAATCCTGATAAAGGTAAAATACCATTTGCCGGAAATGTCAGTATATTTACGGCGTTCAAATCACAATCGCTATTTGAAATCGGCTCAAATAAGTTTGATACAAAGCTTTCTGTCAATGCTGGATTTTGCATTCCCGGACAAATAATAATAGTCATTTAGTTATTCAAATTCGGTATTATTTGCTGCTTTTATCGGCTTTTTATCCAGATATTGCTGTTAGAAATATCACATTTATCTATATTATTTCGGAACTATTCCTGGGCGCGATCGCAAGTGTAAATCGCTCATAATATATATACTTTAGGCTTTTTCAAAAGATATTATTTACTAGCGTCAGCTATAAGTTGGTAGGCGAAAATCAAATACTGCTGTGTTGCTGTTAAAAGCGCTACATGTGCAACTCCGAGGCAATTTCAGAGGTTTTATATTTAGCATATAGTTGTAAATTTTCCCGCCCACCTACTTGTATCTAAAAATATTGTGTTAATTTTACTTATTATCCTATCCGGGGGGATAGGATAATAATATACGAAGGAAAAGAAGAATGAGTGATAAGCAAAGCTTAATGCCTAACGGCGTATCGCCCTCGTTCTTGACGTTGATTGCATTGAGGAAACAATTGTGGTTGCAACACCAGAAAAGTTACATACAGACGGGCATTTATCAAACCAACAACGAGTAGCTGTATTGTTGATGGGTTATGGTGAAGTCGAAAGCTATGAAGATTTTGCGAACTATAACGAACAGGCATTAAATCTACTGACAGCAAAATTTGCACCCGTTCCAACTTGGATTTATCCTCCCCTAGCAAAAATCTTGGCACTTTTTGACCGCCATGAATGGGGACACCAACACCACGACTTCATTTCACCCCACAATTCCATCTTTGAAAAACAGCGTGAAGGAATTGAACAACACTTGCAAGCCAAGTGGGGCAATGGAATACAAGTATTTAAAGCATTTAATTTTTGCGCTCCGTTTCTACCGGATCAAGTCTTAGCGGAAATCAAAAATCAAGGATTCGACAAGCTGTTGATTTACCCGTTGTTGGTAGTCGATTCCATCTTTACCAGTGGAATTGCCATCGAACAAGTCAACAATGCTTTAACGCAAATCAAAGATGCGAACGAACATTGGGTAAAAGCAATGCGCTATATTCCTTCGTTTTACAACGAACCCGAATATATCAATTTGATGGCTGATTTAGTCGAAGAAAAAATCAAAACCGATTTAAGTGCAGCTTACCTGCCTTCGGAAATTGGTATCGTTCTCATGAATCATGGCTGTCCTCACAAAGCCAAAGGTTTTACCTCTGGAATTACCGAAAGCCAAATATTATATGATTTGGTACGCGACAAGCTGATCAATCGCTACCCCTTAATCTCAGTTGGTTGGCTTAACCACGACACACCGTTGATTGATTGGACGCAACCAAATGCAGACCAAGCTGCTAAAAACTTGATTCAACTCGGTGCCAAAGCAATTGTATTTATGCCGATTGGTTTTGCTACCGAAAATCACGAAACTCTATTGGATGTACATCATATTATTCACGCGCTTGAGAAGAAGCATCCGAATGTAAACTACATCCAAATGGCTTGCGTGAACGATAATCACGATTTTGTGACAATGGCAGCAAATTGGGCCGATCCTCAAATTGCTCAGTTATTATCGCAAGAAGCTGTGACAGTGAATCCTCAATTGGCAACACACCACCATCATCACCATTAATTTTCTGTCTGCTGGTTCCTAGTACTCCGTGTCATTAATTTTCACCCTTTCGTGAGATCCAAATCCCCGACAACTCCTGCGAAGTCGGGGATTTAGCAACCCCTCAAAACTAATGAAACAGACCACTACTAGTTGTAGGTTGGGTGTAGCGTAAGCGTAACCCAACATTTAATAGTTGGGTTCCACGCTCGTCCCAAGGGGACACGCTGCGCGTTGGCGTAGCCTGCGCTTTGCGCTTACGTTCCACCCAACCTACGTCTAATCAACTTCTTCAAGAAGTCGGGGATTTAGGAACCCATCAGAACGTCGGACATGAACCAATCGCATTTATTGCGATCGCTTGTTCTTTTACAAATAACAAATACTTACACCCCTAAATTTATACTTATTTGCGTTGGCTTATAATTTGCTCCTAACTTGTCAGCACAATACCCAACTTCTACAGTTTTACCTGGTTGAATAACTTTTGCCCAATCAGCAGGAGTTACTTGATAATTTGACCCTTGCGCTAAAAAATTACCATTCCAAGTTTGCGAAATCTTCGCTTGATTCAATGTAAAATAGAGCTTCCAATTCTGAGTCGGAATAGTAGCCTGATTAGTAACGCGGAAATTGATACAAAAACCAGCTTTCCACTCGGCTTGGACAACTACTTCTACTGTTAATTGTACAGGTACAGGTAAAAGTGCGGGAGTCGATGCAGGTCTTGGTGTGCCTGAAGTAGTGCCATTAAGTAGCGTATTTAAAAGTTCTTGTTTAGCTATATTGATATTTATCCAATCATCCAAAAGAATCCCACCTGTATCGCCACTGTTTGGATTCCAACTCCAATAGGTAAATGATAGATTTTTTTGCTTGATAAAATCTACCAGTTGGCGCTGCCAAATCCCTTCTATCGAGTTAGTATCGACTTGCTTGCCGCCAAATTCCCCAATCAATATTGGTGCAATTTCATTTTCTGCGATATAGAAAAATCCTTTCTGCCAACGATTGTAAAGATTTTCAGGAAAAGTTGCTTCACTAAACCAAGGTTGGTCAAAAACTCCCGGACCATATTCGTGAGCAGAATAAACAACTTTATTTGGGATATTCAAACGGACTGGATTATTTTTCACCCCTTCCAAATTACCACCCCACCAATGCCCGGGTAATTCTTGATTGGGGACATTTTTTGCAACTCCTTCGACTACAATCAGCCAGTTTGGATTGATTGCCAAAATCGCATTTCCGCAACGTTCAGCGGCTAATCTCCAGTCAGTAGTTAAATCCCCAGTTCCCCAACTTGCACGTCCATGCGGCTCATTTTTTAAGTCAGCAGCAACAACATTAGCCCGATTTTGATAACGTTCGGCTAGCATTTTCCAACTATCAATCCAGTCAGTCTCAGTAAACCCATCTCCATACCACAATTCGGGAATAGTGGATTCGTTAAGACGGTGACTATCGAGTATAATTAATAATTCTTTTTGTGCAGCTTCTTGAATAATGGTATCCATGACCTCTAAAGGTGTTTTCCCTTGTAAGTCTCGATTGCTGCCAATACTAAAATCAACTCCACTAACATTAGATGAACGTAGTCCTAGTACAGAATAGGGTAAACGAACCACGTTGTAACCCAAGTTTTTAATTTGGGCAAGCATGTTTTTATAATCCCTTTTCCACAATCCATGTGGCACATGCACGTCAGTTTCCATGCCAAACCAGTTAACCCCTCTTAGCAATACGGTATTGCCATCAGCATCAACTATTTGCGAACCTTTGGTCGAAAGCGGAGTTTTGATTGCCATAGTAGCTTTTACTCGACTAACGCACGTTGTGAGGTTGCGAAAATCATATTACCAATTTTGATACAAAACAGGCTGATTTTAATACAAATATCAAGACTGGGTTAATTGTAGTGAGTGGCAGTTTGCGTAGTTTGCTATCAACAGGAGTGAAAAACGAGACTTTACCTGCGATAGTGTAGTATTTTTGGATGAATGTGTTTAGGAATCAGATGAAAATGCTCCTCAACCAAGTCAAAAACTGGACAAAACGTTCAATAAGGCTATTTCTTACCGTAGCGATCGCACTAATAGTGTCGCTATTTCCGACACCTGCTTGGGCTACAGGTGTATACGAAATACCCAACCTCGCACCCGATACCTGGATTGTGGATGAGGGTGATGTAATTAGCCGTTTCAACGAAGGTAAAATTAGCGGTGAGCTTGCAGAACTCGCTCAACAAACTGGTAACGAAGTTAGATTTGTTACTATCCATCGTCTCGATTATGGTGAAACTTCCGAAAGCTTCACCAAGGCATTGTTAGAAAAATGGTTCCCCGATCGAGAAGCGCAAGCGAATCAAACCATATTAATGATTGATACCGTTAGCAACAAGGCTGCAATTATCACAGGCGATCGCGTCAAACCAATTTTGTCAGATGACGTTGCTCATAGTGTAGCGTTTGAGACATTGGCAGCACCGTTGCGCGATGGCGACAAATACAATCAGGCTTTTGTTGATGCAAGCGATCGCTTAGTTGCTGTCCTCTCCGGTCAACCCGACCCAGGACCACCGCAAATTATTGAGAATGTACAAGTCGAAGGTACTTTCACCAAAGCCGAAGATACTGAAAAAGAAAGAAGTAATTCCATCGCTTGGGTTATCGGACTGTTAATTGCCGCAACCGTTATCCCGATGGCAACATATTACATTTACCTTGTTAATCAACCTTCTTCAAATGGCTAACAGTTAAAAGTGTAGAGATGCGAAATTTCGCGTCTCTACACTCTCAACTAATCCTGAACATACTCTTGCCCTGTTAACATCGCAGTTTCAGCACGGACAAATTCCCGACCAAGATATGCAGCATGGTCGAACATCGTCACCGGACAGGATTGAGTTTGTTCAAAAAGCTTTACACATAATTCTTTTGCGGTTCTGCCAGTAAAAACCGTCGTATGAGTACGTTCAACTTTGCCGCGTACAGGAATCACTTTTCCCGTTTCCGGATCGACAGCTAAACCGCGTTCATCAATCAAATTAGTGAAATGCTTGGCACAAATTAACCCCGCTTCCCGGTCGAGGTAAATAATAAAGTAACCTGCGGGGTCAAGTTCAATAAACCGTTGTGAAAGCTTATTATCGATTGCTACTAAATTTTCGACAGTTAATTCCATAGACTCCTGTTATCTAACCTTCAACAAAAAAACATTTGGCTTTTGATACCCCACCTTAAGTTTAAGTGTTTGCAATCATTTTCTACGCAACAACATTTACAATACTATATTTTTTTCTAAGCGTCTTTTTGATTAAATGGCAACTCCGCATTAACTGCGTCCATCTCGCGCTGTTCGAGTTGATTCACCTCACTAATATAAGGACGCAAAATTTGTTGCAAGCGAGGATTGTAAAAGCGGTGCAAACTGTAATTTGGCATTGCTGGGAAACCGCGACGTTTTTTGTGGCGTCCGCCGGCACCAGGGTCAAAAGTTTGAATTCCGTTAGTAATACCCCACTCAATCGGTGTATAATAACAAGCGTCAAAATGCAGGCAATCTATCTCTTGAAAGCTGCCCCAATAGCGTCCATACAACCTATCATCTTTGTACAAACAAAACGACATTCCTAGAGGTTGGCTGTCATCTTGCTCGCTATATGCCGCTACAAATAAGACGCGATGCCGATAATTGTTATGTAAAGACTCAAAAAACCGTTTTGTCAAATATTTGCTACCCCACCAACCAAACTTATCGCAGGTATCGGCATAAAAATCGTACATTAACGGAAATAATGACTTGGGGATTTCATCACCAGTCAGCGTCTTCAAGTTTAAGCCAGCTTTTTCTACCGCTTTACGTTCGCGTTTAATATTGCGGCGTTGGTTAGCGTTAAATACACCCAAATAATCATCAAAATTGTTAAATTCCAGATTTTGCCAAATGTAGCTGTGGTGCAACCAAGTTGTGAAACCATGCCGTTCGAGAATAGGTTTCCATTGGGGATCGACATACAAAAAATTGCAGGTTGCGATGCGGTGCTTCTTGCAAAAATTATCGATTTCATGCAACATCAGCCCTGTTATTTCATCTTCATCTTCGCCCTTATCAATCAAAAATCGATACCCTTCTGCAGGGGTAAACGGTGTCATCCCCAACAGTTTTGGATAATATTCCACACCAATCCGCTGTGCTAAATCAGCCCATTGATGGTCGAATACAAATTCACCGTAGCTGTGTCCCTTCAGATAAAGCGGGGCAGCAGCAATTAACGTGCCTCCACGCCAAATTACTAAATGATTCGGCAACCAGCCGTTACGTCCGGTTGCACTACCAGAAACTTCTAAATTATTCAACCATTCCCACTCTAAAAACGGCGTTTTGAGGGGCATTGCCAAAGCATCCCAAGCAGATTGAGGCACTTCAGCAATTTTATTAATCCAGTCCACCGAATAGCGAGGTTTTACTTGTTCCACCATTGTGAGATTCTCTAAGTTGTCCCCAAATTGAAATAAAGCCACCTTTACTTAACTTAAACTATTTTAATCTGTTGAAACTTGCAGCCGTTGCTAAAAAATCGGTTAAATGGACAAACTGATACCAATATTAAACCTCTTCTCTGTGTACTCCGCGTCTAATAAGGTATTTATTTCTCCCGTCAAAATTAATGTGGTCGAGTAACAGTGGTCTGTTTCATTAATGCGTGATAAGTCGTGAGGATCGCAAACCCCTCGCAACTTATGAAACGAACCTTCATCGTGGTCTGTGTCATTAATTTTGATGGGTTTAAAAAAATTAGACGTAGGTTGGGGAGCCACTTCCGTGCGCGGGTTCCCCGCGTTGAGGAAGGTGGCGTTGGAACGTAGGCAAAGCCAGTCCCCTTGGGACGAGCGTGGAACCCAACTATTAAATGTTGGGTTTTGCTTACGCTACACCCAACCTACAACTTGTAACCCCTCAGAACTAATGACACAGACCACTAGGCAAAACTCTCAGCTTGTACATACTTTAACAATTCTGGAAAAAACTCGATAAAATCATTTTCTAAATCGCTATAGTTCGCAATCAGTTCGCCAACAGCATCAAGCCTCCAAGGCTTGTTAAAGCGTATCGACAGCCGTTTTGATAACCTGGCAGCAGCATTTTCCACACCAGTTACGCTGCGGTATTGACCCAACCAGTCTTCATCTGCCATCCGCGAAATTAATTGACTTACA
Source organism: uncultured Calothrix sp. (assembly GCA_964242965.1). Taxonomy (GTDB): domain Bacteria; phylum Cyanobacteriota; class Cyanobacteriia; order Cyanobacteriales; family Nostocaceae; genus JANNFJ01. Next base: position 11,844 of record CAXTCQ010000153.1, on the reverse strand, counting down.
GCTAGCGGCAATTTTACTGGATATATTTTAAATGACTCGTATATTTCTGCTGTAAATTTTTCGAGAGGTTTAGGAGAATAAGCGTCCCAATTTTTAGCCAAAAAATGGTCGTAAAAAATGTCTACAAATATTCCTGCAAACCGCTTATATTCTAAATTAATTCTCTGTTTGCTACGTTGCACGCAAGCGTGAGAATCAGTAAATGCATCTACTAACCGATGGCACTCGATCCCGCGCAGGATATTCGCGTTTAAATTTTGGCGTTGCGTCCCTTTTACCAAATCAGCCAGTAAATTTCCCAATTGACTTTCAACATCCGGTTCCGATAGCAACAAATGCGCTAGCCAGTTCATTAATTTAATATAAAGATTATTTCAGATACTTTAAATATCGTATCAATTGTAGGGATTGAGGAGTAAGGAATAGGGAATAGGGAATCTGAAATCGGAAGTCGGGAGTCGGGAGTCGGGGGAGTGGAGGGAGAAAAAATTCTTAACTCATAACTCATAACTCATAACTCATAACTCATAACTCATAACTCATAACTCCCTAACTACTCGATAGTGCAAAAAAACCTCATTTCCAACAGTTTCCACTTCGACTAATTCCAAACGAGGGGCTAAACTTTCGGCAAACCCCACACCTCCGACAGGAGTCGGTGCTAGAGTACTACCCAACAGCAACGGACAAACAGTCAGCCAAAACTCATCAATCAAATCTAATTCCAGCATCGATGCGACAAGTTCGCCACCACCCAACACCGCTAATCGCTCGATTCCCCCACTCGCCAAATGTTCTAACACTGCGTTTATGTTAATTCCACCATTATTTTGCTCAAATATTAAGATTTCCTGAAATTCTTGACGCTGTTGCCAAAAGGTAGCTCCTTGTTGGGTAGTAATCAACCAACGTCGAACTGGCTGCCTAAAGAAGCGGATTTCCGGAATCAGATTAGCTGATTCTGTAATAACTAGATGAAGTGGTTGTAAAGGTTTCTTTGCTTCAACTCGATGTTGCAGCAACTTGGGATGCGATATAGTAAGCGTTGTACCATAGGCGCGAAGAGTACCAGCGCCAAATAGTACGGCATCAGAGGCGGCGATTTGTTTTTCCAGGTGTGCTTTGTCAAATATTGAACCAAACCGCGCCGCAGAACGTTTGAAATCTGCAATTTTGCCATCAGCACTCATTGCTAGAATTACTGTGACATAAGGACGATGTTGCATTATTTGCTCGCCGATTGGATAACGTGGGATTAAAAAATAGCATTCTAAAATAGTCATGCTAAGTAACCTTCATTTTCCAGTTCCATTGTTCCGATGTTCAATTATTTTTCTACAATGGTTGAAGGTTAGTTTTTACTAAACATTGCAATTTTGAATCAGAAATTGTTTTTTAACCAAAAAAACGCAATTTTTTCCGTGAGTTTTTTATAATTTAACAAAACGTTAACCATAATTCAACTGCTTTCTTTCCTCGGATTGTATATTGTTGCTGTTGTGGTTTACATATGCCAAGTGAGGCTGCCGATGGCTAAACCGCGTCAATTATCATTTCGTCGTCTTTTAGTATCGAGAATTCTGTTGCTGTCAGTTCCAGTTCTATTAACTGGGGAAATTGTCGTTTTTAAAAAAGCACGTTATACCCAATTGGAAACAGCCCGTAAAAACTTAACAGAAAGTGCGATTATTAAAAGTGAAAAAATTTTAGATACGATTGCCAGCCTCAAAAGCAATTTGCTTAGTGCCAGTCAAACAACGACGATTCGTGAGGGCGACAGTGCTAATGTTCAGCAGTTTATTAATCAACTGGAACAAGGTTTGCCAAACCAAATTGAATGTATACAGTTAAGCGATTTAGAAAATAATCAGTTAGTTGCAAGCACTTGCGGTGATGAGCTTATAGGCGAAGCAAAATTTGCAGTTTCAAGTAATAATATTCAGCTTCAAGTGATAGTACCACCAAAAATTTATGTGAAATCCGTCAGGAATTCCGAGCGCGGCACGCAGAATAAATTACAATTAATGCTGTCGGCTCCAGTATTTGATGATACTGGAAAAATACGTTACGCTTTAACAATTCTGTCAGAATTACAGCAAAAAGCCAAAAATAAACCAGGTTTACTTACGGGGGCAACCGTAGTTATTTCCGAGGATGGGACAATTTTGGCACATCCGATAGCAACCAAAGTCGGTACAAATATTGCCGAATATATTAATGCATCGCGGCTACAGAAGATTGTCAAAAATGCGCGAGCAGGCAAACAAGATTTTTTACAATTCTTTTTTGAGAAGCAAGGTGAAGAATTACTCGCAGGTTACACAGCAATTAATAGTCCGATTGTTCCCGGTCAAAAATGGGTGGTATTAGATGTCACAACTTTAGACAATGCATTATACGGTCTTGGTGAAATTAAAATTATTTTAGTTATTTTAACAATTGGCTTAATTGTTGCCAGTTTATTAGCATCTTTATATGTAGCACGTTACCTAGCCCGTCCTGTTGAAAAACTACGCGATTATACTCTGAATATAAATTCGAGTCCTCAAGTAAAATCGGTTCCACATAACTTACAAATTCGAGAGTTTAACCAGCTTTCAGAAGCCATTGACCAAATGGTTGAACGACTCAAAGCTTGGGCAGAAGAACTCGAAAGCGCTTGGAAGGATGCAAAAACCGCGAATCAAGTCAAAAGTCAGTTTTTGGCAACAACATCGCATGAATTACGAAATCCACTCAATATTATTATTAATTGCGTTCGAGTAGTGCGTGAGGGCTTATGCGATAACCGCGAGGAAGAATTAGAATTTCTTAAGCGTGCCGATGACACCGCAATTCACCTATTGGGAATTATCAACGATTTACTCGATATTTCTAAAATTGAAGCCGGAAAGTTGTCAGTATTTTTGGAACCAATTGACCTGCAAGAAATATTAAAAGAAGTTATTAATTTACAATCTATTAATATTCAGCAAAAAGGCTTGCATCTGAATGTTCCTGAAATGAACGAGCAAATCCCAGTCAAAGCCGACTCGGTAAAACTAAAGCAAGTTTTAATTAATTTAATTAGTAACGCTACAAAATTTACAGAAGCAGGAAGTATTACTATAACTGCACAAATTCAACATAGTCATAATGAAATATCAAAAGTAGTTGTGACAGTCAAAGATACAGGTATTGGCATCGAACCAAGCCAACAGCAGAAACTTTTCCGTCCTTTTGTTATGCTTGAAGATTCAACAAAACAAAGGTTTGGTGGTACTGGGTTAGGATTAGCAATTTCTCGGAACTTGATGGAATTAATGGGAGGTTCCATTACACTTAATAGTCCTGGTCTTAACCAAGGTACAACAACAACAATTTCCTTACCTTTGATTGAGGCTTCATTGTTAGGTATACAAAACGATAGCGAGACTAAAAATAAAGTAGTTCAAAAGCTACATATTCGTCCAATTAGCGATTTTACAGAAGAAATTATTTCTCAACAAAATCAGCCGCAACCGGAAAAAATTAAAGCAATTTATGAGGGAGTAGGGAGTAGGGAGTAGGGCAATACTGCTCGGTTAAGGTTTTTTGCTCTTATTCGATCGGACGCTCATCCCCCTTTCCAAGGGCAGGGCTGTTTCATTTTCCCTTGAAAATAAGTTTAGCCCACAATATTGTAAGGGCACTATTCTGTGCCGTGCCCCTACGACTGCCTTAAATTCAAACGAAAAAATAAGACTTCCAGATTTTTTTACAAAGAATGAAACAGCCCTGCTTTTTAAGGGGAATGAGCGGGGGATCAATTTTGGGAAAACTTCTTAGAGCAGTTATTGCCCACCCTCTATCTCCCTATCTCCCTATCTCCCCATCTCTCTACTCCCTACTCCCTACTCCCCCACCAGAATAGGTACACCACCTTGTTGAAGCGATCGCGTTAGGGCTGTCAAAATTTGCACTAAGTCTGTACCTACCCAGCCTGATGAAATCGCTGGGGGAGTATTTGTTTGAATGCAATCGAGGAAGTAAGAGCAAACTTGTTTCAATGGTTCTGCTTTCTCAAGTTCTAATATTTGCTGAGTTTGATTAATTGGAATATATTGATTTTCACGCACTTCAAATTCTCCTTTGAGAAGTGTTAATGGTGATAATGTTGACATTTCATCAAAAATTAAGCTTCCCTGACTTCCAACTACACCCAATCGTCGCTGCTTGTCATTATTCAGCCAACATAAATGTATATAAGCTTGAAATCCATCTGCATAAGTTAGTGTCACCCAGACTAAATCATGCAGGGGAGAGTGGGGAGAAGGGGGAGAGGGGGGAGAAACTACTTTTCCCCCTTGTCCCCCTTGTCCCCCTTGCAGCCATACAGTACCCGTTGCATGTACTTTCACAGGTAATTTTTCTAGCCAAGTATTAAAAATTGCAATATCATGAATTGCCAAATCCCATAAAGCATCCACATCTTGGCGAACTGGTCCTAAATGGGTTCGAGTTGCATAACCGTAACGTAAATCTCCGATTTCTCCAGCTTTTATCGCTACTTTTGCGCGCTTAACTGCGGGATGAAACAAATAGGTATGGTCAACCATTAGAATCCGATGCTGTGTCTCAGCCAATTGGCAAAGGGAGCGACATTCTCTAGGGTTCAGGGTCAAAGGCTTTTCGGCTAAAACGTGAAATCCCCACTGCAAAGCATCTGTAATTAGGGCATAATGCGTAACCGCCGGAGTCGCAATTATTACAGCGTCTATTTTTAATATTTGTGCTGATATTTGCTCCAATGTTTGCCAATCAGTCGCCAATATGACATCATCACTCAATTGGTATTGCCTTTTCACTGTTTCCAGACGTTCGGAGTTTGGGTCTACAATCGCTACTAGCAAAGCATTTGGATGCTCGGACACAACCCTCACCCAATGAACACCCCAGCGTCCAACTCCAATTATCGCTATATTTATTTGACTCGTCATTAGTTATTAATTATTGGTTTGTTGTCAGTGGTTATTGGTTAATAGTTATGGGTCAGTTATCATTTGTTAGAGACAAATTACAAAGAACTAAGGACAACTAGCAAACAACAAATGACAATTGACAACTAACTGATTATTAACTTAACTTATTAAGAACTGAGTTCAGAATTTTCACTACTATTAATTGATAAAAATGCTACCTTTGCAGCGGCTTGTTCGGCAGCTTTGATTGAGCGCCCTTTGCCTTCACCGAGTTTTTGACCGTGCAACCAGACTTCAGCGGTAAAACGTTCTTGGTTATGTTGAGCTTGGTTAAATTCTATCACTCGGTATTCAGGTAGTACTTTATACTGTCCCTGCGTCCATTCTTGAAGGGCGGCTTTGTAATTAAGTCGAGCCGGGTCGAGACGAATTTCGGCAGCAAGGTCTTTGAAGTGGGGGTCAAGCCAAGGATGGATAAGTGAGAGGTTGTTGGTACTAAGGTATAAAGCACCGAGAACGGCTTCAAAAGCATCTGCTAGCCGTGTTTCTTGTCCTACTCGATCGGTAATAGCGCTACCCGCAACGAGTAAATATAGTTCCAAACCATAGGAACGAGCAAGTTGGGCAAGAATGCGATCGCTTACCAAAATTGAACGAATCGCTGCAAAATCCCCGACCGGGCAATCGGGATAGTTTTCCCATAGTACAACTGCTGCTGCCAAACGCACGACAGCATCGCCAACAAACTCTAGTTGCTCGTAGTTCGCAGACTCTGAAGCCGTCGGATGTGTCAGCGCCATATCAAGCAGTTGCCATTTTATCGGCGCATCTATCGAAAGACCTAATTTTTTGACTAAATTTTCCAGTTGTCGCTGACGACGCGGATACGCAAGAGACATTAGTTATTTGTTATTGGTTGATTGTCATTTATTATTTGTCATTGGTTAGTTATCCTTATCAATGACCACTGCCCACTGCTCGCTGACCACTGACTGCTGACCTACTACCTACTGACCACTAACTACTGACAAATAATTAAAAGAGAGAGAGCAGTTGTAAGCCGGGTTCTGTTATCTTCTATAAAAACATTACAAGTAATGCCTCTATATCGGATGGCGATTATCTATCTGGGATGCCTGTCACCAGGACACCTCTAGCGGCTCAATTTACGGAACTGGTAAAAGACCAACCATAGCTCCATTACCTTGCTCCCAACCGGGGTTTACCGAGCCAGCACCTCTCGATACTGCTGGTGCGCTCTTACCGCACCTTTGCACCCTTACCAAAATAGTTAGGAGTTTTGAGTTAAGAGTTATGAGTTATTAATTCCTAACTCCTAACTATTAACTCCTAACTTTATTTGGCGGTATCTTTCTGTGGCACTATCCTCACGTTCGCACGCACTGGACGTTATCCAGCAAGTTTGGTCTTTCGGGAGCCCGGACTTTCCTCAAACTTGTCACTTTCGACTTGTCTGCAACCGCCTGCGCCTACTCTCTCTCAATATCTAGTGTAGTCGTAGATGAGGTTAGCTATATTGATTGCATTTAAAAATATCTGGGACTTGGGTCAGCCATACCGCTGAATATGATACTTAGAAACTGAGTTTATTGCTTCATATTAATTAATATCCCAGTTTTTAATGACAATGGTACAAGATATTGAGCTTATCTTTTTTTATTCCAAGGTAAGGCGTATGTCCAAGGAAGCTTTTTGATTATGAAGGGACAATTGATTATACACATTGGCGGGATGTTGACACCCGGAGCAAGACCAACGCGTACCTCCGATATTCTCAAAACTAGTTGCAGCGAAAATTCTAAGGTTGTTTGCTCATCCATGAATTCTTTGAACAAAATCCGGTTCGCTTTCACAGGACTTTTTTGTAATGCGGCGATATCAACAATCGGTTTTTTAGTGTCGTAAGTTCCTTTTACTTGATCGCGTTCAAATACATTTTCGGCTGTGATTGTCGTAGTTAGAGTTTTTTCCGGGGCAACTAAACTTGGACTTTGTGGAACTGCTAAGTCGCGGGTGATATCGGGTGATTTACGAATAACCCGCATTGATTGCTTACTGTGTTTAATAACTATTGAGCTATTATCCCAATCAACGTAGACAGCGAGATTTGTTGACTTATTTTCAACAAACATTAATAATTCCTTGAGACCATCAAGTTCATAAGTCGCACCCAGCTTGAAGGAAATTCCTACATAATCTTGGATATTTTGCTCTTTAAGTTGTTCATCTACAACTCCTTTTTGGAAAGCAAAATTTATTTTGTCATCGATGGATTCAATCATGCGATTGAATGTATAAGATATACCAATGATGTAGAAAGTTAAAACAAATAAATTACTATCACCTGTTCGCATAACTTTAAATACTACTCCTCACGATAATCGAACCAAGTTTTCACTACCAACCACTAAATATTCGGCATTAACGCGGCTTAATTGATGCGTCTTCCAACCAGCCACGTCGCCAGAAAAAGAAAATTGAGCCGAGTGCGATCGCAGCCATTAGCCCTAAACAAAGTGGATAACCCCAGTACCAATTTAGTTCGGGCATATTATACCGCGATTTTTCGGTATTAAAGTTCATTCCATAAATACCTGCAATAAATGTTAAGGGAATAAAAATCGAAGAAATCACGGTTAAGAATTTCATGATTTCGTTCATTTTATTACTTACTGCCGATAAATATACATCCATCAAACCTGATGCTAATTCACGATAAGTCTCGACCATATCAATAACTTGTACCGCATGGTCGTAACAATCCCGCAAATACAGCCGCACTTCGTGACTAATCAACTCACCGCTATCACGAATCAATGCATTAATTACATCGCGTTGGGGCCAAATTGCCCGCCTTAGCTGTAACAATTCTCGCCGAACTTTATAGATTTGTTGCAAAGTATTACGAGTTGGATTCGTCATAACTTCTTCTTCTAAATCTTCAATACGTTCGCCGTATTTCTCTAAAACTGGAAAAAATCCGTCAACGATTGCATCTAAGAGTGAATAAGCTAAATAATCTGCACCATTTTTACGAATTATGCCCCGATTGCATTTGATTCGATTTCTGACCGGATTAAAGCAATCGCGTGTCGGTTCTTCTTGAATTGTTAATAAATAATGCTGACCCAAAACAAAACTAACTTGTTCGCTATGAAATCCGCATTTCTTTTTTTTCGGTATCACCATGCGGGCAATTAACACAAGCTGGTCTCCATATTCTTCAAGCTTGGGACGTTCTGCCATGTTCACAACGTCTTCTAAAACCAGCCGATTTAATTCAAAAACATCACCTAATGCATTAATAACTTCTATACTACCCAAGCCTTGAACATCAACCCAAGAGACTGAGTTTGTATCGAGATATTCTCCACATTCATGGGGCGTAATATCCTCTTTGTCTACTAAGCAAACTGCGTTATAATCAATCAAGCGGATTTTCGGCTTTACCGCATCTGGGTCTATATTAATAGTCCCTGGAATATCCCCCGGATTGTGACGAAAATCTAAAATATCATCTTCATCGAGTTCGATTGGTTGTAGTTTTTGAGATTTTTTCTTATTGGACTTAGAAATTTTTTGTGTCATTTTTTTACTGTTAATAAAATAGAAATTAGCGAGCGAAAACTAGAAGAAATAGCTCTTACCACTCATAAGCCTGAAAATATAGTGATACCGCAAGCGCGATTTGGCTGCTGTCATTGCCGATCGGCAAGATACCGGAGCAACCGACAGGGGAAACCTACCGCCTTTCTTTGCAAATTATAGACATAACAGCACATAAAAAAGCAGCTTGCCTGTAAAGACAAACTGCTGTTGGAATATTTGATTAAAAGACCAACAAGTTCTGGAGCGATCGCTTTAGCATTTAAGCGCAGGGCAAATACTACATCATGCCCATGCCGCCCATACCGCCCATACCCATGCCGCCCATACCGCCCATGCCGCCCATACCGCCCATGCCGCCCATGCCACCCATATCGGGAGCGCCACCTGCGGGTTTCTTCTCAGGCTTCTCGACGATAACGGCTTCGGTGGTTAATACCATTCCGGCAATGGAACCTGCATTTTGCAGCGCCGAACGGACGACTTTTGCGGGGTCGATAATACCAGCAGCGATTAAGTCCTCAAATTCACCTGTAGCGGCGTTGTAACCGATATTAAGGTCAGATTCGCGGACGCGGGCAACGATAATAGAACCTTCTGCACCTGCGTTATCAGCCATTTGGCGCAGGGGTGCTTCGAGACTGTGAGCAACTATATCAGCGCCGATCTTCTCTTCGCTATCGAGACTATTTCTAATTTCTGCGATTTTTTTGGACAAGTGAATTAAAGTTGTGCCGCCACCAGGAACAATACCTTCTTCGACAGCAGCTTTGGTAGCATTTAATGCGTCTTCAATCCGTAATTTACGGTCTTTTAATTCGAGTTCGGTTGCTGCACCGACTTTGATGACAGCGACACCACCTGCAAGCTTGGCGATACGCTCTTGTAATTTTTCTTTATCGTAGTCGGAATCGGTGACTTCAAGTTGCTTGCGAATTTGACTAATCCGCTTTTGCAAGTCGTCTTTATTCTCACCAGCGGCTACAATTGTGGTGTTTTCTTTATCGATGGTGATATTGCGTGCGGTTCCCAACATTTCCAATGTTGCGGTGTCCAAGTTCAAACCGATTTCTTCGGAAATCATTTGTCCTTGGGTAAGAACGGCAATATCTTGTAACATCGCTTTGCGACGTTCGCCAAAACCAGGTGCTTTAATCGCGCAGATGTTTAATACACCTCGCGCTTTATTGACAACCAAAGTGGCTAATGCTTCACCTTCGACATCTTCGGCGATAATTAGCAGTGGTTGACCCAAACGGGCAACTTTTTCCAGAATTGGCACCAATTCTTGGATATTACTAATTTTTTTGTCAACGATGAGGATGCGAGGGTTTTCAAACTCAACCGTCATCCGTTCGTTGTTAGTGATGAAGTAAGGAGAAATATAACCTCGGTCGATTTGCATCCCCTCGACTACTTCGAGTTCGGTGGTGAGAGATTTGGATTCCTCAACGGTAATTACACCGTCTTTGGTGACTTTCTCCATAGCCGAAGCTAGCATTCCACCAACTTCTTCATCGTTACCAGCACTGACTGTGGCAACTTGCGCGATCGCACTACCGGACACTGGTTTGGCAATAGCGGCAATTTCTTTGACCAAAAATTCGATAGTCTTGTCAATACCGCGCTTGAGGCTAATCGGGTTTGTACCCGCAGCCACGTTCTTCAAACCTTCGTGAATCATTGCCTGTGCCAACACAGTCGCAGTCGTCGTACCGTCGCCTGCAACATCCTTAGTTTTCGAGGCTACTTCTTGAAGCAGACGCGCACCAGTATTCTCTAAGGGGTCTTCTAATTCAATTTCCTTGGCAACGGTGATACCATCGTTAACAATCTGGGAACCACCAAACTTTTTCCCTAACAGCACATTGCGTCCTTTGGGCCCCAATGTAATTTTTACGGCATCTGCCAAAGAATTAATGCCCCGTTCTAAGGAGCGCCGCGATTCATCATTAAATGCTACAATCTTCGCCATATTTTAATTCTTAATTTCCTACACTAGACAATTTAGCACTCAAAGGTAAAGAGTGCTAAGGAGTAAAAACCGTCGGATACAGATAAATCCCCAAAAAATGATTACTATACAGTGGATCGAAGGCATGATTAGCAATAGTGGTTGATTCGGGAGATGAATATAAACGGATTCCTTCAGACTCTCGGAATTGCTGAACCCAGCGGCTCCGGCTGGTTGGCAGTAGTGTTTACCTTTTTATTGGCTTGGGTTGTGACTTGGCGCTTGATTCCTACAGTTCGGAAATTTGCCTTGCGAGTCGGTTGGGCTGACCAACCTAACGCACGGCGACTCAACCGCGAACCGTTACCAAATGCAGGTGGTTTAGCTATCTATACGGGCGTAATTGCCGCGATGGTACTAGCTAGCCTGCTGCGCCCAATTGAAGTTCAAAACGTTTTAATTCAGGTTCTCACAATTTTGTTAGGAGGGTCAATCCTCGTTTTGGTTGGTTTCATTGACGACCAATTCGGACTGCCTTCCTCAGTACGAATGTTGGTGCAAATTCTAACAGCGCTACTGCTCGTTGCAAACGGCATTAGTATTCAAGTTGCAATTGGCACACCCATCGATTCCACGCTTTCGATTTTAGTAACCGTGTTATGGGTGGTCGGAATCACAAATGCCATTAACTTAATGGATGGTATGGATGGTTTGGTTGGTGGGGTTGGTTTTATTACTGCAATGAGTTTGTTAGCAGTATCCGCCCAATTCCCCAATCGTGCGGCTGCAACCTTGGTTTTGGCTGCTTTAGGAGGTGCGGCACTTGGTTTTCTGCGTCATAATTTTTACCCCTCACGCATCATCATGGGCGATGCAGGTGCATACTTTTTTGGTTATGTTCTTGCAGCTACGACAATTTTAGGCAAACTTCAAGCATCTACGATTTTCGGCTTAATACCTACGGTTTTATTCCTACTCTTGCCAGTACTCGATACCACGCAAGTTGTTATTAGGCGGTTGATGGCGGGCAAAAACCCGATGAATACCCCTGGAAAAGACCACCTTCACCACCGTTTACTAGCGTGGGGACTATCGCAACGCCATGCTGCATTTACTTTATGGTCAATTGCCCTAGTTTCCAATTTGTTTGCAATGCGATTTCAAAATTTAACTATTATGCAGATGGCGGCAATTACGATTTCGATTGTACTGCTGCTAGCATTTACGGTTTGGCAACGCATTCGCGCAGCTAATATGCCTTTACCTGTGAAAGAGGGGGAGTAGGGAGAGTGGGAGAGTAGGGAGAGTGGGGGAGAGTGGGGG
>CAXTCQ010000152.1:0-19298 GCA_964242965.1 uncultured Calothrix sp. | reverse complement strand
CCCTCTCCCCTCTCTCCCCTCCCCCCAGTTCGCGGAGTTGCGCTCGATATGAATCAAGCACGGTTAGCGATTCGTCATGTCCCCGACCGTCCGGGAACGGCAGCGAAGTTATTCGGGTTATTAGCGCAGTACAATTTCAGCGTCGATATGATTATTCAGTCGCAACGCTGTCACGTCATTGATGGAATTCCGACGCGGGATATTGCTTTTACCGTTGCCCGCATCGACGCGGAAGCTACCCAACAAATGCTTTCTCAAGCAGCGGTCGAATATGGTTGGGGAGAAGTTGTTTTGGATAATGCGATCGCAAAAGTTAGTATCGTTGGTTCGGGAATGGTGGGACAACCCGGTGTTGCTGCAAAAATGTTTGCAGCGCTAGCACAGCATAAAATCAACATTCAAATGATTGCTACTTCGGAAATTAAAATCAGCTGCGTTGTTGAACAAGAAGAAGGTGTAAAAGCTTTGCAAGTTATTCACGAAGCATTTGGTTTAGCAGGTAGTGAAAAATTTGTTGTTCCAGCATAGTTTAAGTAGAGCGTTTGAGAGAGGTGGTGAGGAAACAAAAAATAAGTATGCGACTCTAGCAAAAAAATTACATGAAAATTTTCAAGCGAACCGTACAATTATGGACTGGGGTATAGACTATATTATGTGACTATTAATACTAAGTTCGGCTAATTACTTATAAATAAAATATACGTTTGTAGTTGCGTAGCGCTAAAGCGCAACTACGAGCCTAATTATAAGTGTTTGACCGAACATGATATAAGATACGATGAACTACAAAAATTTTATTTCTACTTGAATATTTTCCCGCGCTGATACTTCCAATAAATTAAATAATTCTTCTGTCAAATATATACGAGGGCGCTGCAAAAAATCTTCTAAAACTCTTTTTCTCCCGACAATATATTCCTTCTGTGGAACCCAAGCATATTCTCGCCTAATTGCCTGCATGTACTCGCGGTAATTTTCTCGGCTACTTCCTAATATTGCTAAATCAGCATCGAGCAATACTTGATTATCAAAATCATCGCATTTTGCTTGATGATATTTAGTACTTAAAATTAGCTGCCAAACATTTACAATAGTTTGATTAGGAATATTTAATAAAGTCAAAAGCTCTCGTGCATATTCGGCGCTATTCTCTTCATTATTTTGCGCTTGACTGTCGTAAATAATGTCATGAAACCAAGCTGCAAACAATACCGCAGGCAAATCTCGAACTTGATGCAAGCTTTGTATTGTTGTTAAAACCTGTTCAATATGTGCAAGAGTATGATAATAACGACCTGGAGTCGAGTAAGCTTCTACTATTTGAATGTAACTTTTCTCGGCAGCTATTTGCGTTACGGCAAACGATACGAGCAAACGCTGCCAATTGTCAAACATATTATTAAACAAGCTCTCTTCTACTACCACCACGATGCGATGCTTCTGTTTCTTGAGAGTCAGTTTGTACTTTATTAATCTGCGTCTTAACTGGAGTCTCGATTTGAATCTGTGCTTGCATTTGGTGCAATGCCATCCAAACACGAGCGCGAATTGATACTTCTGTATCAGTATTTGCTATCTGTTCGAGTTGAGTTTTAATTTCACTAATCAAAGTTGGTTGGGTGCTGCGAACTGCACCAGCAAGTCCTTCAAATGCCGTTATCGCTGCATAGCGCACTACCCATTCGGGGTCTTGGCAAACCTTGACCAGGGTTTCATATACTTGTAACTGACCTGCTTCGGCTTGTTCGGATGGCATTTCTTGCCAGCGAATAGTACCCAATCCTCGCGTAGCTGCCCGACGCACGCTGAAAGCAAAGTCATTTTTTGCAGCATTGAGTAAGGTATTGAGTCCGCGAGGGTCGCCAATCCCTGCCACAGCTCGAACTGCCCAAGCTCTAGCACTATAATTGTAATTATCAAGCAATTCCAACAAAGGTTTAACGGCTGGTTCGCCAATTTGCACCAATCCATCAACCGCAGCAACCGCAGCCCCTGGATTGTTGTATCCTAGTGCTGCAATTAATGTTGGTACGGTTTCTGCTAATGAAGCCGCAGCTAAATTTTGTACGGCTTCAAGTAACTTCGCAGATGAATCAGCTTCTTCAACTGCATTAATCAATTGTTGAGCAACGCTATTATTAGTCATATTTTTGAAGTTAGGAGTTAGGAGTTAAGAGTTGGGAGTTAAGAGTTGGGAGTTAGGAGTTGGGAGTTAGGAGTTAGAAGTTAGAAGTTACGAGTTGTAAGTCAACTTGAGAATTTGAATCAAGTAACTTGCAATTCCTAACTTTGTAGAGATGCGATATTTCTCACGTCTCCACTACTAATCCTTAATTCTAATAATTAATAACTCTTAACTCTTAACTCCTAACTCCTAACTTTTAATTCCTAACTCCTAACTTTAAAGTAAGGAATCCATTAATTTCATGACTTTTATAGCACCGTCCGATAAAGTGGGGGTGAGGGGTGACATCTTCCCTACCTGATGTTCGAGCAATCCTTTGAGTGAAATCAGCTTCAAACTGTTCTCTGCTAAAGTTTGGGCGATCGCTTCTGCCCCCCCCAGGTATCCAATCGCACCCAAGTCAGCCAGTGCTGTACGCCGCAATTGCAAATTACTGTTAGTTAATGCCTGCACCAATCGTTCGCCATAAACTGCTTCTTGAGTAAGTTGGTACATCGCTCGCGCTGCTGAGTACTGGACTCGTTCGATTGGATGCTTTAAAAATGGTTGAATTTGCGGTATTGAATCTTTAGCATCCAGGCTACCTAATGCTTCTAAAACTGCATCATAAGGTTGCTCTAAGTCGGATTTGGGAACTAATTCCCCTTCAGATAAGCCAGTCGTAAGTACTTTTTGTAACGCGGGTATTGCGGCTAGGTCGCCAAGCATTCCTAACGATTCAGCAGCTGCTTCGCGCACGTAGAAATCGGAGCATTTTAAACAGCCTATTAATCCTGGTACAGCAGTGCGATCGCTCAATTTCCCTAATGCGCGTGCTGCGTTACGTCGCAATGGATAACCGCCTTCGGGTGTCCTATCGTCTTCATCACCGAGTGCTTGAATCAAAAGCGCGATCGCTCTTGGTTCTATGACTCGAAATCTACCCAACCACCAAGCAGCATAAAAGCGCAGACCTAAATCCGCGCCTGATAAGTTTGCAATGGCATCTTCTATAGTTAGCGACTCACCACCGACAGGTGAAACTGTCGATGGTAAAAATTCATTGTTGTCTGGACTCAAATTCATTAATTAGGGTTGTTCTCGTGACTATTCTCGTGACTATCCTCGTGAGTATTGGCTGGAGCGTCTCCATTCCAAGGCTGAATATTGACTATTTTGCCACCCAGGCGGGTAATTCGTTGCATTTCAGCATTCATCCGGTCATAAGGAACCGTGATAAATGTGTTAGCACTCGAACGAATTTCATAATCGGTTTTATCGGTTTCTTCGTTTTGTCGTAAACCTTCTACTTCGTAGCGGAAATAGCGGTTAGCTGCTTCGGTGTTGCCTGTGATTTTACCTAACATAAGCCTATCGATTTAAAGTTCAAAATTGAAATGTTATTTGTCAGTTGTCAGTAGTTAGTTGTCAATTGTCAGTTGTTCGCTGTTATTTGTGCTAACTACGCGCCTCTAGTACAGGCGGGTTTACGGAGATTTCTAGTTCTCTACGAAAATACTCGTAAACCCGCCTCTCCGTGCCTCCCAACTCTTGACAACTAACTAAATTGGAGTAATACTCGCAATTTTGCCGCCTTGACGTTGGACACGTTGCATGTATGGTGATAATTCATCGTAAGGAATAACCACCGCTTGGTTGGTACGACGAGTATTGGGATATCCTTTACCAAATACTCGTGCGACTTCGACGCGGAAAAGTCTACCTTCTTTACCGTAAGTCGCCGCACCACCAAAACCAGTGCTAGGTGTTACACCTCTACCAGCTTCAACATAACTATAGCCTGCACCTGTACCCGAAGGAGGAACTACAGCAGATGAACCGTTGCGTCCGAGTTCGACAGCTAGGTGCGAACTACTGCCTCGCAGTTGAGCGCTATCGCTGTTGGCATAACCGCGATACAACTGGAATATACGGGTAAAACCGACGGTTTTCTGCCCTGTTTGGGTATTGAAACCACGGTAGTAAGGTACGATATTGTCACCAAAGTTGGATTCGTATTCCTCGGAATCGATGTAAGAATCGATATCGGCATCGTAACCTTCGTTTTGGTACGTATCCAAGTGGAAAACTACTTCCGACTCGTCGTAAGGTGCGCGACCGAGTAAATGTTTGTAATTTAGCTCGATAACGCGGGTTTGGAAGCTGTTGTAGAAGAACTTCTCTTTGTATAGTTCTGATTTCGCTACTTGTCGAACAAAATCGCGTACCGAAATCTTGCCGTCGCGCAGGAGCGATTCAGCACTAGTAAGGCGTTGCGACTTCATCAAGTAGTCGTTACCCAAAAGTTGACGGTAAACAGCCGAAATTACCAAGTCAATTTCTTCTTTGGTTGCACGCGATCGCAACTCCACTGGAGATGCATCGCTAAATGCCTCTGTTCCGAGACGCGATGCAGCGGTTGTAATTGCCATATTTTAGACCCTCATTGATGAATGAAAACACAGGCGTTAAAGTTTAGAGGTTATTAGCTATCTCGCTATTTTTCTCCTCTTGTCTACTTTCTATTGAAGCCTTTTTTGCTTTCTTTAATGACTGATATCAACAACATCAATTTACCATTTTTTGAAGCTCAGAAACCGCATTCATTTTTATTGATAAGACTCAATTCATCGCATGTGCAATAGTCGTTTCACCTATACAATCAAGGAAAACGCCCAATAATCATACGATTGCAACTCAATATCAAATAAACTTGGTTTCCAGTATCAGTGAATTAATGTTTTAGATTTGTAATTATCGAGAATCGAGATTTCAAAGAATTTATACCCTGTATTCTTTTTCCTCTTATTCTCTATTTGCCGTGTGTTTAAAGAAAAGCGGATTTAGTATTTGTTGCTGTATCAAACTTCTTAAAAATAAAACTGCCCGGAAAATTAAACAACTCCTAGCTTATTGCCAGTTGAGCTGCTCAACTTTCCGGGCACGATACCCTAATTAGCTCAGGGTGTTAATTGCGTAATCGATGTATGAATTAGCTTCAACAGCAGGGTCGCCGCTCAAACCGTGGTTCGACTTGATGTACTTGAGAGCTTCAACGTACCAGCTAGGAGACAAGTCAAAGGTCTTGTTGATTTCAGCCAAACCTGCGATGAGGTAATCATCCATTGGTCCTGTACCACCAACAACCAAGCAATATGTAACCATCCGCAAGTAGTAGCCGATGTCGCGGACACACTTATCTTTACCAGTTGAGGTAGAAGCGTAGTTGGGCCCTTGCATTTGGGTGGTGTAAGGGAATTTTTGGTATACAGCATTTGCTGCACCATCAGCCAAGCGCTGTGCGTTTTGGGTTAAGCTCTTAGCAGCTTCTAAGCTTGCTGAAGCTTGACGGTAACGACCAAAAGCGGTTTGGAATTCGGTGCTGCTCAAAAAGCGTCCTTGAGAATCAGCAGCTGATACAGCTTCGGTTAGAGGGGTTTTCATCGGTTTGGTATCTCCCTTTTGCAAAATTTGTTTGAAAGTGACTTTATGTAACTGAATGGTCAGTTAAAGAACGAGCCTATGCAGCATCGATTATGCTACAGCAGCAGCAGCACGGTCAAAGTAGCTAGCTACTTCAGACATCAAAGCGCTGCAATCACCCTTGGTGATATTGTTAGGGTCGCCAGCAATAGCCAAAGCAGCTTCTTTCATCTTTTGAACGCCAGTTGCAACTGATGCACCAGGAGTTCCTAATGCCAAGTAGGTTTCGCGCAAGCCGTTCAAACAACGGTCATCCAATACGCTAGCGTCACCAGAGAAGATTGCATAGGTTACATAGCGCAAGATGATTTCCATATCGCGCAAGCAAGCAGCCATACGACGGTTGGTGTAAGCGTTTCCACCAGGAGCAATCAATTGAGGCTGTTCAGCAAACAAAGCGCGAGCGGCGTTAGCAACAATCGCTGAACCGTTGCTGGTGATGCGGTTAACGGTATCCATACGCTTGTTACCGTCACGAACCATATTCATCAAACCATCCAATTGAGCTCCACTGAGGTATTCACCACGAGTGTCAGCTTGGGAAACTACTTTTGCAAACGCATCTAACATCGATCTAATCTCCTATCTGCTTGTTTTTAGATTGTTTTTGCTTCAAAACTACAAACTACAGTCTTTCGTATGATGTCAGACTGCGATCGCACTTGTAAAGCAAGTTGGACATCTAGGATACAGTTTAACGGCTTCTCGGCTTTCAGATTAAAACTTTTTAACAAAACTTTACTTTTATCTGAGAGACTGAAAAACCTTGATAAACAACACTTTGGTCGGAACCTGACGTGTTTTTACCTTCTCAAATAAGTTTATACAATGACTTTGACCACAAAATTATTAAAAAATATTATGACGTAGACTTAAAAGTTTAATTAACTTTACACAAACACGGAGGTGAGTAGGGAGTAGAGAGTTAAGAGTTAAGAGTTAGGAGTAAGAAATTACCTTTACCCTTTCCTCCTTTCCCCCTTTCCCTTCCCTTTGCGTCCCAGTTGAAGCGTCGGTTTTTGTAAACACGTAGTAAATATTTTGAAAAATTTTGAAAAATAATGATTCGCATCGTAAAACTTCATTTCTAAGTTTTATGCCAAAACCGGATAATTTTCGCGGGCAAAATGCAATTACTCTACGTATTTATTCTGATACGATTACTTAAAAATAATGTTTAAAATCCTGGCTTGTTAAAGCTTTTGTCCTTAAAAGCCTATAAAAAATTAATTCCGAATAGTGGTAAATAATTAATGATAACTAAGCTTAATTTCGCTATTAAAGATTTGAGCGCTTTCTCTAGCGTCTATATATATAGATAATATATAGATATATAACGAATTTTTCATAATCCGCCAATTTGCAAGTGGCAGATTTGAGTGAAAGTTTTGAGGAGTTATAAGAGGATGTTTTGAAAGTCTAGTTTTTGTCATGCTGAATGGAGCGTAAGCCCTTCGGGCAGGCTTCGCTCAGAATGAAAAATTATACTTTCTTCGACTTTTAAAACATCCTCTAAGCGTATAGTTTTGAGCTTGAAGTTGGGAGTTTAAAAGTAGTAGTCTGTGTCAATTAGTTCTGATGAGTTGAAAGATTCCCGACTTCGCAGAAGTTGTCGGGAATCTAACCCCCACGATATGTCAAAATTAATTAGGACTTACGCAAAAACTCTCTCAAACTCTCTTATACTTACTTTTAATACTGTTTTAATATGAAGATGCATATTATTAGCCTGCTTACAGCAGGCTTTGTTCTAGTTAGCCCTAGTCTGTAAGACTAGGGCTAACTAGCTTCACATAGAATTGGTACAAGTAGGCAAAGATGCACAAATGGAACTTAACGGTTTATGTTCTGCTCAGTTCCAAGGCAGCCACGATAACATAACATTGGAGGTAGAAGCAAAATTTTTGGAGGTTAAATAAAATGGCTTTTAGCAGTTACAAAACTATTAGCGAAGTTCTTAAAGAATTTCAAGTCACCTATACTGAATCAAATTTTATAGGTGAAGCTGCATTTCAAATTTCTGATTACTTCCGCGATGACTTAGAATTAGTTATGCGGGAGGGAGTTATTTATAATTCAGAGTTTGCTATTTGTGAAAATTTGATATACCCAGTTCTAAAAGAAGTTTGGAAACTCTACACTAGTAAATTTACTTTATGGAGCCATCAATCTCTTAATTATGATGCAAAATTATCAGGCTTTCCTGAGTATATTCTTGCTCGAAGGTCGTCATTAGGAAAAGTCGTATTTGACAAGCCATATTTTATATTAGTGGAAGCTAAACAAGATAATTTTGAAGCTGGATGGGCACAATGTTTAGCAGAAATGATTGCGGCTCAGAGGCTAAATGAAGAATTTAAAATAGTTATCTTTGGTATTGTTTCTAATGGTGAGCGTTGGCAGTTTGGTAAAGTGGAATCAGAACTTTTCAGCATAAATATTAAATATTACTCTATTCAAGAGCTAGATAAACTCTTTGATGCCGTTAATTATATATTTCAACAGTGTGAATTACAACTGAATAATCTGGTAGCTACTTAATAGTCCTGATAGAACTTAACCAATTCAACGATTGCACTAAAAATTCAATTTTGTGTAAAATTTCATTAAAGCTAGTTAAAACGCTTCTAAGCATAAGTTATGATGTCGGCAAGCATTCTTCTAGCAGTAATAGAGATAACGAAATGAATCTGCTAACCTTAAAGATTACTTTCATAATAGGAATTATGTTGTGGTTGATAATTCGGATTTTCTATCAGCAAGAACAGCAAAAAAACATAATTATTGATGACCGAAAAACCACTCAGGATAAGGTAATTCGTTTCCTAGTATTAGTTGGGATAATTCTTCTACCCTCAATTTATGTTCTATCCCCTTGGTTGAACTTTGCGAACTACCGTCTACCAATTTGGGCAAATGGCTTAGGGGTCGTTATATTTGCGATCGCGCTTTGGTTATTTTGGCGTACTCATCATGACCTTGGCAAAAATTGGTCGCCAACGCTACAAATTAGAGAAGGGCATAGATTAATAACTAATGGCGTTTATCATAATATCCGCCACCCGATGTATACCTCAGTCCTATTATTGTGCATTGGCCAAGCATTATTGCTTCCGAACTGGATTGCAGGGCTGGCTGGACTCCATTGTTTTAGCATTGCGTTTGTGGCACGAATCGATCGAGAAGAACAAATGTTACTCGACCAATTCGGTGATGAATATGAAGTGTATAGGCAACACACAAAACGATTAGTGCCTTATCTGTTTTAGACCGCTTATAAAAACCTACTTATATTCAGCTACTCACCCTTTTTTCCAAATATTGACCAATCATTATTTCTTCCCCTGCGCGGGAGATAATTGTTTGTCGCGTCCGATAACTCGAACCAATCAACTTAATTTCTTCCTCAAAAACCGACTTGTTGTACTCGGTTCGCAGGTGCATAATTTTGGAGTCGCGCATGGTGTATTCTGCGGTGATAGGTTTGGGTGTAGCGAAACCGCGATCGCGGAACAATATATTTC
Source organism: uncultured Calothrix sp. (assembly GCA_964242965.1). Taxonomy (GTDB): domain Bacteria; phylum Cyanobacteriota; class Cyanobacteriia; order Cyanobacteriales; family Nostocaceae; genus JANNFJ01. The sequence continues at coordinate 10,127 of CAXTCQ010000152.1, read as the reverse complement.
CACGTACACCAAATACTGTCGAACCGACTGTGGGTTTGCGTTTCGGCTGAGTATAATTACTTTCCCACGTAACTTGAGAACCGCAAACAAACGCTGTTTTATCTTCCAGTTCGTGCATCTCGGCTAGTTGAATCAGGTCTGCGCTTCCCCGAAGCAAAAACTTTACCGTGATGTCACTAACAACTTCTTCAACTTCACCGCTTTGAAGCGTATAGTAACGCCGTTCCGACCTCCAGTCGCCTTCGCTTTGCTCAAAAAAACTTTCTGCTAATGACTCTAAGGTATACTGTGCAATTTGTTCGGAAGTTGTCATGGAGTTTTAACCTCTTTGAAGATTATGCCAGCATAGCTGGATTTTTTCGTCAAGCTTTTAACTTATATGTTTACATATTTTAACATTAAATAATGTTTCAATTGCTGTAAATGTATCCGCAAATACTTTAAAAACTTTTTACGGCTTTAGAGATAGTCTTTATGGTTTTTGGCAGACCGTCCGAAAAATGCTTTTAGGTAAAAAGCAGCTTATTAATGCTTTCGTGGTATCGCACGGTCGGATGACACCGAATCGCAGCATTTGAAACCTCTAACCTCTGACCTTGACAATTATATAGTACAATTGTACTATATAAATATGCACGTTTGAGGAAAGGCAAAATGTGACTGCTTTTCTGAAATCTAATTATCTCAACCTCACAACAGAATATCTGCATTAAATATGCCAGTCGAATATGAAATTGGCGTAACATTTGATGCTCAGTGTTATTCAGGTTAGCATTTAGAATATCAAGCTATTTGAAAATTGATATAGCTAAATGTGAGAGATTTTGTGCTGCTAATTTTGACTGTTTATAATCTAGGAAAGGTAGAAATATGGCAAAGCAAACTGCAAAAAATTATGTTGCCAATTCTCAATCCAATCGGCAATCTACCAGCAATCAACAAGCAAATAATCAAACTAAATTTACGCTTTACAACTTGGCAGGTAAGGAAAAAGCTTATTATTTAGTTGAGCAAAAAGAATTAAATATTCCAGACAATTATAACACATCTAAGTCTGTTGCCCATAGTATTATTGTTATCGACCGTTCTGGCTCGATGTACTATGATATTCAAGCGTTGAAAGAAACGCTGATTAAACTGCTTACTCTCGATGAGTATATAAATTTTGAGTTAGTTATTAGCTTAATTTCCTACTCTTCCAAAGACGATTTAACGTGTCACTTCCAGCGCATACCGATTCAGGAAGTAATGCAACACAATTCACCTTACTTGTCAGAAATTCAAAAAATAAAAGCGACGTATCTAACCTGTATTTCGCAAGCGATGCAGTTAGCAAAATCGCTGATAAAAGCTGGAGAATTAACTGCCATAACATTGCATAGTGACGGATATGCAAATGATAACAGTCCTAGCAGCGAAGCTAGAGCTTTGGAACAGATTTGCGGAGAATTGAAAAGCATGGATGTTTTTGTTAACACTATTGCTTACTCTCAAGCATCCGACTTTAAATTACTTGCCAAAATTGCCAATGCAGTTTCTGGAGTTTGCATTCAAGCAGGTGATGTTAAAGCAGTTTATGATGCGATTTATAGCACTTCCAAATTATTAGGTAGTAATGTCACACCTACATTTGAAGAACCGCTGGCAGCGAACTATCAATATCAAGTATTTGTTTCGAGAAATGCCAAAAAAGTTAACAGTGCCTCCGGAACTTTAAGATTTTGTGGAATTAACTATGAAGATGGAGGAACAATCTATAAATATAAGCAAATTAGTCGGGAAGAATATGCAAACCTCAATGTTCCTATTGAGCACAGTCACGAGTCGGTTTATGCTTTTGCGAGGGCAAACTTAGCATCCGGGAACCTAAATACAGCTAAGTATGCAACAGCGAGTAGCTTTGATGCAACATTGTGCGATCGCCATCTCAAAGCGCTTACCAATCAAGAGATTGCCAATTTTGTTCAAGATTTGGATGCAGTTCTATTTTACCCGAATGTGCGGCAAGAACATGTAATTTTGAATGCGGTTCGAGTCAATACTCAAATTTCACTATTAGAAGTAATTGAGTTATTAGAAGAAAATCATAGCAGTATCATTGTAAATCTCAAACATTTACAAGATAATTACCAACGTAAAGGCATAAAAAGACTCAAAGGTTCGCGGGATATTGATGGTAACTTAATTAAACCTTGGTTGACAACACAATATATTGACACGGGTGAATATGTTGGCATGGGTTCGTTTGAAATTAACCGCAATACTGCCACTATCAACATGCTTGTGAAGCGACAAGTTAGACTTGTGGTTGCTGAAAATAAAACCCCAATTATCGAAGTAGCTGGTTTGTTAGTGAATGACCTGTATACTTTTAACAATTACACCCTTGTCAGTGACGGTGAAATAAATCTTAAGTCTCTGAAAATCAAAATTAGCAATAAGAAAACCTTTGATTTACTCCAAGCTTGTGGTCTTATCTCGGCAAAAATATTTGACTTTCGCAATGAGTACATTATCGATTTAGAAAATTTACCGTTAGTTACATTTGACAAGCAATATAAAAGTATCGATGGCTTGTTTTATGAACTTGCAGAAATCAAAGTACTTGTAAGTATCATTACAGCACATCTCAAACAAGAGTCAGATATATTTCTTCCCGAACAGTTGGAGGAACTCAAAAAACACTATTTATCCAAAAATCTGTATCTCAACTTTCCAACAACCAACGAGTACAGCGACATCAAAACAGCTTTATCGACGGGAATAATCGATACGCGCATCAGCTATAAGATTGACATCGGTAATAAAGATATACTCAATTTCAGTAAATTACATTCTGCAAACAAATTTCTCGATAGAATGTATCGTGCATACGATGCTGAAACAGGAGAATTGTTCCAAAAAGCAACCTTTGAAATGGCTGGAAATCAAAACATTGCTTTTCGACACAAATCGATATCTTCTCGCATGAAGATAACAGAAGTTGATATATTTATGAAACCAATTTTTGATGACTTTCTCGGATTGGTAGAAAACGGCAGAGTTGCTGCAATACTTCAAAAAGTTGGTGCGAATAGTTTAACAAGATTATTGGAAGACAAACGGAATAAAAAGGCAGTAAGTAAAGAAGAAATGGTAACAGCTTTGACAGTGGCAAATACCAAGTTAGAAGATTATGTAGAAAGGATTTACCGCGAAAATATTTCCCCATTAGTTTTTTACATCGGTTCCACCGGACTTTTACCCGACGAAATGGATGTTAAAGCGATGACTGCGGATGAAATTGCTACTAAGTATCCAAATTTACAATTTTCGGGAGATGAACAAGAAGGTACATTTTTTGAAGTAGCTAATAGCATTATCAGCGTATATGCTAAAGCTGAATATTACAGTAAAAAAGTTGCTGTCGCTGTAGAAGATTAAGCTAACTCAATTAAATCTAAAAGCTACGTAGGGTGCGTTAACGAAGTGTAACGCACCAACTTTTTTAGTTTTTAGAATTTCGTCGGCTGAGTGAATGTTGCTAGTGCTTCGTGTCATTAATTCTGCCGGATGTAGTTGTAGGTTGGGTGTAGTAGTTGTAGGTTGGGTTTCGCTTACGCTACACCCAACCTACAAAAGGCAGCATAATGACATGAACTACAGAATGATAACTTATTGATGATTCACTGAAAAGTTAGAATCGTGCGAAAATGGTGCGTTACTAAGAGCGCTAACGCACCCTACAACTACTTTTATTTTAGCAAAAAAGTAATTTTTGGTACAGAGTAGAAAAAGATACTAACTATAATTAAAAACTAAATATTTTGAAAATTTTCCGTAATTTAGATTTAGAAATTGTATTACTTCTAAAAGCCAAATAATTAGACGTTGAGAGAATTTATACCTAGTCAAGACAGGAATTACTCTAAGCATTATTACTTACATATTTTGGCTTTTCAGCTTCAATTCCAGATACCGGGGCAAAACTAGAACGAATCAAACCCAAAATTGGTGATTCAATCCTTGGGATACAGAACCATGAAAATTACAGCGTCAGGGAACAAGAAATTAGATGAAGAATCTTGTAAATCCGTCTGTTGCACTATTAGTAAAAGGATTGCAATCTCAAAATTCGCAAGTTCGCTTGGATACTGTTATAACTTTGTCGCAAATGGGAAATAATGCTAAAAATGCAGTTTCAGCGTTGATAGCTGCTTTAGAAGAACCAGAATTGCGTTACCATGCAGTTGTTGCGTTAGGAAATATTGGTACACCTGCGGAAACTGCGGTGACAGCGTTAATTGAAACGTTGCAGGATGAGGATATTAAAATTCGCATCGCTACCATTGAATCGCTGTGCAAAATCGCTTCATCAATGACAGTTCCAGCTTTGATTAATGCATTGCAAGATAAATCGTCACAAGTTCGTGCAAGTGCAGCTTTTGCACTGGGTTGCTTTCGAGATAGAGCTACAATAGCAGTTAAAAGCTTGATTTTGGCATTACAAGATAATGATGAATGGGTGCGTACAAATACTGCTGAAGCTTTAGGTCGAATCGGCAAACCAGCTAACGTTGCTATAGAAGCTTTAGTCGCAGCATTGCGCGATAATTACCCAGGGGTACGCGCAAAAGCTGCTTTAGCATTAGGGTACATCGGTAACGAACGTCAAGCAATTTCATCGCTAATTGATGCATTTCCAGATAACGACGCACGAGTACGTGCAGCTATTGCCGATGCAATTGGCACATTTACAGAAAGAGGTAGGATTGCAGTACCAATTTTGATTCCAGCATTACAAGATTCTGATATCTATGTTCGGATTAATGCAGCAAAAGCTTTAATCAAAATTGGCGTGGAAATTGAAACTAGCATGACAGTTTTGATACAAGCTTTAAAGCATAAAGATACTTCGGTACAGATTACTGCGGCATTAAATTTGGGCATTATCGCTGTGAATTTTAACGATAAAGCAAATAAGCTACCAGTATCAGAACTCGAACAAGTAATTTTGAATTTGGAGATAGTTTTTGAGATTTTACAATCCCAAAATCTGGAAGCGGCTAAATTCGCTTTAGTTTCGGTTAGTAATGCGCTTGAGATGTTGAGGAAAGAACGGAAAGGTCGAAGTAGATGAATCGAACCTCACGAAAAGTTGCAAATAATTTATATTAGTGTTTGCGCGATACTATACCAATTCTATTTCAATTTAGATGTAAGGTAGCGCCAAAATCCCGTAGAGATTGATATGTCAATCTCTACGGGCAGAAACAACACTGCCAATATGACAACCGTAAAACCTCGAATTTTATAACTTTTAGTTTAAACTGGAAACAATTTGCTTTCTTCTTTCGTTTAATTTACTTGGATGGGGAGCATCCATTTGAAGCTAATTTAAGATTATGTAGTGCGTCAAGTTGGAATGCTCCCACTTGGATATCCCCTAAGCAACTATATATACATCTCTATGAAAACCATTGAATATTATCGTTACAACATTGCGAATACACTACAATCTGGCAAAATACATATAATTACTGCATTATTAGTTTCATCGACTTTATGCACTACTAGCGCTTGGGCACAAACTTCTACCCCACACGATATCAAATCGCACATCGAGCAATTACACCAAGGCAACCCACAGCAACGTCAGCAAGCAGTCGAATCGTTAGTAAAAACGGGTAAACCCGCAGTTCCAGCATTGATTGCAGCGTTACAGCATCAAAAAGCTGAAGTTCGTGCTTATGCTGCCAAAGCTTTGTCGCAAATGGGTAGCGACGCAGCACCAGCTATTCCTGCGCTGTCACGAGCATTGGAAGATAAAGATAAAAGCGTTCGTGTCGAAGCTGCACAAGCTTTTAACACCATCGGCAAGCAGGCAATCGTTCCCTACTTAGTTGCTAATTTACGAAGCGAAAATCCCTCAGTCCGATATAGTTCCGTCCATGCATTAACGCGCTTGGGTAAATACGCGCAATCTGCTGTGCCAACGTTGATAAAAACATTACGAGATAAAGAGACTTGGGTGAGGCTAACTGCGGCTTCGGCTTTGGGTGGAATTGGTGTGAATGCCTTATCTTCGCTACCTGCTTTACAGGCAAGTTTGCTAGACCAAGATATATCCGTGCGTCACAATGTCGCGTATGCTTTCGGTGCAATTGGTGTAAGCGTGCAAGAACAATCAAGCCAAGTCTCAACTTCAGATTTAGATAACGTTATTGCACATCTAGAAAAAGCTCATAAAGTTGTCGCAAACCCAAACCAGAAATTTCGACAGCAAGCGATCGCATCCATTTTAACCCCATTAGAAGCGTTGAAAAAAGAAAAACTTCTCCGCACTAAATCAAATCAAGTTAATATTTATACTCTACCTCCTTCTCTACGTAGCTGGTTATTACAAAGAGGTAGAAATGTGTAATTTTTAAGAAAAGTTGTATTTTTTATCACTATTTACAATCACGTAATTACTAAGAAATATTTAATAAATTTACAGTGTGCGTAAGTCCTATATTTATTTTTGCCCAGTCGTAAGGTTTAGTTGATTAAACGTAGGTTGGGTGGAACGTTGACGCGTTCGCGCAGCGTGTGCGACGAAGCACTCAGGGGCTTGCCGTTGGCGCAACCGCCCTTTTAGGGCTAGGCTAGTGGAACCCAACATTAGTAATAGTTGGGTTTCGCCCTGACGCTACACCCAACCTACATCCCTCAGAATTAATGACACAGACCACTAGAACCGTTACCAAACCTAATTCGGCAACAACTTCCAAAATCGGCGTTGATAACGGTTCTTGGTTTACTCGACTGCGACTAATTCCGGTGCAGTTGCTAATTTGCCATCTTCCATATAAACGATACGGTCAGCAATATCAAGAATCCGGTTGTCGTGAGTTACTAACAAAATAGTACAACCTTGTTCCTTGGCTAATTGCTGCATTAAATCCACGACATCGCGTCCAGATTTTTTATCGAGTGCAGCAGTTGGTTCGTCTGCCAGAACTATCTGTGGTTGACTGACTAATGCGCGTGCGATCGCAACCCTTTGTTTTTGTCCTCCTGATAGGTCATCGGGGTAATAATTCGCTCTATTCCCTAACCCTACCAATTCCAACATATCTGCCGACCGCTGCATCATTTCTTGAGTGGAAATTCTAGGACGCAGTTCTAATCCCATTCTGACGTTTTGAATCGCTGTTAAACTACCGTGTAAGTTATGTGCTTGGAAGATATAACCGTGATTGCGTCGTGCTATAGTTAGCTGTCCTGCGGAAGCACCACATAGTTCTCTTCCTAACACTTTTAAACTACCTTCCTGTGCGGAACGCAATCCACCGCAAAGCGTCAGCAGTGTGGTTTTACCCGAACCGGAGGGACCCGTCATAATGATGATATCACCTGCATTTATTTCCAGGTTGACATCAAATAATACTTGTTTGCGAAGTTGACCTTTACCAAAGTAGTGATTGAGATTGGTAATAGAAATTACAGGTTCCATAGGATTTTTTAATAGTAGGGAGTAGGGAGTGGGGAGTAGGGAGGAGCGGAGGGGCGGGTTTATAAAGATTTCTCATTACTATATAAGTATATTAGTGAACCCGCCCGTACAGAGGCGCGGAGTTAGGAGTTCTTGTGTTAGGAGTTAAATACTTTATACTTTCCTTCTCCCCCCTTCTCCCCTTCTTCCCTTCTTCCCTTCCCCTTTTCACTACTCCCTACTCCCTATGAAGGCTTTTTCAAATACTACACTAAGTAAATAAGTATTACGATGACTTATTATTTTAAAAATGTCATTTTTTTTGAAATGCGAATTTTGATGGGTTTGTGGATTTTTCACTTGTCACGCTTCTGACATAACCCCTGTTAGATGTATTACTTTTGTATTTTTACTTACAAACTTCGATTTGATGATTTGATTTTGCGTAATTCCACATAATGAATACATTTTCAAGCCGAATAATATAGTTGATAGTGACATCTACATTTATGGCTCTAAAAATGAATTTTAAAATTTTATCAAATTTATTAATAGCTTTTTGCTTAATCTATCTCACTGCTTGCAAAGCAACGAGTAGCCAGACAATTTCCAAAGCTAAACCCGAACAAATAGATAAATATTCTCATCAAAAAGTTACAAACAGTCATGAAAATAGCAATTCAAGTCAAGGCGTAAATTTAGATAAAGCTTCTCAAAATCAAGCAGCTAAAACTAGCAATGAACAATTCGTATTTGTCGGAACTATCGTAGAAGTTAGCGAAACTGGCTTGGGACCCTTACGAGATATAAAAATCAAAGATGAGCGTACTACAGCAAACTTTCAAATCATTCCCAATGAAGCTAATTTAGCTATCGGTCAAAAAGTCAAGTTAAATTACCATAAAGAAATTGAACCGCTGGTAGTAGCAATGCGAATGAAAGCAGCCGCACCAGTCAACGAAGCACAAATTAAAAAACAATATCCACAAGAATTATTCAAAGTAACTGGTGAATATGTCAACGGTACAAATGGAGATTTAGGAGTTTATATTAAATTGAAAGATAAGATAGGAAAAGAGCAACATTATGTAGCAACTTTTGAAGCAGATTTTTATAACGTCGATAAGTATAAAGGCAAAGAAGTAGAGTTAACGTATATAGAAGAAGAAAAAGTTAACGTCACCGACTACACAATTCTCAAATAACCCCTTCCCCTCCTCTTCCCTTCGACATACTTACATCAACCCAAAGAGCGATCGCATTGCATTATTCATCTGTGGTAAAAAAGCAAAAGCAATTACCCTGTTCGTGTCGTTTGCCCCAGAGGATGTATGCCGCAATATTTCGGAAAACTGCCCACAACTAACCAACCTTGGACAGGTATTGCTACAGTGCAAGGATTTCAGCAACAGGCTCGTACCATTATCTTAGAATGCGGTGCATCGCGTGTTGGCATTACTGTACTGACTGCAAGCTTAATTCGAGTCCGTTTAGCGCCGACGGGTGAATTTACATCTCGCTGTCCTTGGGCTGTAAACTTAGATGATGCAGAATTTCCACAGGTATTATTTGAAGTGCGGGAAAATGATGCATCGATAGAAATTGAAACCGAATTAATCCGCGTATCCATCCAAAAACACAACAGTAAAATCACCTGTTTCGATCAAGAAAATCGTCCCTTTGCTGAAGATACAGGTATAGGTATGGGGTGGAGAATGGGTGCGGTAGCTGGATGGAAACGTATCGAAGCTGACGAGCATTTTTATGGTTTTGGCGAACGGACAGGATTACTAGATAAACTCAGCGAAGTCAAAACTAATTGGACGACAGATGCTTTAGATTACGGTTCGCTGACTGATGAAATGTACCACGCTATCCCGTTTTTTATCGCGTTGCGTCCTTATGCAGCTTACGGTATTTTCTTCAACACGACTTTTTGGAGTCAGTTTGACATTGGTGCAGAACAACCCGGTGTTTGGAAGATGGAAACGCGAGGTGGTGAACTAGACTATTACATTATCTACGGTCCCGAGCCATTACAAATCCTCGATACATACACTCAGCTAACTGGTAGAATGCCCATGCCGCCTAAATGGGCATTAGGATATCACCAATGTCGGTGGAGTTACGAATCTGAAGTTGTTGTCTCGGAACTTGCACGCGAATTTAGAACCCGGCAAATTCCCTGCGATGTTATTCATCTCGATATCGATTATATGCGCGGTTATCGAGTTTTTACCTGGAGTCCGAAACGGTTTCCCAATCCAGAAAAATTAATTGCTGACTTAGCGAAAAATGGTTTTAAAACTGTAACAATTATCGATCCAGGAGTGAAATACGAGCCAGAGGGAGACTATTCTGTTTTCGATGAAGGTTTAAAAAACGATTATTTCGTCCGGCAAGCCGATGGTAGATTATTTCACGGCTATGTTTGGCCCGATAAATCAGTATTTCCTGACTTTTTGCGAAAAGATGTACAGCAGTGGTGGGGAGATTTGCACAAAAGTCTCACCGATATCGGGATTGCTGGAATTTGGAACGACATGAACGAACCCGCAATTAATGACCGTCCCTTTGGTGATGGTGGGGTACATGTTTGGTTTCCTCTCGATGCACCGCAGGGAGGGGGGGGAGACAAGGGAGATGGGGAAGACAAGGGAGATGGGGAAGG
>CAXTCQ010000151.1:0-19369 GCA_964242965.1 uncultured Calothrix sp. | reverse complement strand
TCCCCCACTTCCCCACTTCCCCACGGACTACTCCCTACTCCCTTGTTTTGACTACTAACCTTACCGGACTAACGCTTGCTGCAATTACTGCTTTATTGGCTGGGTTTCGCGTTGAGGCAGCCGAACTGACTGGACGTGCTATATTACCTGCCGATACCTTTGCCCCAGGTTCGACTACCGGACAATTTAAAAAAACTAAGCGGACTACGCCTTTTTTAAATGCCCAACCTGTTCAAGGCTTTTCTGCTGCGATCGCGGGTGCTAAACCTGGTACGTACCTCGTGATTTCTGATAATGGTTTTGGGGCAAAAAGTAACTCCTTCGATTACGTACTCCGCATTTATGCTGTCGAACCAGATTTTTCTACAGGTAAAGTTTACCCTGTCGATTTTGTTTCCGGCTCGCGCCTTGCGCGTTTTAGTCGGCAAAGCTTTGTTGAACTCAACGATCGAAATCGTCAAACCTTATTTCCAATCGTCGCAACAAATACAACATATCCAGGCAGCAATATTGCAGTCAGCCAACTCTATTCATCAAATCGCTTGCTCACAGGCGGCGATTTTGACTTAGAATCGTTCCGTCGTGTTGGGGATGGTAGTTTTTGGGTAGGTGATGAATTTGGACCTTTCTTGCTTCATTTTGGGCAAGCTGGAGAATTACTTGAACCTCCAATTCCTCTACCGAATTTCTTACGTATTGGCGAATCGGCTTCGATCAAATCTCCGGATAACCCTGAATTTGCTTCCTTACCCGATGATAAGCGTTCTATAGCTGCTAATCTCGGTGGTTCGAGGGGTTTTGAAGGTATGGCACTTAATGCTAGCGCGACAAAGCTGTATCCAATCTTAGAAGGGGCAATCAAGGGTGATGTTCAAAAAAATCGTTTGTTGATTCATGAATTTGATTTGGACTCCAAAAAATATACGGATAAAGTTTTTGCTTATAAACTAGAAAATCCGAATCATGCTATCGGCGAACTAACTGCAATTAACGACAGCGAATTTATTGTCATCGAGCGCGATGCGAAAGAAGGCGATCCGAATAATTCAGCTTTTAAGATACCAGCCGAATTTAAGCGCTTGTACAAAATTAATCTGGCTAAAATTAATAAATCTGGCTTTGTCGAAAAAGAATTACTCGTAGATTTACTCAAGATTGCCGACCCCAAAGGTATTGGGGGCAATGGCACGCGCAATGGTATGTTTACATTTCCATTTGTGACAATTGAAAGCGTATTGCCTTTGGATAACAGAAATTTACTGGTAATTAATGACAATAATTATGCTGATTCAGTGGGACGAGTACCGGGTTCTGTTGATAATACCGAATTTATTCGGATTCGACTCGATAAAGCTTTAAATCTAGGTGTAGGTAGGTAGGAAAACCACAAGAATATCGACAGTCACCTGCGGCTGAATGGCTCTGAAGTGAATACTGCACAAGTGTAAATGTTTTTATATATTACGATAATTTCCCATAAATTCTTAACCAAAAAATTCACCGTCGAGATGTACTTGGGGAACATTTCTACAGATTAATTTTTATAAATAATTTTGAATTGCAATCGGTACTCGTATTCAACTTGGTAATAAACATAACTGATATTTGTCAAGACCGAAAATATGAATACTGCGAAATCTTCTTCAATTATATTTAGCTTATATTAAGTATTTTGATGTCCACCTTCTTATAAACTGAAGAAAGACTTGCACAATTTGTATAACTTGGATGCATTAATGGTAAAAACACGCTGACAAATCGGATTGCGGTGGGATTATTATTTAACCAAGAAATTTGCCTGTCTCATAACCAAGCAACACACACAGCGTTCACAAAGTAGTAGATTTTGTTGAAGAAACTGTAAAGTTTAGCTTATGATACTACTCTTTAGACAATGAGGAGTGAGGATTAGCACCTGATTGTATCCGCATTTTTTGTCCGTATTTTAATCCGCATTTTTTATAATTGCGATCCAAAATAGGATATATCTAGCTCCAAAAACACGAGCGGTCGAGAGTGCCGCTACCAACTCTGTTAAATAGATAGCCAACGTATTGCCGATCGGTGCGAAAACTATGGAAAAAGACGCGGCAACGCTCTACTGCCCAAACGAACTTTGTCAGGCTGCCAATCCCCTCACGCACAATTTCTGTCAGCGGTGTTCGACACCTCTGCCAAAACGTTATCTTTGGCTAGTGGCAGAAGGCAAGGGTTTGGACATCAGCAGCGAACTCTTAGCCGATCGCTATTTAGTTATTAGTCAATTTGTTCTTTTTGATACTAAACCTGCCTTGCCATCTCAAGTATTAGAGTTGGAAAAGCTACATAAAATTCGACCGTACTTGCGGCTATTCCCGTACCGTCTCCACGTACCTCAAGTACATGGAATAGTCGATTTGGGTGAAGGGCAAAAAGAAGTTTTGCTTTTAGAAAAACCACCAATTTACATCAATGGAGAACCTACGGACGTAAAATTATACGATTCTTTAGATTCGGCGTGGGGTGAAGCAACATCGATGCGGCAACTCAACTGGTTGTGGCAAATTGCACATTTGTGGCAGCCGCTTGCGAGTGAAGGAGTCGCTTCAACTTTGCTCGATCCGTTGTTAATGCGCTCTGAAGGCCCGTTGGTGCGCTTGTTGGAGTTGCAGGCTGACCCTGTAAATCCACCCAGCTTGGCAGATTTAGGAGAATTTTGGCGGGTAAATTTGCAGCACAAAACTAAAAGCGCGATGCCCCCAAGGGGAGCCGCTAACGCGATCGCAGAATTTATCGGTCAAGTTTGTGACTCATTAATTAGCGGCAAAATTCACTCTGGTGAGCAATTAATTACAGTTATAGACCAAGGATTTATCGAAGTTGGGCGTGCGGTTAACAAAGGTACAACGTTTGGGGCAAATTCGTCAGTCAAAATAGTTACCCGTACTGATACGGGACCGAGCCGCCAGCGAAATGAAGACGCTTGCTATCCGGCTAGTGGTAGTAATGTCAGTAAACCGCCGCAAGCAAATGCCCTCGCAATTGTTTGTGATGGTATCGGCGGACACGAAGGTGGAAATGTCGCGTCGAATATTGCAATTGAAGTAATTCAAAAGCAGGTACAACAACTTGCGGCAGTCCCACGCTTGAGCATTGACCCAGGAGTATTACTTGCCGACTTAGAACGGGCTGCCGCCGCCGCGAATGATAAAATTTCTCAACGTAACGACGGTGAAGGCAGGCAAGGACGACAACGGATGGGGACAACATTGGTAATGGGGTTGCCGATTGCCCATGAAATGTATATTACTCATGTGGGCGATAGTCGCGCTTACTTGATTACCCGCCAAAATTGTTATCAAGTTACCCTCGATGATGATGTTGCATCGCGGGAAGTACGATTGGGATATGCAATTTACCGCGATGCCATACAGCAAGGGGCTTCGGGTTCGCTAGTGCAGGCATTGGGAATGGGCCCAAGTAATTCGCTACATCCTACTGCTCAAAGGTTTGTGTTGGATGAAGATTGCGTGTTTTTGCTCTGTTCGGATGGATTAAGCGATTTTGACCGAGTGGAACAGTGCTGGGACACCGAAATCTTACCAATTTTGACCGAGAATGCGGATATAAACGATGTTGCCGATAAGTTGGTTGAAATTGCCAATACTCAAAACGGGCACGATAATGTTACGGTTGCTCTCCTTCACTGTCAAATTAAGTACTCGGAACCCGAATCGATTCGGACTTTAAATATCGGCGATTTATCTGAGGCAGCGCTTGATGATGGCGACGATAATTACCCCCGCAGTACAGTAGCTGCCAACGTAACTCCTAATCAAAAAACACAAGTAATACCCGATACAGCTCCTGCAAAAACACTTAAAATTCCTTTACACTTAGTCACCTTGTTATTTTTAATACTAGGAGGTGGCGCTCTTGGGTATATGTTACAGCAGAATGTGATTCCATTCTCAATACCGACCCCAACGCCAACGACTACATCCCCATCAGTGAAAGGAACCCAAACCCGATTGAATAAGGGGTCATTAATTAGTATTAAAAGCGCAATTGAGTTTAGTAAAACCCCTAACCCGTTCAATAACGAAGGTTATATTCCACCTGGGGCAATCTTACAGGTTATCGACACGCAACGGCTTGCTGATACTACAAATTCCGGTAATGTGTTACACATGCGCGTTTGTCGTGCCACTAACCCCCCCCCTGAAGCACCAGCAGTCAGCCAAAAACCAATTTTAATCAAACCAGGAGGTGAAATTTGGATTCGAGAAAACAAACTTACAAGCAATAATATTGCGATTGCCTCACCATCAAGCCAAACCAGTTCGTGTTTGAGTGAACCCAAAGATGCTTCAGTTCCAGTCGAACAATCTCCGATTACTACACCTGTACCCAACAGTGTTAAGCCTAAAAGTAGGTAAACTAACAAAACTCAAATAATTGAGGTAGAGCCTATTAGTCACCAAGCGCAAATAAATTACGTACCAAATCCAATTGCACTCGAAAAGAAGATAGAGGCAGAGTCATTCTCGCTTGTGCAGTTAAAATGGATAGTTGGAATCACTTGTTTTAATTTTTAATTTATGAATCCATGCCATCCCTAACTATAGCGATCGCACGTCTTGTCAATACTGGCACCAACAATTTCGCTATTTGGGTGGTGAAAGCTCCCTATCCCAGCGGTCATGTTATCCATGATTGTGTCTGGTCGCCTCATTTGACCCAAGTTTGGTTGGAATGGCAGCAAACATTTGCTGAACACAGCACCCTTGATGTTTCTTCACATCCATCCGAAGAAACTGATTTTGCGAAATCGAAGCAACTGCCTCTCGACTTAGTTACACCCACTCCGGGACAACCTACTAGCTATACTGGACGCTTAATGCAATATTTCGGCAACAGTCTATGGGAATGGGTTTTTGCTGGAGCAATTTTAAATAGCTTAGAACACAGTCGCGGCATGGCTACGGGTCAAAAAACTAACTTGCGTCTGCGATTAGAATTGCGCGACCCCTATTTGGTGGCAATGCCGTGGGAAATTATGCAGCGTCCCGGTACTGCTGCAATATCTCTAAGTCAGAATGTGATATTTAGCCGCACTACCAGTGATGTCGAACCTCTGCCAAAAACGCGGAACGACCCCGCACTGAATATTTTGCTCGTATTGGGTGAAGATGAAAATCTCCAACTCGATCGAGAAGCGAGAATACTCGAACAAACCCTGACGCGAGGGAATGCTGGCAGCTATTCATCTTATGAAGCACCCTGTATGGTGCATACCCTGATTCAACCAACCCCAAAGGAATTAATTGCTCAATTAGAAACACGCGCGTATAATGTATTTTTTTACGCCGGACATGGGTTACGCAGTCCTGATGGCGGCTTGTTATCTTTACACGAGCAAGCAACGCTTAATGGGATCGAATTAGCCCAAGTTTTGACGCGCACGGGTGTGAAGCTAGCGGTGTTTAATTCCTGCTGGGGGGCACAACCCGCCGCAGTCAATCACCAATCGATACCTTATAGTAGTTTAGCTGAAGTGATGATTCGACATGGTGTTCCCGCAGTATTGGGAATGCGCGATAAAATTGCCGACCGCGAAAGTCTAAGCTTTATCGAAGCCTTTTTGCAAGCGTTGCGCGAGCGTAAAGCAATTGATGAAGCAGTAGTAGAAGCGCGTCAGCAATTACTGACACTCTACAAGTTCAATCAACCAGCTTGGACTTTACCCGTCCTTTACCTCCATCCCGACTTCGATGGGCAATTGCTTCGGAGTTTGGATGAAAGCGTTACCGAAATGCCCGAAACAACATCCGAACCACGCTTAAATATCCCGACTGCCTCGTTGCGTAAGCTTGAAAAAGAAGGTAGTAACTACTTGTTGCAAACTCGCATCACTCGTATCGGTCGCACTACAGAAAATGATATTGTAATTCCAGATTTATCGGTTTCCAGGCAACACGCCCAAATTATTTGCCGCGATAGTTTTACTGAGGTTGCATCGGTTCATAATTATTTTCTACGCGACGATTCGACCTACGGCACTTTAATTTCTCACGGGAGTGTATGGACGCGAATCCACCACCAGGAAGTAGCGCTCGAATCGGGTATGCAACTAAAGTTTGGTAGTAAGAGCAGCGATACTTGGGAATTTACCATTCAAAATTCGTAAATTCAACTCGCTTTCAGTTCGACTTTTTTTATTCAACTACACACTTAAAGAAAATTATGTCAAACTAAGCATTCTTCAGAGAGTAAATTCATATCCAAGTATTGCGGAAACCAAATGAATGCTGCTGTAGCTGTCAATACGGCGCTAATAAAATAACTTCAGGAGACGACAAATGACTAATATAATTAATAATCCCGAAAACTTTTATCCAATCCATTTAGAATTGCTCGAAGCTCTACTCGAACCCGAAGACGCAACTTATCCCTGGAACCCAATGGCAGCCGAATCGGATGAATATTTTCACGATGCGTCCGCGAATTGCGCTATCAATGAATTACTCGATGCCGAATTGTCGGCGCGATCGCTTGGCTTCTACAATCAACTCGATAACTTGTGGTCTACCAATTACAATCGTACTACAAATATCGGAATTGTTGCAAGCCTTAAACAAAATTTACAAGCTGCGATCGCCGAACGCATTCCCCACGAATGGATTGAACGAATTGCCGAAAAAGCAACTGATATTTTTAATCCCAAACAATCGATGAGCGAACAACTAATGCTATGCGCTCAAGCTGTATTACCAAATTTGGGTGCAGAGGATTTGTTCGTTTTAGCGCGTCCGTTTGCTTATGCGATGCGAAACAGCGAACCGCACAGCCTCGAATCAGTGCTGAATAAAGTTGGCGAACACGAGTGGAAAAATTTGTCGGAAATGGAACAAGCTAGAGTTAGCATGGCTATTACGTATTACGCACTGCGACAACTCAATCATCAAGGCAAAGCTTAAATAATCTCGACTATTTTCGTGACTATTTTCGTAGTACTGTTGTTTTTAATTCGGAAATTGCACGCGACGTGCAGACTGTAGTATGCCTGCAAGTACGAATTATGTAGCGATAAGCTCAATGTACTCTTTAACAAGCAATAGTTATCCATTATAAATCTAACTATAGACTGTTGTCGAGTATGCAACATCTATCAAAAGGCATAAAACACGGACTGAGTAAAGCAACTAGAAATCCTTGCAGGCAAATTTATGAAAGATGATTTAAAAATCATTATTACAATATTTAAATTTTAGATTAGTAGTCTATGTGATTAATTTTGACTTTTTCGTAAGGGTTAGAATCCGGATTCGGTAAGAGTTACCCGGATTTTGACCTCTGCGACTAGTCAAAATACTTGTTTTTAACTACTAAGACGCTGGCTAGAGTTTCGTTTGCCCGTAAATGCTTCGTAGAGACGTTTAGCGTACAGCGTGGGACAAAGAAAAATCATCATCATTATTGTAAGAAATATTGCTCTGTTAGATCCCAGCAGCATTTGTAAAAGTTGTGGGGGTCTAGTTTTTTATGGATATTTGGGATTGCTATAGCCAAACTAGCACTTGGACAAAGCGCATCCATTGCACTCAGCACTTATTTATGGTAAGCAAACAAACTTCATCAAAAATTGGTAATTGTCCTAAAAAAACTTCAGGAAATTACAAAGATATGCATGTAGATATGACTATGCTAAAGGTCAAGAAAATATTACTTAAATTTCTTTATACTATCCAATAGCAGCTACGGTCAAGAAAACTTCAAAAAAATTGTCAGCTAATACCTTGAAAGCTATTTAATATAAGTACTTTTATATTAAAACTGGTTTAATTGTAAAACTGCGCTAGTCTCCAAAACGATAAACGTCAAGTATTAAATAAGACATGAAGCTTTTTTTTGAAAAATATTCCAGAAAAAACTCTCAAAGTCTGTTAGTTCGCGCCCAATCGCGGGAACAATAGCAACAGTTGATTAGCTGACCTTTGAAGGGTGTGTCGGAGATACACATGAAGGCGATTGTAGTCGCTTCTAAGGTAAAGCCTTTCATCCCTTGCTGCTCACCATAATCTATTGTTACCTGGAGCCATTGAGACAATCCTTATGCCAGCAACATCTTTTTACGCCTCAGAACTAAACCGTTCCCAACAGTCTAACCAAGCATTTGAAGAATCAGAACTAGGAGTTGATGAGAATGAATTGTCGGTAGAGGATTTGGAAGAATTGGAAATGGTTTCGCAGCAAGACCCAGCCAGCTATGCTGCTCCAAATCGCCGCAGTACCGACTTGGTACGTCTATATCTTCAGGAAATTGGTCGGGTTCGGCTCTTAGGACGGGATGAAGAAGTTTCAGAAGCTCAAAAAGTTCAGCGTTACTTGCGATTGCGGCTTTTGTTAGCAAATACTGCAAAGCAAGGTGATGACATTATTACGCCTTACGCACGGGTTATCGATACTCAAGAACGTTTAACAGCGGAGTTGGGACATCGTCCATCGCTCGAAAGATGGGCTAAAACTGCTGGATTCGATGTATTTGAGCTCAAGCAAACTCTCGCCAAAGGTAAAAGACGCTGGGCAGAAGTTGCTTGTTTGACTGTCGAGGAGTTGGAGCAAATTCAAAGTCAAGGACTCCAATCGAAAGAACATATGATTAAGGCGAATCTTCGTCTTGTGGTCTCGGTTGCGAAGAAGTATCAAAATCGTGGCTTGGAACTTTTAGATTTAGTCCAAGAAGGTACTTTAGGCTTGGAACGTGCGGTTGAAAAATTTGACCCAACCAAGGGTTATCGTTTCAGCACCTACGCTTACTGGTGGATTCGTCAAGGTATTACTCGTGCGATCGCAACAAGTAGCCGTACAATTCGTCTGCCGGTTCACATCACCGAAAAACTTAACAAAATCAAAAAAGCGCAACGTAAAATTGCTCAAGAAAAAGGTCGGACACCGACTTTGGAAGATTTAGCCGTTGAGTTGGAAATGACACCAGCGGCAGTGAGGGAAGTATTGCTGCGCGTACCTCGCTCAGTATCTTTGGAAACTAAAGTTGGTAAAGATAAAGACACCGAGTTAGGCGAATTACTCGAAACCGATGGCGTTACTCCTGAAGAAATGTTAATGCGCGAATCGCTCCAACGCGACTTGCACCATTTACTATCAGATTTAACCACCCGCGAACGCGATGTTATTTTGATGCGTTTTGGTTTGGCTGATGGTCATCCTTACTCGTTAGCTGAAATTGGACGCGCTCTTGATTTATCCCGCGAACGGGTACGCCAAATTGAGTCCAAAGCGTTGCAAAAACTCCGCCAACCCAAGCGTCGCAACTTGATTCGTGACTATTTGGAATCCTTGAGCTAGGGGTAAAGGGTAAAGGGTAAAGGGTAAAGGGTAAAGGGTAAAGGGTAAAGGGTAAAGGTTAAAGGTTAAGATTTATTCTTGCACTCCTAACTCCTAACTCCTAACTCCTAACTTCTAACTCCTAACTCCTAACTCCTAACTCCTTTTCACAAAAATTCTCAATAATCAGTGATTGTTGCAACTTGGACTAAATATTTGTTATATTCTCAATTGACAGCCTTTGTTGAGAAAAACTATTATGTCTGTCTATACAGCTGCTTCACTCAAATCAGAACTGAACGACCGTGGCTGGCGGCTTACTCCCCAAAGAGAAGTAATATTACACATTTTCCAAGAACTTCCTCAAGGTGAACACCTCAGTGCTGAGGACCTTTACCAGAGGTTGGAAGGAGATGGGGAGGGCATCAGCCTATCGACGATTTACCGCACTTTGAAACTGATGGCACGGATGGGTATCCTCCGGGAACTCGAACTGGGAGAGGGACACAAACATTACGAAATTAACCAACCTTATCCCCACCACCACCATCACTTAATTTGTGTAAGGTGCAACACAACGATTGAATTCAAAAACGACTCGGTTTTGAAAATTGGTACAAAAACAGCCCAAAAAGAAGGTTTTCATCTTCTTGATTGTCAAATGACAATTCATGCTGTTTGTCCCAAGTGCCAGCGGGCATTAATGCCGCTGTAACACTTGGCTAGTTTTTTGGGGAGTATGAATGCATTAACCACTCAACGTAAATGATGAGCGGTTTTTATCTAAATCGACACGAGGCAAGGATTTCTCTTGGCGACTACTTTTAAACTAATAAGGGAGCGGATATTAATAACGTCCGCTCCTCACATCATTTAAACTAATGCCGTAAAATTCCTGTGCTTGCTTGATAGCACGTTTGGTGTCGCTTCCCAAAACACCGTTCAGCGGACCTTTGTAGAAACCCTGAGCTCTTAATCGTCGTTGGATTTCGAGAACATTAAATTCGCTCCGAGAAGCAGTATTTCCATTGACTAAACTGTATAATTTAGCACGAGTTGTTGGTCCAGCGATACCGCTTGCTGCCAGGTAACTTTTTCCCTGAAACCGTCGTATAGCATCGGCTGTATAGGGACCGTAGTAGCCATTTGGCTCGCCTTCTAAGTATCCAGCTTTAATTAACTGTTGTTGGAGAACGCGCACAGCTTCACCCCGATCGCCTAAGCTTAATTTGTCGGGGTCACTTCTTCGTAGAGGACTCTCTTCGCCATAACCAACGCCAATCGGAGGCAAACGGCGAAGTGTTGCAGGTCCAACTAAACCGTCAGCTTCCAAGTTATAAGCGGTTTGGAAGCGCTTAACTGCATCTTCGGTAATCGGACCGAAAATACCCGTCGAATTACCGTAGTAATAACCCGCAACCCGCAACCGTTCTTGAAGACTGCGAATATCTTCACCCTCGTCACCTTTGCCGAGAATTCCTGCGATACGCTGCTTGGAAGGTGCGGTTTGCGTAGAAGTTCTGGCAACGTTTTGAGCGCTTGGTTTTTTCGCTTGGGTCGCGGTGCTGGGTTTTTTAGCTTCAGGCTTTTGAGACGAAGCTTGCCAATTTTCTAATTTTCCGATGGTTGTCGGTCCAGCGATACCGCTGACTTGCAAACTCGCAGCTTTTTGGAAGCGACGCACAGCGTCTTCGGTACGAGTGTCGTATATTTGGGTAATAGGAGCTTGATAAAAACCTGCTCGGCTCAAATCTAATTGAAGTTCCCGGACTGATGGTCCTTGGTCGCCTTTTTGGAGTGCAAAAGCACTGCCCATTGCAGTCATAATTGATAAAGTCAAAGCTAGGGGTAGCATGTACCCCCAAGCTTTACTTGATAGTTTTCCCCAGTTTGGTGATGCACTCCGATTGAGCAAAAAGCTAAAGGAATCTATCTCGCTGGATGGAGAGTCCTCGTAATCGAAAGCTAGGTGTAAATACGCAAGATTTTCCATAATTATTTTCCTACTGTTTTCCTACACCGTTTATTGTTGGATGGTGGTTGCTATTCGATTGCTGCGTCGCCTCATGTACTAAGTTTCGCAGATTTTGCAGTGTTTGTATATTTACATCCTGCCATAAACTATGTTCATATAGTCCCAGCAATCTCTCAGTAATATCGCGCAGAGCATAGAAGGGTTTTCTGCTAAATCGATTTACCAAATCTTTAATAAAATAAATATTTCTTTGCAATTCCTTCATACACATACAAGTAGTTGTTCGCGCCGAAATCCAGTCACCTTTATTGGCGAGCAAATAATCTACGGTAGTAGCCATCTTAAATCCATTTGTGTAGCTGTGATGCATGAGAAATGGTCATATATAAGAGCTATTTGTGCTTGAAATTGCCTTGATGGGTGGTTTGCCGCTCCTCGTCGTTCAAGATAACCAAGATTCAATTGCAACTCATTTGACTGCCGTAATTGGGAAGCTAAGGGATTAGGCTGAGACGTTTATAATTATGCTGCCACAACAGTCACCCTTGGTCAAATCAATCTACCAACGGAAGAAATACATCTGAGAAAAAGTTCAAAACTCGCTTCGGTTACACTGATACCCAAAGATTTAGATACTGAAAGTGGGAAAACTATCAATAAGTAATCATGCTTTATATTTCTTTTATAAATACGCTCTGGGAAGCTCCATCTTCTGGGATTACAATAAAGAAGATATTTTACAAGTATCTTTTAATGTCATACTATAACACTGTATCGGAACATGTTTGACAGGCTATTCCTATCGCGTAGCCGCAGCCTCACTATCTTCTTCGCGTTGAAACGTCCGTATCGGCTTCTGTAAAAAATAAAACCATTGCTAGATATAATCTCAGAATAATATCTTTGGATAGAGGATTTAATCAATTTCCTGTAGCACTAATACTAATAGCACGTTCCGCCTGCATAACTATTGTGAACCTGTTAGTTGCAATAATATTAAAAATTGTTAAGTAATGTCTGTCCTCTAATTTTGATGAATGAAAATGCGAAATTCACTTGACTTAAGCTTTTCTCGCACGTTACCAATTAGTGTATTTAATCAGCTTGGGGAGTTGTTACAACAGATTCAAAAAGTGGAAGATACCACGTTGGTAATTACAGAAGCTGTACTAGTCAGAATTTCGATTCCCAGTGAATGGCAGATGCAACGGTTCACGGTAGTGGTTTCTCCGGGTTTTAGTGCGTTGCTGATTGGGACGGAAAATATTGCAAACGAGGGAGCTAGTTTGAAAGCTTCAGATAATTTATTTTTGAATGGAAGCTTGACGTTTGACACGAGTGCGATCGCATCTTTTTTGCTAAAATTACGCGATTTATTTGCAAATGATTCCCAAACCCATAAAGATTTGGAAAAATACCGTCAGATTATTGCACCTAACGATGCCGCAATTCAGGGAAAATTTACACTACTGTTATTAGAGCATCTGTTGACGCAACCCGAATACACAAGGTCATTAGAACCGGTTTTTCATGGAGATTATTCGGTTTGTCAACCAGTCGAAGATGCGCTACACAAACAAATTGCTCAAGAACGTCTATTAAATCGGGTAACAACGCAAATCCGTAAAAGTTTAGATTTGTCATTAATAATGACAACGGTAATTGCCGAAGTACGCGAGTTTTTAAAATTAGACAGATTATTGATTTATAAATTTGAAGAGTCAAAACTTAAAGATAACTATCTTCATGCGGAGATGTCCTCAGTTGAAGACAATGGCAGTCAAGAGTCATTTTTTACCGTTCCTTACTTAGCTAACAATCATTTTATAGCTTCAGCGAGCAAAGAAACTGAACGGCATAATGTTGTTGAATATGGTGGTTGTATTGTATATGAAGTTTGCGGCGATAATATTGACTCGGTATTAAATTACCGGGAAAAATATTGCTTTACTCCCACTAGTGAATGTTGGCAAAAGTTTCGTCATGGTTTTACATTAGCAGTAGATGATATCGAAAAAACCTATGGTTTAGAAAAGTGTTTATTAAAATTTCTGAAAGAAACAAAAGTACGGGCGAAGTTAGTTGCACCGATTATATGTGAAGATAAACTTTGGGGATTGTTAATTGCTCATCAATGCGTTCGCGTCAGCGACTCCTCACAGGAGTATGCTGCTCGTAATTGGAATGAAAGTGAAAAAAACTTGTTGACTGCGGTGGCAGAACAATTAGCTATTGCCATCCACCAATCCGAGTTAATGCTCAAGCTTACCCAAGAAAAAGAAAACCTCGAACAACGAGTAATCGAACGCACAGTCGCGCTGCACGATGCATTAGAAGCAGCTGTTGCTGCCAATCGCGTCCGCAGCGAGTTTCTTGCCACCATCAGCCATGAATTGTTAACACCGTTAACATACGTAATTGGTATGTCTTCTACACTACTACGATGGTCGTTTGGTGAATTAAGCCAGCGTCAGCGTGACTATTTGCAAACCATACACGACAGCGGCGAACATTTACTCGAAATGATTAACGACATCCTTGATTTGTCGCAAATCGAGGCTGGTAAAGCAGTTTTAAATATTAGCGAATTTTCGCTCTTTAACTTTGCCCAAACAATTGTCAATACATCGCAAGAAAAAGCAACAAAGCAACAATTAGAATTGAAACTAGATTTGCAAATACAACAGGAACGCGATCGCTTTTGTGCTGATGCGCGACGAGTTCAGCAAATTATCGGCAACTTGCTTAGTAACGCGATAAAATTTACCCCTGAAGGTGGAAATGTCACCCTACGTTTGTGGTGGGAAGAAGACACCATAGTTTTTCAAATTGAAGATACAGGCATTGGTATATCCGAAGAACAACTACCTCAAGTGTTTGAAAAGTTTCATCAACTCGATACTCCTTATAGCCGTCGTTACGAAGGGACAGGGTTAGGATTGGCTCTTACCAAGCAATTGGTTGAAATGCATCGCGGACGTATTGAAGTAGAATCCACAGTTGGTGTAGGTTCGATTTTTACAGTTTGGATACCAATACAGCGAATTAGTGTTGAGCATTGAGAGCGTGGGTTGTTAGCTAAACTTGTTTAACTGTATAACACTGTAATTATCTAGAGCCTAGTATTATACAAAATTATTATAACTATTTAGACACGAAATGAGACGCGAAGTTTCGCGTCTCTACATTGCTAACTCCCTAACATGATGTTTAATATGGTCTTCAATAAAACTTGCAATAAAATAATAACCGTGGTCGTATCCTTCTTGATAGCGTAAATTGAGCGGCTGATTAACTTCTTCGCAAGCTTGTTTAAATAACTCCGGTTTCAATTGCTCAACTAAATATTTATCGGTCGTACCTTGGTCAATTAAAATATTACCGCGATACTTCAATTTTTTAACTAATTCGCACGCATCATAATCGCGCCAAACTTCCCTATCTTCACCTAAATAACCGCTTAAAACCTTCTCACCCCAAGAACAGCGCATCGGTGCAACAATCGGGGCAAAAGCCGAAACCGACTTGAATTTTTCCGGATTTCGCAACGCACAAATCAGCGCCCCATGTCCTCCCATCGAGTGTCCAAAAATACCTTGCTTATCAGTTTGAATTGAGAAATTTGTAGCAATTAAAGTCGGTAATTCGTCAACCACATAACTATACATTTTATAATGCGAAGCCCAAGGTTGTTGCGTCGCATCGACATAAAACCCCGCACCCGTACCAAAATCCCAATCCTCATCCTCTCCAGGAGTTCCTGTATTTCTAGGACTCGTATCGGGTGCAACCAACATCAAACCATATTCAGCAGCATACTTTTGTGCCCCTGCCTTCATCATAAAATTTTCTTCAGTGCTAGTTAACCCAGACAGAAAATAAAGAATAGGTACAGATTGGGTTTGAATTTGCGGTGGTTGGAAGACAGCAAATCGCATTTCACCATTACAAGCAGTAGAAACGTGCGAATAAAAGCCAAGTTTGCCATCAAAACATTTATATTCGTTAATTAAATCGATTGCCATAATAACCGTAGGGGCGGGTTCACCGATAATACAGGAAAGTAACACAAATCATCATAAACCCGCCCCAACAACACGCGCAAAAAGATAATAACCGTAGGGGCGGGTTCACCGATAATA
Source organism: uncultured Calothrix sp. (assembly GCA_964242965.1). GTDB lineage: Bacteria > Cyanobacteriota > Cyanobacteriia > Cyanobacteriales > Nostocaceae > JANNFJ01. The sequence goes on along the minus strand of CAXTCQ010000151.1, from coordinate 3,925 downwards.
CAGGAAAGTAACACAAATCATCATAAACCCGCCCCAACAACACGCGCAAAAACGAGTTTATCAATATTTTACATCAAAAAGGAAAATCCCGTTCCATTTTTTATCCAAAATGATATATCTACCATGCAGCCGCATCATAATCTTTCTTCAAAAGCGAAAATATCTTCAAATCGTGAAACTGTTCTTTCCAAAACCCATACTCCCGAAGCACACCCTCTTCAATAAAACCCAACTTCTTCAACAACTTCATCGAAGCAGTATTTTCTAACATTACAGTCGCTTCAATTCGATTTAATTGCGATTCAAATCCAAACTTAATTATAGTCTTCAAAGCATCACTCATAATACCTTGTCGCCAATAAGCTTTCGTCAATTCATACCCAATTTCCGCACAAAAAAGCGGTTTACCCCAAAACCGATAACCGCAAGTACCAATAATAATATTTTCGTTTTTTCTCACAATTCCCCAGCGAATCCCTTGCCTGCTAAGAAAACGGTCGTGCCAATGATTGATTAATCTGGTTGCCCGTTCAACACTTGTAAACACTTCGGCATCGTGATATTTCAGCACGTCTACATCCGAGAAAAATTGGAAAACAGCTTCTGCGTCGGATAATTGAATTTCTCGTAAAATTATATTTTTCGTTTCTAATTGTGGAAATTTATCGAATAAGTAGTATTGCATATATTCTGATTAAGTTTATGAAAGGACGGGCAGGGATGCCCATCCCACAAGATATTTAGTTTTTTATTCTTATTCTCTACTCTCTACTCCCTATTGTTTTCTATCGTGCATTTCTTGTTGCCGCATTGGCATTGTATCAATTTGACTAAAAATCGTTTCCGGTTGAACCACGCTACTATCTTGACGCTTTGAAGTTCCATCTTTGCCAATTAAGATAATGCGAAAAGCATTATCACCGATATCAAAGTGTTGGCGTAATTTAGCAGATGAAGCTGAATCAACTTGCTGTTCGCTGCTTGATGTAGCCGTACCTAATACCCGAACAACTAGTAAATCGCGTTCGTTTAGGTCTTGCTGGCATTGATTTAACAATTGCATTTGCTGTTGATAAGTAGCATTGTTAGCATCAGGTGCAAATACTAGTAAAACGCGATTTTTCCACTTTTGCGAATTTAAATCGAATGAGGACATACCATTATAAGTTTGAGGAGTTTTAGCTTGAGTGATGGGTAAGATTATTAAAGACGTTACAAGCGAAAGGGCAATCAAGATAAATTTATTCATGTTACTTATATTAAAATCGTGGGGACTAGAAACCCGGTATCTTGAAGATACCGGGTTTCTATCAGCTACGATAGAACTAATTAAAAGTGACGACGCTACGAATTGATTCACCTCTGTGCATCAAATCAAAGGCATCATTTATCTTCTCAATTGGCATCACATGGGTAATTAAATCATCAATATTTAACTTCCCATCCATATACCAATCGACAATTTTTGGTACATCAGTTCTGCCTCTAGCACCACCAAATGCTGAACCTTTCCAAACTCTTCCCGTTACCAATTGAAATGGACGAGTCCGAATTTCTTCGCCAGCAGCAGCAACACCAATGATAACGCTGACACCCCAACCTTTGTGACAGCATTCCAAAGCTTGACGCATGATATTGACATTGCCAATACATTCAAAAGAATAGTCAGCACCTCCTTTCGTTAAATCAACTAAATAGGAAACAATATCGCCATCAATTTCCTGCGGATTCACAAAATGCGTCATTCCAAATTTTTCGGCAAGGGCTTTTTTACTGTTGTTTATATCCACCCCAATAATCATATTTGCCCCTACCATTCGTGCAGCTTGAATGACATTTAGACCGATTCCACCCAACCCGAAAACAACAACATTCGCACCGGGTTCGACTTTAGCGGTATTAATAACTGCACCTACACCTGTTGTAACACCGCATCCAATGTAACAAACTTTATCAAAGGGGGCATCCTCGCGGATTTTGGCTAAAGCTATTTCGGGCAATACTGTATAGTTAGCGAAGGTCGAAGTGCCCATATAATGATGAATCATTTCGCCACCAATCGAGAAGCGACTGCTACCATCGGGCATTACCCCTTGACCCTGCGTGACTCGGATTGCTTGGCATAAATTAGTCTTTTGACTGAGACAATATTCGCACTCGCGGCATTCGGGAGTATATAGAGGTATAACATGGTCTCCGGGTTTGAGGCTTTTTACTCCTTTGCCAACTTCAACAACAATACCCGCACCTTCATGTCCTAAAATAGCTGGAAACAATCCTTCGGGGTCTTTACCCGAAAGCGTGTAAGCATCGGTGTGGCAAACACCGCTAGCTTTGATTTCCACCAAAACTTCACCCGATGAAGGTGGTTCTAAATCAACGGTTTCGATGGTTAACGGCTTACCCGCGCTGTAAGCTACTGCTGCTTTAACTTTCACCCTTACTTCTCCTACCTTTAGTTGAACGCTTATGCGATGAGTGTACAGCGAGCCGCAGATAATAATCAGAATTTGTAACTTTTCTGCAACTTACTAAACATGAGGTATTGTTTTGCCATCTCGGCTACATTTATAAAGTCAGCCTAAGTAGATTATCCACGACTTATGAATCCTGCCCTTACGAAAATCGGCACTCAAATGTCCAACCTGACTGGCGTTCGAGCTATTATGAAAGACGTTATCGAAACTTTACGCGCTTCTTCCGGGCAGCAATTTATTAATCTGAGTGCTGGAAATCCGTTAATTTTGCCTGAAGTTGAGCAGTTATGGCGCGATTGTACCGCAGATTTACTTGCTAGCTCCGAATATGGCGAGGTCGTTTGCCGTTACGGTTCATCTCAAGGTTATGCACCGTTAATTGAAGCGGTTATGAATGACTTCAATAAGCGTTATGGTTTGAAGTTAAACTCGCGCAATATTTTACTTACACCCGGCAGTCAAACGCTATATTTCTATGCTGCAAATGCATTTGGTGGATATACTACCAATGGGCAATTAAAGCAAGTTGTTTTACCGTTAAGTCCCGATTATACAGGTTACGGTGGTGTGGCATTATCTCCCGAATCTTTAATTGCCTATAAACCGACTTTAGATATTGATGAACCAGCGCATAAATTTAAATACCGTCCCGACTTCAGCCAATTGTCGATTAATGAAGATACTGGTTGCGTTATTTTCTCGCGCCCCTGTAATCCTACGGGAAATGTTTTGACCGATGAAGAGGTGAGGAAAATCACGGCGCTGGCTGCACCTTATGATGTTCCAGTGTTTGTAGATTCGGCATATGCCCCACCTTTCCCGGCATTGAATTTTACCGAGATGACACCAATTTTTGGTGATAACATTATCCATTCGATGAGCTTATCAAAAGTCGGATTACCTGGGGAAAGAATTGGCATAGCGATTGGTGACGAACGAGTAATCGAGGTACTCGAATGCTTCCAGACGAATATGTGCATCCACCCGTCGAAATACGGACAAGCGATCGCAGCCCGTGCAATCAATTCGGGTGCGTTGGCGAATATTTCGGAAACAGTGATTCGCTCGTTTTATCAAAATAAATTTACGGTATTATCCGATACTTTAGATGCAGCAATGCCCAAAGATTTACCTTGGTTCTTGCATCGCGGCGAAGGTGCGATATTTGCATGGTTGTGGCTCAAAGATTTGCCAATATCCGATTGGGAATTTTACCAAAAGTTGAAAGAAGTGAGTGTAATAGTTGTACCTGGTAATACCTTCTTTCCTGGTTTGCACGAAGAATGGGAACACAAGCACCAGTGTTTGCGAATTAGTTTAACAGGTAGCGACGAAGAGATTGCGATCGCAATGCAGCGTTTAGCAAAAGTCACCGAACAAGTATATCGAACCACCCCCGCCAGCGTGTAATGTGACGGTAGGGGCGGGTTCACCAACCATCTACATAG
>CAXTCQ010000150.1:0-19394 GCA_964242965.1 uncultured Calothrix sp. | reverse complement strand
GTCTGCAACCCATTTAATCTTTTGAAGAATTGAAGGAGTTGTGAGCAAGTTAGGTGATTGCATTTGATTCTCGGTCCTGTTTTTACGCTACAGCAAACTTATATAATTCTAGATTTGAAAAAAGTGAAATTCTCATAACAAACCAAATATAACTAATTTTCTCCTCTTTCCCCTTCCCCCTTACCCCTCTTCATACACTGCAATATCGTGGCAATATTACGAGCATCATCAATACCGCGATGATGCGTACCTTTTAACTCAATTCCTAATTTTTGTAACGCATCTGCCATTCCAAAGGTTTTTGAAACACTAAGATACTCAGAAAATTGCTTTTTGATATTGATATGTTCTGAGGCAAATGGATAACGGACATTGTGATATTTACAATCTTGGATAAACTGCCTTTTATCGTAATCTCCCCACGAACAAAAAATATAACTAGGAAATTCTAACATCCACTGTTTAAATTGGGTAATTGCCTCTGGGAAAGTCAGCGCATCTTCAACGTCTTGCTGGCGAATAGTTGTTAACTCAGTGCAGAATTCTGTTAGGAGAGGATGTCGAACGGGCTTAATAAATTGCTGATACTCTGCATCGATTTCCCAGGTAGCACGATTGAGCATTACTGCACCAATTTCGATTATTTCCATCTCATAACGTGCAATGCTGCTATCATCCGAACAAGTTGCTTCTAAATCAATTACCAAAAAATAAAAATTCCTTTTTTTATCTTTAACCATATAAGTAGGTCGGCGTTAAAAATCGTAATTATGACAAGGGAGTATGCAGTTGGCAGTTGGCAGTTGGCAGTTGGAGTAAAGCTTTGAGCCTAATTTACATTCTGTTACATGGTTCTGTTTATTTCTACCGACCTACTTTTTAAGATAATGTTTAACGAATAAATAACTATACGCGCAGTTCACTTAAATATTTTACTACATACACTACATGTACAACATCTCAATCTAGAACCACTAGCGATAAACAAGATCCCCGACTTTTCCAAAAAGTCGGGGATCTGAGTCTTTCGACATTTCTGAGCCGAATCTATGTTTACCTGCTTCCCCCTTCCCCCTTACCCTTTCCCCTTATCGAGACTTAAAGCTTCTTCCAAAGCGGCTTTTTCTTTTGCCCGCTGCGCTAGTGGTTGTAGTAAAGTGCGATCGCAGCCGGTTAAAATGCTCAAATTATCTAAACTTATACCTCGCATCAACATTTCAACGCGCCAAGTTTGCTGTGTTTGAATCATAGCAGGTGGTTGCCCTTCGGGTGTCAATAGTCCTTCGGTCCACATTTGCCAGCGTTGTTGAATATCCGCGATCAAAAACATTGCAACTTCAGTATCTTTACGACTTTTGAGCCATTTCGTTAACGGATTACTCGTGTAAGAACCGTAACGTTTACCCATTATCCACTGATTTACCGGTACTTGGCGAATTACTGTTGGGGTAATAATTTGGAGAATATGCTGATTTTCGTCGCAGATTTGATGTATTTTTTGCAAATTAGCGACCTCATCAACCGATACACCTGATGCAAACAATACATAAGCCAGTGCAAAATCTTGCAATCCTAATTTTCTGGCTTTTTGGAGAATTTGATGGACCAAATTTGCTGGTAAATCCATTACCTCCCTGACAGTAATACTTGCATTTTCAATCTGAAAATTCGTATCAATCGTTGCTAACTGTGACGAATATTCGCTAAATTCCGGGACTGAAATCGCCCCATTCAAAAATAACTCAACTAAATTGTCCAAAAAATCATTCTTATCTTCCCAAAGTTCGTGAAATTCGCTTGTAAACTCAATAATGGCATACCCCAAAATCATCCCATTCAAAAAACTTGCTAACTTTTGGGGAGATATACGGGTATTTAATTGTCCTTGTTCGATAATAGTTGCTAAATACTCTGCCACATACCGATTTGCTTCCGTTAAGCCCCGTCCTAAAGCACGGCGATTTTCGATCGGATACTGTTCGGATTCACCGACTACAGACCGAATAAATTCCGGTACTTGTTCTAAACGATGCAAGCAATTGCTTGCATACTCCTTAAGCGTCTCGCGGATACTATCAGTAGGAATCGCCCGTTCCACAAGCGATTTACCCAAGTTGTTGAACGCTGTAGATTCTTCCAACACCGCTAACAACAGTCCGTATTTGTTACCAAAATTCCGAAATAAAGTTACTTCGTTGACTTCTGCCAATTCGGCAATAGCTTTTGTTGTTGTGCTGCTAACTCCTTGAGTAATAAATAACTGTAATGCCGCTTGAATCAGACGTTGGCGAGTTGAAGTTGACATAGGGGGGAAGGGGAAGGGGAGGGGTAAAGGAAATGGATAAAGGTGACTTATTTATATCTTTGGATTTACCCGAATCGCAGAACCTACCCCCAACCCTCCATGAAAGAGTGGGGTGGGGTTCTGAGGATTGCACTATAACCTAAGAGAGATAATGCAAGTAACACTTGCAAAAAAAATGTATAGTTGTTATTCTTATAAATGTAAGCGACACTTGCTTCGCTCTACTGTAGCTCAAAAATTGCATCGCGTCTCACAAGCTCAAGTAGACCAAAGCATTGCTTCATACATAAACAGGAATTTTTATGACTGCAAAGACTTTCCCGACTGCCGTAGAGGGTGGAAAACCTGGTGCTATAAGTTGGACGTATGCGATTTTTATGGGTATTTTCCACGGATTAACGCTGCTAGCACCTTGGTTTTTTTCCTGGTCGGCGTTATTCGTAGCCTTATTTTTGCACTGGTTATTTGGTAGTATTGGTATCTGCTTGGGATATCATCGACTGTTAAGCCATAAAAGCTTCCAAGTACCGAAATTTTTAGAGTATGCGATCGCAATTTTGGGAGCGATGGCATTACAAGGAGGGCCGATATTTTGGGTTAGCGCACATCGGCAACATCACGCATACACTGAAGACGTTGATAAAGACCCCTATTCTGCAAAGCGCGGATTTTGGTGGAGTCACATATTGTGGCTTTTTTACCCGCGTCCAGAATTTTTTGATTACGAAGTCTACAACAAGTACGCACCCGATTTAGCACGACAACCTTTCTATCGCTGGTTAAATCGTCGGTTCTTGTTATTACAAATTCCTCTAGGGTTATTATTATTCGCTTTGGGTGGTTGGTCGTTTGTAATTTACGGGATTTTTGTTCGTTCTGTATTACTGTGGCATTCGACTTGGTTCGTTAACTCAGCAACACACATGTGGGGATATCGTAACTTTGACGCAGACGACAACGCACGTAATTTATGGTGGGTATCGATTATCACCTACGGTGAAGGCTGGCACAATAATCACCACACCTATCCTCACCATGCCAAAGCAGGTATTCGTTGGTGGGAAATCGATGTCACCTGGTGGAGCATCAAAGTATTACAGACGCTAGGTCTAGCGACAATTAGGGAGTAGGGTGTACTCTCCCAGGTCGTCAAAGTTGGGAATGCCTTCAGGGAGGCTACACCTACCGTAAAAATATTTAGAGTTTTTGTATTATATTACTCTAAGGTTAACTAGAGGCTCTGCCTCTAGTTAATTGCGTTACTAGGCTCTGCTGTGGGTTTCGAGGGAAGCGGTAAAGGTTCACGGGTTTCATAAACAAGCTGCAAACACTCTTCAAAGTCATCCCTACTCAACTCCTTACCCCCCTCTTCCCAATCTCCTTACAGCAGCAGCAAGAACTTCCGATTCCACAGGTTTCGGTACATGTACTTGAAAACCCGCATCAATCGCTTGTCGCTGGTCGTACTCTCCAGCATACGCAGTCACAGCGATCGCCGGAATCCGACCAGCTTCTGCGTGCGTCCAACTCCGAATTTCCCGTATCAATGCATACCCATCCATTTCTGGCATCCCGATGTCGCTGACCAAAACATCGGGTTTTAGCTGTGCTATTACCTGCAATGCTTCAGATGCAGATGATACAGCGGTCACGGATGCACCATATTGTTGCAGTGTAAAGCCGACAAAATCCCGCGAATCATTCTCATCGTCAACTACTAAAACTCGAATCCCGCTCAAATTTAAAAATTCGCTGGGTAATTCACGACTGTCCGAGCATACAATCTCCGGTTCGGGAACCATTAATGGTAACGTGACAGTAAAAGTTGCCCCTTGTTCAAGACCTGGACTTTCTGCTTTAACAGTACCACCGTGCAACTCAACTATTTGCCGGACAATTGCTAACCCTAACCCTAACCCGCCGAATTTACGAGTAATGCTGCTATCTTCTTGACGAAAGTAATCGAATATGCTTTTTAGAAATTCTGGGCTAATTCCCTTACCATTGTCGGTGACAATGATTTGCGCTTCGGTTCCAACCCGGAGTAATTTAACTTCGATGCGACCTCCATTCGGGGTAAACTTGATCGCGTTGGTAAGGAGATTTAAGACGACTTGCTGTAACCGAGCGGGATCTCCTTTAGCTTTTTCGATATTTGCTTCTAATGTTGCTATGAGTTCGATTTTTTTGGCTTGAGCTGTGAAATGGACTGTTTCCGAAGCTGCGGTAATTATCGAATTGAGATTTACTGAGGATATATTTAAAGTTAACTTGCCGCGTAAAATTCTAGATACATCGAGCAAGTCGTCAATTAGGTCGATTTGCAATTTGGCATTGCGTTCGATAGTTTCGATCGCTTGTTGAGTTTGTTTCGGGTTGAGCTTGCCCGCTAGTAATAATTTACTCCATCCCAAAATTGGATTGAGCGGCGATCGCAGTTCGTGCGAAAGTACAGCTAGGAATTCGTCTTTGATACGGTTGGCTTTTTCTGCTTCCGCACGGGCAATTTTCTGTTGTTGCAAAGCATCTTGAAGGGTTACTTCGGTGCGCTTGTTGTCGTCAATATCGGTACTCGATCCAAACCACTTGACAATTTGCCCATTTTCATCTTTTAACGGAAAAGCACGACCGAGATGCCAGCGATATTCTCCGTCGCTAGCACGACGAAAGCGATATTCGATTTGATAATCTTTACCCGTGCGAACCGACTCACTCCAAGTATCGAGACACATTTGCAAATCATCGGGATGCAGGACTGGTTGCCAACCCCAACCTTGGGTTTGCTCCCAATCCATCCCCGTATAATCGTACCAACGCTGGTTATAGTAGTCTAACCAACCATCGGGTTGAGCAGTCCAGATTATTTGTGGCATTGTGTCTGCCAAAGTGCGGAAATTCAACTCGCTTCGACGCAATGCAGTTTCAGATTGTTTGCGTTCGGTAATATTTTGCGTCATTACCATCCCAGCAAAGATTTCTCCTTGCTCGTTCTTCACAGGTAGCGCGTATCTACTATATATATAGTTTTTATAAGGTATTTCTGTAACGGTAGTTTCCCCTGCCAGCGCTTTGCGGTAAGTTGGCTCTAATATCGCACAAGTTTCTTCTGGCAACACTTCCCAAATCGTCTTACCAATCATCTCTTGATGGGAAAGACCGATAGATAAAAGTTCTTCTCCTTCGACAAGTAAGTAACGCAAGTTAAAATCAAACAAAACAACAGCACCGTTAGGAAAATTTTTCGCTAAAGTCCGATAAAGCGCTGCACTTTCTGCCAATCCTGCTAAAGCTTGACTCAACTCGGCAGTTCGTGCTGCTACTTGCTGTTCGAGTTGATTATTTGCTGCAACCAACCTCGACTCAACTTCTTGACACTGAGAAATCTCGTGCTGCAATTGCTGCTGAATTAGCTCTAATTCAGTTTGCACTTCGTTTTTTTCTTCAACAACGCACCGATCTAACATCCCTGCACCCTTAATTCCTGGCACATCGAGTTGAGTAAAAGTTGTAACAACACCGTAAGGAGTCGCAACATCATTAACAAATAAAGGTTGTGAAGAAAGCGAAAGCCAAACCAGTTCACCATCCGGCTTATAAAAACCTAATACCACGTTTTGACAAGCTTTTCCCGTTTCGAGAGCAACTTGCCCTGGATAGTTTTCATTTTTGAAAGGAGAACCATCAGCACGAATTGTTTGCCAATTCAAATCAGCATAATTACGTCCTTGTAATTGCTCAATACTATATCCAAGGATGCTTAACACGCTAGCATTACATGCACAAATTGTGCCATTAGCCGATTGAAACACCATACCTGGAGAGGTGACAGTGCTTTCGAGAGGAACCACATCCCCTGCACGCAATGAATCTTTAGGTGCTTTACTATACATCCTTGATTGATGTTTTGATTATCTCAAATATATGAGTGAACTGCTGTAGTCAATTATAAGCTTTGAATATTGCTTACTGTCATTAGCATTTTTTTGATTGTGTAATGCGTAGCGGTTACTGGGAACATTGCGCTTCTTTACTTCTATATACCGCGTCGGTAGCGACCGGATATTCTGCGCTTATCCGAACTGTATAGGGGCTAAAAAAATCAAAATTTTTGTGGTGATAAACGTTACATAGCAAATCTCCCTTAAGCTATTGTAGATTAAGTTACAAGATATAAAAGTAGAATTTATTCTTAGCTTCAAAGTAGCATTGTTAACACTAATATCGCTGTATAGCATGGCATTATAGTCAATAACAAAGATAAAACCGGGGTGTAAGAGTATAGAAAATTACTATTTTCATGGATTGATACTGTACTAAAGTTAATGCTAGTAATGAGCTTCAGTTTTATAGTTTTATTTAAAATTTTTGAGACTATTTCTGTTGATTTTTTGATTGATTAAATAAAAAATTCCGTCTTCCTTCTATTTTGCCTTCTCTTTCTCTCCCTAACTCATGCAATACTTAAATTCTTCCGTCGAAATTAGCAAAATTATCGCAGAATACAGCAAAGATAGTATTCTCTGGCTTGATACTGAAGTTGCTGACTACAATACTAAAAAACCTAGATTATCATTAATTCAGATATTAAACGACCCAAATAATATAACTGGCGATAAAGTCGTTATTTTAGACGTTCTCGACCAACCCGACCTTATTGCTGATTTCATCAATAAAATTATGGCTAACCCAGCAATTGAAAAAATATTTCATAATGCTAGCTACGATTTAAAGCTTTTAGGAAATAAAAAAGTTAGAAACGTTACTTGTACTTTAGAAATGGCAAGAAAAATCCCCTACTATATACTACCAACACCCAATTATCAATTAAAAACGCTTGCGAATGTACTTACCAATTTTAAAAATATTAATAAGCAAGAACAAAGCAGCGATTGGGGACAACGACCGCTAACTAAAGAACAAATTGAATATGCTTATTTAGATTGTATATATCTCGCGCAAGTTCATCGGCAATTATTAGAGTTAGGTCAACAAGCTCATCCCGATTCAATTACAGAAAACATTGGATTACTTGCAGTAAAATACAAACAAATCGAGCAGCAATACAAGTTTTTAAGTTCTGAATACGAGCATTTGCACGAACGCCTTAAAAAAGCAATGCAATCTCAAAATATTGAGGAAATTTTTGATTTTAAACTATCGAGTTACGAACGCAAAACGCTTAAAGTCGCGTTTGATGAATTAGTGCAATTAGTAAATAATCAAGGTATTAGCTTAGATTTTACCGTTACCTTGAACCAAAAGCTGCAAAAAGACTTAGGTAATAATCTCGAACAGCTTGTAGTTGAGATTGAGAAAAGTGTATCTTGGCGACTGACATCGAAAAATCAGCAAGACGAGAAAAACCAAGATTAAATTATTACTAACCTGAGACTTGATACCAACTAATTGTTAAAAATAATACTGCAAGTTGTTAAATATTTTTCTTAAATATTTATAAGAAATTTATATAAAATCAAAACGGAAGGAGTTAGAAGTTGGGAGTTAGGAGTTAGGAGTTAGGAGTTAGGAGTTAGGAGTTATTAATTTATCTTCTCTACCCTTCTCCCCCTTCTCCCCTTCCCTTTATTTGTAGATGGACGTGATAAATCTTTAGAATAATTTATGAATTTGCAATTATTTAAACGAAAGTGTATGGAAGCAAGCAAAATTTATATTGTGCTGCTTGCTGGATTTATTGCCACTACAAGTATTTCTTGCAGTCAGAATAATAATAATAGTGTATTGGTGACAGAAATCGGAGTCAGTCCGCCTAGAACGGTCGCGCCAAAACCAACCAAAGCAACAGACTTTTTTGCCCAAGGACAGCAACGACACAGTAAAGGCGATTTACCAGGCGCGATCGCCGCGTACAATCAAGCAATAGCCCTAAATCCCCAATACGTTGCCGCATACAATGGTCGAGGGTTAGTTAAATTTGATACAGGGGACAGAACTGGTGCGATCGCGGACTATAACCAAGCGCTGCAAATCGATCCGAATAATGCCCAAGCATACAACTACCGGGGAAACGCCCGTGCAACCCTTAACGACATCAGCGGTGCAATTACCGACTATAACGAAGCGATTCGGATTTTTCTTAATTATGCCGACGCTTACAATAATAGAGGAAATGCCCGTGCCACACAGGGGGATCGAAACGGTGCGATTGCCGACTACAATCAAGCAATTTCAATCAATCCCAAATACTCTTTAGCATACAACAACCGGGGTAACGCCCGTGCCGCGCAAGGTGACAGAAACGGTGCAATTGCCGATTACGATGATGCTATCCGTCTAAACCCTAACTTTGCAATTGCGTATAATAACCGAGGCAATGCGCGGGCTGGATTGGGAGATAAACAGAATGCGATCGCGGATTTACAACGTGCTGCCGATTTATTTCAGCAACAAAACAACCGCGAACTATATCAACAAGCTGTTAATAACTTAAATGAACTCAAAAGATAAGGATTTAGGGTGTCTGAGGGGTTACAAGAATCCGGGTTTCGTAAAAGTTACCCTTCCCCCTCTTTCCCTGCATACGCATTGATGAAATTACTGGTTCCCGTGAGAATACCTTCGGGAACCTTTTCGCTGTTTAACATTTGTATGACTTGATTCCAAGTCCTAAATATATTCCTTTTGTACTTGTATGCCTATAACTAGCATGGTAAATCTTAATTACTGCTACTATTTATAACTTTGAATCTTTACTAATTTTGTATAAAAATTTATTTTTTGTCCGTAAAAGCATATTAACCCGTACTTATTTTTTTGACTTGATTTGTCAATGTACTGCTATCAAAATAAACACAATCTTTAAGTAATTTTCCAAAATTCTTCCTCAGAATCAAGTTGTAGTAAAGCTTGGCATTTGGGGATGACATTTGCACTGAGGCGGAAATAGTATATGAATATGAGTCGGGGAAAACACGCAGAAACGATTCGGCGGCGAACCTGAAAGAAATACGTACTTATTTAATAGACAACTAAAATACAACCATGAAAAAAGCAACTTTTACTGCTAAACTCCTCGCAGCAGCAACTCTCGGTTTCAGTGTTTTCACCTTAGCGCCTGCGGCAAATGCAACTTCTTTAGTTCCAACAACCGAGGGTGAAATTGGACTTAAAAATAACGGCTATGCTTGTTTGTCGAATGCTGCTGACTGTATTGATACAACTTCTTTGGGCTACACTGTAGAGAGCTTTGTTAACAATTCCAATTACAAAGCCAGCCTTCTGTTTGTTGATAATACTAATACTCAGAACAATTACTTAAAATCTGGTTTGGGAATTACATTCTTGAAGACAGATGAAGGAACAACCTCAGATACTGGTACGCAGTGGTTCCGTCCTGTAGCACTTGATAAAGACGGTAAACCTGTTGAAAACGGTCGTTTGGAAGTAGGTATGTTTGAGTTTGTATTCGATAAAGTCGTAGATGGACTCAAACTTAATTTCTTTGATATTGAAGATAGCGGTTTCAGCGGACTTTTGGAAGTTAATAATGCACCTGTAAACACTTTGCTTCCTGATGGAGTTGACAAAAATATCCAATCGCTGCCTGTCTTGAACAGTGTTAAATCGTTCAAAGTTCAATTAGGTCAACCTCAAACTATGACATTCCCCAACACTGGTGATGGAGTTTTATTACAAGCTAGCGTTCCCGAACCCGGTACTGCGGTTAGCTTAGGTGTATTAGCTGTTGCTGGTATGTTTGGTTTGCGGAAAGGCAAGAAAGCTTTGCAAGCAAATTAATCTAGGTTTGTTAAAACTCTAATTTTTAAAATTTAATCTTTCTCGTTTGCACTTTTATTGAGTAGAAGAGTTACTAATTGCACAAAATAGTAACTCTTCTACTCAATTTTCTTGTTTTGGTTAATAAATATAGTAGGTTGGGTGAAACGCAGTGCAACCCAACATTAACCTAATCGTTGTACTACTAGTTTATGTCATTAATTTTAATGGGTTGATTGGGCGTTGAAAACCATGAAGAGACGCGAAATTTCGCGTCTCTTCATCCAGCAAAATTAATGCTATGGACTAATAGTGGTTCATGTCATTAATTCTGATGGGTTTAAAAAAATTAGGTAATGCTCGCATCTTGCTCGCGTACTATATAAAGCGAGCAAGATGCGACCACTACCCATCATAACTACGGCATTTTTCGGAGATTTTTAGGATTTTTGCGTAAAAGCTTCAGAAGCTCGTGAAGAATATACAAACCATCTTTATGAACCGTTTTGAAAGTTCATGCTGCTTACAATAACCACAACTCACACCCCCGCAACCGAACTGGGTTACTTACTGCACAAACACCCCGACCGCTGTCAATCATTTGCGCTGTCCTTCGGTCAAGCACATGTATTTTACCCGGAAGCGATCGCCGAACGTTGCACAATAGCATTATTACTCGATGTTGACCCAGTAAAATTAGTCCGAGGACGCGCTGCAACCCTGGAACAATACGTAAACGATAGACCTTACGTAGCTTCCTCATTCCTCAGCGTCGCAATGTCGCAGTTATTTGGGACAGCAATGGGAGGACGTTGCAAAGAACGTCCCGAATTAGCGCAAACCCCCATACCATTAACTGTAAGAATCAGTGTTTTACCCTGTAGCGGTGGTGAAAGCTTTTTGCGCGAACTGTTTGAACCATTGGGTTACACCGTCACTGCGGAAAATCACCAGCTTGATGAAAAATTCCCAGATTGGGGAATGAGCCGATATTATACAGTAGAATTACAGCACACGTTGATTCTCTCGGACTTATTGAGCCACCTCTACGTACTTATCCCAGTACTCGACGATGAAAAACATTACTGGGTAGGAGACGAAGAAATCGAAAAACTTCTGCGTCACGGAGAAGGGTGGTTGCGATCGCACCCAGCCAAAGAGCAAATAACCCGTCGTTACCTCAAGCGTCAGGGCAAACTGACCCGTGCAGCTTTAGCACAACTAGCAGACACCGATAACCTCGACCCCGATAGCGCTGAAGCAACCCACGCTCTTGAAGAAGCAGCGGTGGAGAAACCACTAAGCTTAAACAAACAACGATTGTTAACAGTTGTAGAAACACTCAAAGAACATAATGCCAAGCAAATTATCGATTTAGGGTGTGGCGAAGGAAATTTGTTAGTAAATCTCATCAAAGATAGCTTTTTCGAGCGAATTTCCGGTGCAGACGCATCATATCATGCACTACAGATAGCAAAAGAGAAATGCGACCGCTTGCATTTACCCCGCAACCAATGGGAAAAATTTCAGATATTTCAAAGTGCATTAACCTACCAAGATAAACGCTTCCAAGGTTACGATGCAGCAACCTTAATCGAAGTTATCGAACATTTAGACCTACCCCGTCTAAGCGCATTACAACGAGTTGTATTTGAATTTGCCAAACCCAAATTAGTAATAGTAACAACCCCCAACATAGAATACAACATCAAATTTGAAAACCTCCCAGCCGGCAAACTCAGACACAAAGACCACCGCTTTGAATGGACGCGCCAAGAATTTCAAACATGGGCAAATAACACAGCTGAAAGATTCAGTTATAATATATCCTTCAAACTTATCGGCGAAGAAGATATAAAAGTAGGTTCACCAACTCAAATGGCAATATTCACAAAATCTTAAAACACACCCCCAATCCTCTTCTCTTCTCTTCTTTGCGCCTTTGCGCCTTTGCGCGATAAAAAATCATGGAAGCAATAATCTTCATCGGCATCCAAGCCTCCGGCAAATCCACCTTCTACCAAAAAAACTTCCTAAACACCCACATTCGCATCAACCTAGATATGCTCAAAACCCGCCATCGCGAACAAATATTTCTCAAAGCTTGCTTAGAAGCCAAACAACCATTCGTCATCGACAACACCAACCCAACACCCGCAGATAGAAATCGCTATATCATCCCAGCCAAAGCCAATAAATTTCAAGTTGTCGCTTACTACTTCAATACCAACCTCGAAAAATGCAAACAGCGAAATAGTCAACGTTCCCAAAAACAAATAGTACCCCTAGTCGCACTTCTGGGAACTTATAAAAAATTAATTCTACCAAGCTGGGAAGAAGGCTTTGATAAAATCTATTCAGTTATAGATAGTGATTCTACCGTTGAGGAATGTCAGCGTGAAATTTGACGAAATCGACACGCGAATGCGCGTTTTTGAAACCGCACACGACCATTGCGTATTACCAGGAATTTATATAGTTGCCCGATTAGATGGACGCAGCTTTACCCGTCTCACAAAAGAAGTTCATAAATTGGAAGTACCTTTTGACGAGGGTTTTCGAGATATGATGCTGGCAACAGTCGAACATTTGATGAACTGCGGAATTGATATAATTTACGGCTATACACAAAGCGACGAAATCTCATTACTATTTGCCGAGAATGAAGAAACCTTCGGTCGTAAAACCCGCAAACTTAATTCAGTTTTAGCAGGGGAAGCTAGCGCGAAATTATCATTACTATTAGGAGATATTGCTTGTTTCGATTGTCGAATATGTCAACTACCGAATATTACTGAAGTCGTTAATTATTTTCGCTGGCGTAGTGAAGACGCAAATCGTAACGCACTCAATGCACATTGCTACTGGACTTTACGCGGTGATGGGAAAAGCGCGAGACAAGCAACTAGTATGATGTTAGGTTTATCGATTGCTGATAAAAATGAGCTTTTATTTCAACATGGAATTAATTATAATCACCTTCCTAGCTGGCAGAAACGCGGGACGGGGTTGTATTGGGAGGAATATGAAAAAATGGGATATAATCCGAAAACTGATGAAACAGTTTCTACTATGCGGCGACGGATTAAACGGGATTTGGATTTACCGATGAAAGATGAATATAGTTTGTTTATTAACGATATTATCTCGTCTAATATACGGCTATAATCTCTCTGTTTTCTCTTCCTCTGTGCCCTCTGTGCCTCTGTGGTTCGTATTCAAAATTATTAATTGGGTTTATTTGTATTGATTGTTGATTATGATTTTTCGTAGGGGTGGGGCGGGTTTATGAAGTTTTTTAGTGAGTAAACAAAATCTGTCGAGAACCCGCCCCTACCAGTCCATTCTCTATTGGTGTATTATTATGAAATTAACTATTCCTGAACTTTCTCTTATTATTCTCGTCGGTGCAACTGGTTCTGGAAAATCCACTTTTGCAAAAAAATATTTCCAGTCTACGGAAATTCTATCTTCGGACTTTTGCCGCAGTCTGGTATCTGATGATGAAAATAATCAAGCGGCAACAAATGATGCATTCGATGTACTCCACTATATTGCATCAAAACGTTTATCCGCAGGTAAACTAACAGTCATTGATGCTACTAACGTTCAACCGGAAGACCGAAGAGAACTAATAGCGATAGCTCGACAATACCATTTTTTCCCGGTTGCGATCGCACTCAATCTTCCCGAAGAAGTTTGCCACGCACGCAACCAAAATCGACCCAATCGACAATTTGGTTCTCACGTTGTCCGACGACATACCCAAGCGTTACGACGAAGTTTACGCGGTTTACAACGAGAAGGGTTTCGGTATGTCTATATTCTTAACTCTTTAGAAGATATCGAAGCTGTAGAAATTGAACGTCAACCGTTGTGGAATAACCGTAAATACGAATGCGGACCCTTTGATATTATTGGCGATATTCATGGGTGTTGCGATGAATTAGAAGTATTGTTGGGAAAATTAGGGTATTTGTACAAAGACACCGTACAAAACGCGGATGCGGGATTTTGGAATTTTCCCACTTACTACCATCCCGAAGGACGCAAAGCTGTATTTTTGGGTGATTTAGTTGACCGGGGAACGCGGATTTTAGATACTGTCAAATTGGTGCATAATATGGTTGTCGCAGGTACGGGTATTTGCGTTCCTGGCAACCATGAAAATAAGTTATTGCGGAAATTACGGGGTAAGAATGTCAAAATTAATCATGGTTTAGAGCAAACTTTGGCGGAAATCGCAGCTTTACCTGACGGGATACGCGAACCGTTTACAAAAGAACTAGGCAAATTCTTGGATACATTAATAAGTCACTACGTCCTTGATGGGGGACAATTAGTAGTAGCTCATGCAGGAATGAAACAGGAAATGCAAGGACGCGGTTCGGGTGCGGTGCGCGAGTTTGCGCTGTATGGCGAGTCAACAGGAGAAATTGACGAATTTGGGCTACCCGTGCGTTTCAACTGGGCTGGTGAGTACCGGGGTGAGGCTATGGTGGTTTACGGACATACCCCCGTACCCGAAGCAGAATGGTTGAATAATACGATTGATATTGATACGGGTTGCGTATTTGGTGGAAAGTTAACTGCGTTGCGGTATCCAGAGAAAGAATTAATTAGCGTTCCTGCTGCGAAGGTTTATTGCGAACCTGTGAAACCGTTAGATGATTGTAGAGACGCGATATATCGCGTCTCTACAGCACAGCAGCAGTTAGACGATGTGTTGCATATTGAGGATGTGTTAGGTAAACGCATTATTAATACCCGCTTGCAGAATAATATTACGATTCGAGAAGAAAATGCGATCGCAGCCCTCGAAGTCATGAGTCGGTTTGCAGCTAATCCCAAATGGTTAATTTATCTTCCCCCTACGATGTCCCCTGTAGAAACTTCGCTGTTAACGGGGTATTTAGAACATCCTCAACAAGCTTTTAATTATTATCAAAACCAAGGAATTACCGAAGTAGTTTGCGAAGAAAAGCACATGGGTTCGCGTGCTGTAGTAATTATTTGTCGGGATGAGTCAGCGGCAAAAAGGCGTTTTGGTGTAATTGGTGAAGGTATTGGTATTTGCTACACTCGCACGGGGAGGAAGTTTTTTGATAACCCCGGACTCGAAGCCGAATTTTTAGCAAAGGTAAATTTATCGCTTTCACAAAGTCATTTCTGGGAAGAATTTAACACCGATTGGGTATGTCTCGACTGCGAATTAATGCCTTGGTCAGCAAAAGCACAAGCATTGTTGCAAAAACAGTATGCACCTGTGGGTATATCATCGCGGTTGGGGTTGGGTGATGCAGTTGCGCTACTCGAAAAAGCAAGTCAACGCGGTGTTGATGTGGGTTCGCAATTGGATGCTTTTCAACAACGGGCAGAAATGGCTAATTTATACGTCGATTCCTACCGTCGTTACTGTTGGAATGTTAGCGATATTGCTGATATCAAACTTGCACCGTTCCATATTTTAGCAACCGAGGGTGCAGTCCATACCGATAAAGAACATCGCTGGCATATGGAACAAGCTGCAAAGCTACAAAATGCCGAACCATCGCTGTTACTTGCCACCAATTATAAAGTAATCGATTTAACCGACTCCAGCAGTCAAGCCGAGGGTATCCATTGGTGGGAACAACTTACCGATGCAGGTGGGGAAGGAATGGTTGTGAAACCGATGGATTATATTGTGCGTGCGAGTCGCGGTATCGTGCAACCAGCAGTGAAATGTCGCGGTAGGGAATATCTACGGATTATTTACGGGGCTGAATATACGCATCCCGATAACTTAAATCGCTTGCGTCAGCGGGGTTTATCGCACAAACGTTCGTTAGCGATGCGTGAATTTACCTTGGGTGTGGAATCGTTAGAGAGGTTTGTTGCTAATCAACCATTGCGACGGGTACATGAATGCGTGTTTGGGATTTTGGCATTAGAGAGCGAACCCGTTGACCCAAGATTGTAAATTGAAGTAAGTGCCTGTGCAAAATTAATTATATATTCCTGAATTCTGAATTCTGTATTCTGTATTCATAGGACTTACGGACTTACGCAAAAACCGAAACATACCCTCTTAACTCTGTGTTCTCTGTGTCTCTGTGGTACATAACTGGATTCGTGCGTAAGTCCTAATTCAGTAAAGTAAACAGCAAAAAAAACATATATAAAAAATTTTGCTTACGTACTCACTCATACTGCCCTTCCTCTCTACGTTGCTCAATTAGTTCTTTGGCAAGTTCTCTTCCTGGCGGGACAAACTGACGCAATTCATAGCTTGAGCAGCTGCAATCGATGGCTGCACAGAATGGGGCAAGGAATTATTTAAAACCAAAACTACCTCATACTCACCCGCAGGAATGCGATCGGGTAGCTGAATTGTCAGCTTGCGGTCTTGATTAATATTTACCTTCGTTGCGATTGTTTGCATCTTGTTACCTCCGTTACCAGGTCTATAAACGCTCTTTACTTATTATCTATTAAACATCTACATTATTTTTTGGGAAATTCAATCATTGCCGACTGTGTTTGTTTATTTACTTCATGAAGGTGGAAATTACCAAGTCAATACTTATCGAGGGATTGAAAAAATTGTATTGCGGACAATTTTAGAACTAGAATAAATGCCCCCTACAATATATGTAGGTAACTTAAGAGTTAAATTACCACCATCACCTCTATCTAAAGGTTGTAGAAAGGACTTGCAAAATTACCTAGCCTGTATATAGGTAATCTTAAGCAATCGGAAAATATTCATATGACGACTAACCTACCTACCGATGTCAAAAAAGAGGTTAACACTTCCTTATGGATTGGTATACTCTTGATAGTTTTAGGAATAGCTGCGATCGCAGTCCCATTTGTTTCAACTCTCTTCACGGAGACTTGGGCAGCTTTGATTTTACTGTCTGCGGGTTTCAGTAAGTTAGTCTATGCGACTCAAACCCGTCACGAAGGTGGTTTTGTTTGGAAAATTTTACTCAGCGCGATTTATATCGTAACTGGGATAATGCTGTTTGCAAATCCGCTAAATGGTATTCTAACATTAACTCTATTACTAGGTAGCTTCTTGCTAACCGAAGGTACATTTGAGTTAATTCTTGCATTCCGCCTGCGTCCTCAACAAAACTGGGGTTGGGTATTGGTTAATGCTATCGTCACATTGTCTTTGGGTGCGTATATCTGGTTCCAGTTTCCTTACGATGCACCTTGGCTAATTGGCACAGTACTTGGTGCGAGTATTTTATCAACTGGTGTTTCGCGGGTAATGTTATCGCTGAATGCACGTTCGATGTTGAATAGTGCTGACCAAGCTGCAAATATTTAATGCAGCTTAATTACTGATAAATAGAAGATAGGTTTGTAGTTACGATGATTGCGCTATAAGTGCTTCATGTTCTCGTAGGATAGCCCAACTACAAGCCCTATCCTAAGTATCCAACCCAAACTATTTAACTTTCTTTGTTCCTAGTTGTTGGTCTAGTCTAAATTAATATTTTTATGCGTTAAAGCGTTATTACTATTTCATTAATTTTGACGGGTATTGTAGGGGTACGATATATCGTGTTCCTACAGTATGTGGAGGATTTAATTTTGTAAAGGTCTAATAATTTTATATACATGAACTTTTTTAGCGCAATACAACGACTCTTCGATAAAACTCATGCCGATTTTCTCTAAAACTCGAACGGAAGCAACATTTTCTGGTTCGACAATTCCTAATACATATTCCAAATGCAGCGTATTAAAAGCATATTTTAAACAAGCAGATGCAGCTTCAGTTGCTAAACCTTGTCCCCAAAATTCGGGGTCAAATCGATAACCTAATTCATTTTCTATTTTTCCGTCAATTTGCTCGACTGCAATCCCGCAATAGCCAATTAATTGTCCTGTTTGACGGTGAATTACAGCCCATTTTCCATAACCATATTTTTGGTAAGAATCGATAAAGCTTTGAATTTTGGCTGCACTCATATCGAATGATAAAGCACCTGTTGCCGAGAACTGCATCACTTCCGGTAAAGAGAGAATTTGCGCTAATACATCTACATCGGAGTTAACAAACTCGCGTAAAAGCATACGTTCGGTACTGATAATTATGCGTTCGTCTCTATTTAGCTTACTGCTACCTGAACTACGTACTTTTAAATAGCGTATTAACCAGCCATTTTTAGATGATTGCCATAAGCTGAAAACAAGTAGCAAATGTATAGCCAGCGTTATTTGTGCGTATGGTTGAACTGAGAAATCATATATTCTTACCCAGTCTCCTTGGAAACCAGTAAACGAAAAAATTGGATAGAAAACTAATGAGTAAACAAGTTGTGCGATCGCAAAGTTATAAAATAATTCCTTAAAAGCTCTTTTTTTGAAAATTGGTATTATCAAAAGTCCTGATAAACCAAGCAGAATCGAAACAATATTACCGCTCAATGCAATCCACCAGGATTCAACAGCAGTAAAATCTCCCGATGCAATTACATAACCCCAAAAAATCCGCCATTGGAACTCAATAACCTGTCCTCCCACTTGCCACGTTGCCAAAGCATGTCCTAATTCATGAAAAAAGACCCCGATAGGGATAAAAATAAAAATTCCAATGCGCTGGATTAATAACCTATCTTGGGGACTGACAAAATTATCCCAAATCGAACGCCAATTTTGAAGCGATCGCACAATCGTATCGATACTTATAATGCTAGAAAGTGCAGCCATCAAATCAGAGTTCGATTTATCAAACATAGTTGATCGAGAATTTATCTAAAATTTAATTTTTACTATGAAATATAAATAATTATTCGCCAGAAAAGTTTATCAATGCTCATCCCCATCATAAATCCACATTGCTTGAGTATTTCTCGCTTTGACGAACCCTAACTTTTCATAAAATGATACTGCTTCATTATTAGCAACAAGCATTTGCATGTGAAAACCTTCATACCGTTTTTTTAGCATCTCTAATAGCATTGTACCGATACCTTGTCCTTGGTAATCTGGATCGACTAAAAGATGCGGATAGTAAACAACTAAAAAACCATCGGAAATCGCATTCCCAATTCCGACTAGATGTTTGCCATCCCAAGCAGAAACGAGATAATCCGAATTAATCAACGCTTGATGTAGGAGTTGTGGTTTTCTCACCGAAGACCAACGATTTGCTTTGTACAGCACAACAATCTGTGCTGGGTCAATATCTCGTGTTTCCGAAAATACAATTGACATAAGTCATTAAATAGGGAGTAGGGAGTAGGGAGTAGGGAGTAGGGAGAAGGGAGAAAAGGGGAGATGGGGTGAGTTCTTGAGAGGGGGA
Source organism: uncultured Calothrix sp. (assembly GCA_964242965.1). Lineage (GTDB taxonomy): Bacteria > Cyanobacteriota > Cyanobacteriia > Cyanobacteriales > Nostocaceae > JANNFJ01. Next base: position 48 of record CAXTCQ010000150.1, on the reverse strand, counting down.
AGAACGAGGGATAGGGAGTTAATAGTTTTTATTCCTAACTTCCTACTC
>CAXTCQ010000149.1:0-19632 GCA_964242965.1 uncultured Calothrix sp. | reverse complement strand
GGAGTTAGGAGTTAGGAGTTAGGAGTTAGGAGTTAGGAGTTAGGAGTTAGGAGTTTTGGACGAATTTCATTTATTTCTCCCCTACTCCCTACTCCCTACTCCCTACTCCCTCTTTGATTGATAATAAAAATAGAAATGACATTTAATAAAGACAATGGATAGCAGACTAGCGATTATTTATCTCTCTATTTTCGTAGGCATACTGGCGTTTGCACTAATCAACGTGGTTCGCCTCGTTTTCAAAACACGACGAGTCGAAGGTTCCTTTTCGCGGTTGCGGAATAAGCTAACGAAAGAACAGGGTAACACGCAAGAATACTACGAACTTGCGAGAATTTACTCAGAAAAGAAACTGTATACCCAAGCAATCAGCTTATTTCAAAAAGCCCTCAAAACTGCTCCAGAAGAAGGTGAAGAAAACACTAGTGTTATATACAACGGACTTGGCTACGTATATTTTGCTCAAGACCAATATGACTTAGCAATTCGTCAGTACAAAGAAGCCCTCAAACTCAATCCAGATTACGTCATCGCATACAACAACCTTGCACATGCATACGAAAAGAAAAACTTAATGGCACAAGCTTTGCAAATGTATGAAGAAGCCCTGAAACGAGAGCCAAATAACGTCGTATCCAAACGCCGCGCCGAGTCATTACGACGCTTAGTTTCAGCATAAATTAGAGGAGTAAGGAGTAGGGAGATGGGGAGTAGGGGAGATGGGGAGAGGGGGACAAGGAGAAGAAATATTGCTTTTTTGTCTTCCTTGTCTCCCTTGTCTCCCTTATCTTCCTTGTCTCCCCTTCTCCCCCTCCCTACTCCCTACTCCCTACTCCCTACTCCCTTCTCCCTTCTTAATCATCTTCGCCAACGCATTGCGAGTCATCGCTTGCGCGTCCTTACTCAACAACGAAGGGCGCAATTGTGGAGCATTAAAATCATCTAAACCCCAACTCCACTGTATCGAACCTGTTGCAAATACCGTCGCCCCAGAAGCAGCTTGATACACAGTCATATCTGAATACTTAGTGCGTCCCTCGTGGCGATATGGCGAATGCGCGATACGAATCGTATTCGCAGGGGCATTTTTAAACATCCGATCCACCTCATACCCCAACAACCCACTTAAACGCATCTCTGAAGGTGCTTTTTTCCCAAACCAACCCGTCGATGCTTGCGTTGTAGCTGGACTTAGTTGCGTATCAGCAAGTAACCAATCGGGTGCAGTGCGATTGAGAACAATATCGGAATTAACCCCAAACGTAGCATACATAACCCCAATCATCGCATCCTCTGGACGGTTAATAGGCGGTTTTCGCCAAAGCGTTGTCACCAAGTAATCGTTATTTGAATAGCTATCTCGCGCAAACGGGTCTAAAGCTTCACCTTCCTTGTAAGCAATAATTGTGCGGTTAATATCTCCAGTGATGCGACTTGGTTCAAACCGAATTTGCCAATAGCAGGTATTTGCGGAAAAGAACCCCAAACTTACACCCGCATCCCTTGCAGATTCGACATTTCGCCGCATCTGCCACGACCAATATTCATCATGCCCCACTGATAGAAAAGCCTTATGCAACAATAATATTGGCTTCCCACTCAAGTTATCAATATGGTTCTCGTGAGTGTCAACATCAGTCTCGTAGGTGACATCATACCCATTTTTCTCCAGCCAGCGCACCATATTATATTCCCAAGCCGCGCTCGAAGTACGGCGTTTCGGCTGCATGTTTGTGAGAAATTCACCCGCACCCGCACCATAGGCAGCAGCTTTATTTGGACTGGGTGCATATGGACGATTGAAAGAAACTTTTGCTGCTTGTTTGCCCTTGCTATTCCACCGATATAGCGACATTTCACCCCAATTATTATACGCTTGGTATGTGGTCACGCTCGATTGAAACAAAATATCTGACCGACGAGAATCATCGCGGACTACGAAAATAATATAGCTTTGTTTACCGCTTCTACTACCAGTTAGCTTTGCTAAATAGAACCCGCTTGCCCATTGCGAAGGGTCATGAATATTTTCGGCTATTTTTAATACGTAGGGGTCTTGCCAATTGCATTCGATTAAACCCTTACTTTTGTCAATTATTGGTGCAGGTTGTTTCGTACTTTTACGGAATACGGCTGGTGCTACTTGTCGCCCCCCTTTGCCGTTGTACCAACCCATGCGGTAAATTTCGATTGTATAACCTGGGTCTTTTGTTTTCACAAAAAGTTTGATTTCACTGCCTCGTTTCACGCTTGTTAAGGAAGCATAGCCTTCGATTTCATGGTTGATAGAGGGTTTTGTAAGCTGCCAATCAGTAGTTCCTGGTTTAAGATTTTCGATAATTACAGGATTATTTTGTTGATTGGGAAGCGGTAAATTTATAGCGTTAGCTGGATGTAAAAAAAATAAGGCTGTAACGGTAGGCAGCAGTCCTGTAAGTAAAATTCTAAGCACTGATACGCATTTGAAATTAAATAACCATATTTGCGTTAAGTTATACACATCTGAAAATTTTCTAATTACAGCACTTTGGGCTAATACAGATAGATTTATTTGTAGTCTAAATAACATTAGGTCGGAAATTTTAATAGTAAGTATTCTAAATGTGATTGTGTCATTTCTTTGTTATTTAAAAAACTTTTTTGGTAGTATAAAACACTTTAACAACAGAAATTAAATATTTTCTTATTGATACTGTGTTTGCGTAACGCTTTCAGACAAAATATACGCATTAAATTCTGAAGTGGGTTTGTATCAAAACGTACTACTCGTTATTTTAGAGTCAATATTTATACAATATGTCTCTCGATTTGAGGTATAACGAGCGTGCGATGGTCGGTAGACCGCGCATTCGTGAGTATCGCATTCGTCGCGCTTGACTCAATCATTGTGACTTAAATCGCTCCTTGTGATAAATATGCCAGCAAAAATGGGAAGACTAACTTATGACGGAAAATTATAGATAGCAAGCGGTGTACATCATGGTTGAACCAATAACTCAGATTTGGGGGTATTGCATCAACAAACAAACTTACGTATACAATGGCGTAATTTTACAATTGGGAGAATGGCAAAGATACGGATTGGTTTTATCGATTAGCTATGAAATGATTGTCAAAAAACATCACTCTGAAGCTTTGGTGCGATTCAATACCCGCACTCTTAACTAACTTTTTTATTGAAATTCTCCTTCGCGCAAAGTTAACTAGCAAAAATTTAAATATCAATACAAACATAAATATTAATCTAAAAAAGTTTTGGTTAGATGCGTTAGATGCTCTGCAATGCAAGCAACTAAATTTGCTCTCTAACTTGTGCAAAACCATTCTGGTTGCCGTCCCCACAATTTTCATATACTACAGTACGTCAAAATTGGGAATGCTCCTTGCCCTACCCATCCCACCAGGAAATATTACTCCTGTTTGGCCACCTGCTGCGATCGCCTGGGTATCTATTCTATTACTGGGTTATCGCGTAGCTCCCGCAATTTGGATTGCCGATTTTGTCGGTAGCGTTACAAACAACTTTGAGGTCAACCACAATTTAATTTTAGCGATCGCTTTCACTGGTGTTGGTTCATTAGGTGCTACTGTAGAAGCGGTTTTGGGTGCTTACTTACTGCAACGATTTATAGGGGATCGCTATCTGTTTGACCGCTCGGAAGATGTTTTTAAATTCGCAATTATAGCTTTGTTTTGCCCTACACTAAATGCATTTATCGGTGTATGCGCTCTTTGTCTAGGTGGATTTTCTGGCTGGAATGATTTTGGTTCGCTCTGGCGTACTTGGTGGATTGGCAATGCCATTAGTTTACTAATTTTCACCCCGGCTATGTTGACTTGGGTGCAACGCTTTCCTCAACAGTTTAAATCTCACCAATGGATTGAAGCCTTTACGTTACTGATTATACTTCTAAGCGTGGGTAGGATGGCGTTTGGTTTGGGATATCCTATGGAGTATTTGCTCATTCCTTGTTTGGTGTGGGCAAACTTTCGGTTTGGACAATTCGGAGGCACATCTAGCACGGTTCTTGCTGTTAACATGGCGCTTTGGGGAACCGTTAAAGGAGTTGGTTCTTTCGTGCATCCTTCCTTGAATAAATCTTTGATACTGCTACAAACATTCATTGGAACTGCTGCGGTGACAACATTAATAGTAGGTGCAGTTTTGAAAGAACGCGAGGGCTTCCAAACTGCTTTGACGCAAGCCAATGAAGAACTAGAAGCAAAAGTTGAAGAACGCACAGCTAAACTCCAGCAAAGCAACGAACATCTAGCGATCGAGATTGTTGAACGTCAGCAAATCGAAAGAGTCCTCCGGGAATCAAAAGCAACCTTACAAAAACAAGCAGAGGAGTTAGAAGCAGCACTTCAGGAACTTAAGCAAACTCAAAGTCAGTTAGTTCAAACAGAAAAAATGTCTAGTTTGGGACAGTTAGTTGCTGGTGTGGCACACGAAATTAACAATCCGGTCAGCTTTATTTATGGCAACTTAAATCATGTAAATAACTATACAAAAGATATATTGGGATTACTCAAAGTTTACGAGCAATCTTACCCCAATACATCTGCAACCGTTCAAGAATTTCTTAATGAAATTGACCTTGATTTTCTCAGGGAAGATTTGCCGAAAACGCTCCACTCAATGCAAGTTGGTACAGAACGGATTCGAGAAATTGTCCTGTCACTCCGCAACTTCTCCCGTTTGGATGAAGCAGATTTTAAAGCTGCCAATATTCATGAGGGTATTGATAATACGTTAATGATATTGCAGCACCGCCTCAAGACACAAACCAAGCGTCCGGAAATTCAAATAATTAAAGAATATGCTCAATTGCCGCTTGTGCTATGTTCAGCAGGACAATTAAATCAAGTATTTATGAATTTAATTATAAATGCGATTGATGCTTTAGATGAGTCATTTGTCAATTGTCAGTCAGTCGCAAATGCTCGAATATCTGGCAAAGAAAAGCTAACAATTAAAATTCCGACAATTTTTATTACTACCCAGCTTACAGGCAAAAAACAAGTGCTAATATCTATTGCTGATAACGGTGTTGGGATTCCCAAAGAAGTCCGCAGCAAATTATTCGACCCATTCTTTACAACTAAGCCTGTTGGTAAAGGTACGGGATTGGGTTTATCGATTAGCTATCAAATTATCGTCGAAAAACATGGTGGTAAGCTGTGGTGCGATTCAACACTAGGACAAGGAACTAAGTTTTTAATTCAAATTCCCATTCAGCAAAGCTAATTAGTATAATTCGTCAGAAGGCAGAAGGCAGAAGGCAGAAGGCAGAAGGGCAATATAAGCTTTTTGGCGTTTTGAAGAAATCGGTTTATTTCCACTACCTTGTACTAGTATTCATAGGCGCTCCAAAGAGGCGCTTGAGAATAGTATCGCAGCTTGGCTCCTTGCATTAAAATAAAGGTCACAAAAACTAAAACGAACGTATCAACGAGCGAGAAAGCTATGTTGAATTGTAATAACGTAGCCAAATATTTTTTAGCTTAAGCGGATGAAAAAATTGGCGATTTAATCTCCAATATTAGAAGCATATCCCCAAGCAATACAAGACTCAGCAAAATAAATTGATTCGTGCCGAGTCTTATTGCATACCGAAATCTCCGCCATAACAGAAATCTTGCAAAATAGCCGTATGAAATTCTTCCGTATCAAGAATGCCCCCGATAATCGGCATTTGTGACTTCACGCTAACCGTGCCCTAGCCATATCACGAATTAAAAGAAGGCGCGAACTTAAGTAAGCGCTTACTGTACCTACTTCTTCTGTATCCAGCAATCCCCTGAATTCAAGTTGCGCTGTTAGCTGCTGCACAAGTTCAGTATCGCCGAAGCTCAAAAGTATATTTGTTTGAGTTTCCTCAACCACCGACCATAATTGCCTTAATATCGAAGAATTCATCGGACATCCTCATTATAGCGATCGCTTGAAATTTGATTTCCGGCACGACTATGCGCCTGCAAATCTTAAGACAATCTTAAGTTATTTTTGTCCGTTTTCAAATAAAGTTTATATAACTTGACTAATTAGACAAAAATCTAAATATCCTGTCATAAAAGTTTATTTGGGATGCCAAAGTCAGTCGCACACAACTACTGGGAACAAGGGACTGCCTCCTTTCTTTGGGCGTATTGGCTCGCCGACAACGCCACCGTGCAGACAGCGCTTTTTACCCATACCCTTACTTTGACTTACGACTCGGCTCTGGAGATTCCGAGTTCGATACCGCTTGGGTCGCTTCTTCAGTACCCAAAAGGTTGCGAATATCGCTCAACGAGCTAGGTTTTGTAGTTTGCTCGTCGGTTGCATCGCTAACATACTCAATCAATTCCTCTACCTGACAACCAAGAGCTTTACAAAATTTGACAATTCGATCGATATGGTCGGTTCCAGTCCTACCACTTTCCCAGTTTTGAATTGTACTCTCCGTCACTCCAACTAAACGCGACAGTTCTAACTGAGTCAGTCCAGCCTTTTCACGCAGAAAAGCGATTCTTGGTTTTGCTTTTCGTTTCACAGTCACAGTACTAGCACTATATGAAGGTTTAACTTATTAGTCGTCAATCGTAACATCAAAAAAAAATTACGCCCAAATTTTTTAACCAAGACCTTGACATCCCCTAAGTTCTTTGGTTAAAGTATTTAGGTATAGAGCAACTCGGTTCTTCGAGAGGTTCTTAATTAGGCGTTGCTGAACAAATAATATTTTAAACTCACAGCGCCTTACTGCATATCGCGCTTAAGTCATACGTAATATCGGGTGTCCCGTCAGAAAAAAAATTAAATTAATTCCGAAACTTGACAACACCAGACTGAATTTACAAATACACACACAACTCACACACACAGGTACTTCAAAATGTTGAAATCTATTACTTTCGGTCTTTTAGCTGCTGCTTTGACAATCCTTCCTTCGACTGCATTTGCAGGTCAAGTTCAAGAAAACAATCAAGTTAGCACCCAAGAAGGTGCAGCAATTAACGGAAGCGTTAACAGACAAACAAACGTCAACAACAGCAATCAAAGTCAATTTAGCGATCGCTCTAGTACTGGTCGTCGCGCTCGTGTTGGTAAAACAAGCCAACATCAAGGTTCCAATCAAGACAACCTCCAAAGTGGCGCTGCTGAAAATGGTTCTATCAACAGCCAACGCAATCGCAACGACAACAACCAAACACAAGTTGAGAATGTTCGCTCTCGTCGTACTCGCTAAGAGTTAACAGGCGTTGCTGAATAAATAATATCCATCAATTCACAGCGCCATACTGCTTCGATTACGCCCAAGTCATACGTCACAAAAGAATTAATGACTTTTGCGAAACTTGACAACACCAGACTGAATTTACTACTACACACACAACTCACGCACAGGTACTTAACAATGTTGAAATCTATTACTTTCGGTCTTTTAGCTGCTGCTTTGACAATCCTTCCTTCGACTGCATTTGCAGGTCAAGTTCAAGAAAACAATCAAGTTAGCACCCAAGAAGGTGCAGCAATTAACGGAAGCGTTAACAGACAAACAAACGTCAACAACAGCAATCAAAGTCAATTTAGCGATCGCTCTAGTACTGGTCGTCGCGCTCGTGTTGGTAAAACAAGCCAACATCAAGGTTCCAATCAAGACAACCTCCAAAGTGGCGCTGCTGAAAATGGTTCTATCAACAGCCAACGCAATCGCAACGACAACAACCAAACACAAGTTGAGAATGTTCGCTCTCGTCGTACTCGCTAAGAGTTAACAGGCGTTGCTAAGTTCTTTAACTTTGGCAACGCCCGATTCAAACTAATACACACAATTAAACACACGCAACTACACACACAAGATTAATTAGGTATTGAACAACACAGGCTTAATCTTGTTTTCGGTTTAATAGCCGCTTTAACAACTATAGCACCTAATACGGTTAGGTTAAAGGAGAAAGGGGAAAGGTCCAAGGGAAAAGGCATAAAAATAAGACTTACAACCTGACAATATTCTTCCATTTTTTGCTTATCCGAACCGTATTGCTATAGCACCATCCTAAACTTTGGCTCCCAAGTAAATCACTTAGGGTGCAGCGATTAACAGTAAGTAACATAAATAATTCAACTTACCGTTAATCCTATCGGCGCGTTGTTTGCTGACGAATGCACCCAACGCCATAATCCAACGCCATAATCCAACAAAAAATGAGGTATAGAAATATGTTCAATAAAACTGTCGCTTTTAGTTTACTAGCTGCTGCGATAGTCCTCATTCCGACAACTGTTTTTGCAGGGGAACAATATAGCGAGCAAGTTACCATTCAAGAAGGTGCTGCTCTCAATAACGGTACTAACATTCAGCGCAACAGCAACATTAGCGTTCAACGTCAATATAAAGGAGCTAATGTTAATGGTCGTTACGGAATTTGTCGCAATACTTCTTCCACGCAAGAACAACGCTCTATCCAGGACAGCGCACAAACTGGTAGCGCCATTAATTCTTCTCGCAACACCCAAAACAACAATAACGTTAGCACTCAACGGCAAGTTATTGTTCGCAGCACGAACTGTAACCGCTAATCGTGGGGAATAGGGAGAATTTGAACTAAAAATCAGGGGTTGTCCGCGACCCAAAGCCGATGGCAACCTCTGGAAAAATACAGTTATTTACAATACATGAGGTCAATAAAATGAACAAAAATTTAGCTTTTGGTTTAATCGCTGCTGCAATGATTGTAGCCCCAAGTACTGCATTCGCAGGCGATAGTGCAAGTCGGCAAGAGATTAACCAAAGTGCGACAGCTATTGGTAATGGCAGCAGCGTTAACCAGCAAGCCAAACAAACCAGTATCCAAGAGCAAAGAGGTTCTCGACCTGGTGACCGCCAACGTTCTAACCAATTGATTAATCAAGATGGTGTAGCCATTGATGGTGGTCGGGTTGAACAACGTGCTACCGATTTCAACCGTCAACAACAAATTCAAAGAAATTTCCGCTTGCGCCGCTAGAAACATGATGAATGCTAATAGCGAGAATAGCAAACCTTGGGTGCGTTCTTGTCTAAATCCTTAATCAGTTCAAGGAATGAAGTTGAATTCATTCTGTTAGTCGTGCTGTGCTGCTGACTGGTCTTAGACAGAGGTTTTGCCGATTTGCTTACCAAGCAGAAAAAAAAATCGGTTTTTTCTTCTAGGAGAGTAATTTATCTATGCTTGTCAGAAAAACTATTCAATTCCTCGCCCTCTCTGCCCTAATTACATTCCCTGTGGGAATTGCGGAAGCAGAAGTAAGGGTTCAAACGGACAAAGCAGTCATTGTTGGTGCTGGCAATGGTGTCCAAATTTACTCGAATTCCAGGTCAGCAAATATTTTTCGTCGTTCGCGTAAGGGTTCAGTTGTAGTTCCCTCCTTAGAGGTTGCTCCAACTAGTATCTTGGTGCGAAATGAGACTGTTAGCGTCGATGACGATGACGATGATGATGATGCAGATGTGAGGGTTTACACAACTCCCCGAAAAACTACCATTATTCGCACTCCAGCGCGGATTTACCGCCCTAATAATACCCAGATGCGGACTTGGAATCGAGGCAAAAAATCATCTATGCGATGCAATCGCAGAAGCATTACTCATCGCAGCGTTCAACGCAACAGTTCTAACACATCTGTGAATCAAACTTACAGTTCTCAAACATCCACAACTTGTTACTAATTTAACCTCTCATTACTTTTTAATTAGGAGATTACCATGATCAAATTATTTTCTTTAAGCTTGTTCTCGGTGGCTGCTGTTGACCCGTTATTAATGCCTTCCTTCATACATAAAGCTCAAGCCGTTTGTGTCGCAGTTGATACAAATGTTCAAGTAGCAGTTCACGGTCAAAAAAGAGGTGCGAGAGCGCAAAGCAATCAAACCAATCAAAATTTTGGTGCGAACTGTAAAAATGGTGTTAGCAGTGTTCGTAGCAGTGGAACTCAAGTTTGTGTTAGCCAAAGTTGCCAGCAGCGTCGCACTAGCGACCAATTTGTTGATGGTGACAAAAATGGTGTCAGAAATGGAGGCAGAAACATTGGCATCAGCCCATCAGTGCAAGTAGAAGTCTACAGCCCAGCCCACGACCCCAAATTTATGAATCGCGTGCGTGGTAACAGATAAGAGCGAGCTAGAAACCCGGTAACTTTTGCAAAGCCGGGTTCTAATATTCTGATTTATCGTTGGTAGTATTAATTGTTGTTGCGATGTCAGAGGAAAACTGCTGGTTTATTTAACTTTTAATGACGTGAAATGCTTCTAAGAACTAGGGCTTGGGATAAAATAGAGATAGATTGGGGCTTGTGTTTAGCGATCGCTCTGATGCTATTTGTGATTTTAATCTAAATATTTTTGAGCGTTGCTAAATTAATAGGTTTTAGTGGTCGGGGTTACTAGATCCCCGACAACTTTACGCGCGTCGGGGATCTGACCCTCACGACATGTTGAAATTAATGAAACAGAGTACTAGGTACTTTAAATCATTTTCGGGTAATCCCAACCCCGTCTCTTTAGTGAAAGCCTTTACGTCAAATTAGGTAAATCAATATGAAAAAACTTACTATTTTTGCAGGTAGTTTGGCAATTGTTGCAACAGCGGTGTTCTTAGTTCAAACTTTCAGTCAAGGTCAGCAAAGTACTTTTGTCGATCGAGGCAATAATTCGGGTGTTCATTCGGATGTCACTTCAAATCCAGATTCTGACAGTATTAATATTAATTCCGAGGATGATAATGATATGAAAGACCCTGGAACTTTTGTTAGTCAACAACAAAGCAGTCAATCGAGTCAATCATCTAGTAGTAGCTACCAAAAAAGCTCTAGCTCTGTGAATCTCCGAGCAGTGGATGTTCGTCAGCCACATATTCTCAAAATTGATAGCTCAGGCACTCAATTTGTCGGTAAAGTTACCATCAATGGTAAGGTAGTTAAGAAGTTAGATAGTAAGACATCTGAAATTAATTTATCGCCTTATCTATCTGTCGGAGAACATACGGTAGAAATTTCAGGACGTTACTCACCAGCATCATCTTCTATAGAAGTGGAATTGAAGGGACCTGGCACAAATGTAATTCAACAAAGCAGTGGTAATGGTATTGTAAATCACAGCATGTCCGTGACAGTACAATAAGCGAAATAACTAAAAATTAACAATTAAAACCTTATTGTCTCAAGTCAGACGATTAAATTTTGTTGTTAGCTTTTACCATATACATACTGCCAATCCTAAATAAAACTAAGTACAACCGCAGATTAAATTCGTAACGAATTAAATTCGGAAAAACTCTGCGTCTTGTTGTTGTTAATAAATATAGTGACAACACCAACCAAAATCAGTCGGTTCGGTGTAACTTCCGCATATTCTAAAAATCGCTAACTCAGAACTAGTAACAAATTAGGTCTAAAAAAATGAAAAATACAAACAATACAATATATACTTTCGGGTTTTTAGTCGCCGCCTTAATTATAGCCCCTAATGCTGCTGCTTTTGGTCAAAATTATGATGTTAAGCCGATGAAGCCAACAGCCATTATAACTAGTAGTGACAAAGTTAATCAAACCGACTCGCAAAGCACCCGTGAAAGCCAAACTAGAATTCGTAGCGGTTCGCTTTGTAGTTCTGGTGGTCAATTTACAAATGCCGATCGAGGTTCAAATCGAGGTGCGCTAGTATCGAGTAGTTACAACCGAGTTCCCCAGGAAACAGCACAAAACCGAGTTCATGAGGTATTGAGAAGTTTCTGTAATTAATATAATGGATTAATTGGAAATTCCCTACAGACGCGAAATTACCCTTTGGGTTCCGCGAAGCGCGGTAAGCGTCTCTACAACTTCTCATTCTCTATTCCCTATTCGCTACTCCCTACTCCCTTTATATCTTTATATGCGAAACTTAATTTTTTCTACTCTCTGCCTGGGTTTTATCATTAGCCTTACGCTTGGATTAACTGATAATTTTTCTTATGTTCAACAAAATTCATCAGTCAGTTCTCATAGTAACAATAGTAATGGTAATGAAAAGACATTTAAATCGCTTACAAGTCAGCAATCCAACAGTTCATCTTTTCAAAAAAGTACTTTGAATTTGCAGGCTGCAAATCTCCAAAATCCCCATGTTTTGAAAATTAATTCAACTGGAACGCAGTTACAAGGTAAGATTAGTATCAACGGAAAAGTTGTGAAGCAGCTTAATAACAATCAATCTGAATTCAATTTGTCTCCCTATTTATCAGTTGGGCAACAAAAAGTTGAAATTTCAGCTAATTATACACCGCCATCGGCTGCGGTAAATGTCGAAGTTAATGGTTCTGGTAATAACATATCGCAACAAACTGGTGGTAACGGTTCGTTAAATTATAAATTAGATTTGATAATACAATAAAATCCAAAATTAAAAGTACGGATAAGTGTTTGTGCAAAATTAATTATATATTCATGAATTCTGAATTCTGTATTCAATAAAGTAAATAAATTTTGCGTAGTATCTACTTATTTGGCTATGTGGAACACACTGCGTGAATTACAAGCACAGAAACCCGGTATCTTCAAGATACCGGGTTTCTAAGTACTAACTATATTACTTACATTTTTTTTAATTAAATAGGATTTCGATATTTTTGGATTTTTGGGATTATAACTAAAATTTCGGTCATTTTCTTCAGTAATAATTGTATTAACTAGATTCAGTTAAATTGATTAGTCATTTGAAACTGATTTTCCAGATGCGTGCGGATTCGTAAATCAGTAACTGACCAAATCCAAAATTTACTAGGTGCAAATGCAAAATCTTCGTGTCGATGTGTAACAATAGCGTCAAATTCTTGATAGCTAGCACAGGCAAATTCGACCGCAGATTCAAAATCTTGGATAGATGAATTACGTGCTTGTTGAAGGATGTTTTTATCAACTGTACAAATTGTGATTTTTTCTTCCAACCAGTCAATGACAATTTGAGCAACTTGTGAATTTTGAAATCGACTTGCATAAGTATATATTTTTTGCCAGCCAACATCTGTAACATACATTTTTATCAAAGGATGTACTCTATCAAACAATTCGCTAATATCTCCGATTAGTTGGTTTCGATTCATCAAAGCTTCGAGTATCAAATCAGCATCAACTAAAATTCCGACCATACAAACCCCCGATCGAGTTATTAATATCGCATAAAAAAATCACGGTTCTCACTGTTTGAGGAACATTCTTATATACAAACTGAAGTAACAGTATTCCTGATTCGTAGCTTTTTTTTACTAAAACTAAAATTGTATCAATGTATCAATTAGTGAATACAAATATATTATTTTAAGTATTTATTGGTATTCTTAAATGACGAAAGATATTTCTCATGGTTCCTAACGGTCTATACCAAAAATGAATGATAGTTCCTAGTAATCTGGATAAATTTTACTAAACTTAGTGGTATTCCATCTTTTATATATATAGGAATTAGATTGATAAAATCAGCTTCTTCACCCTTTTTACGTTATTCAATTACAGCAGATTGCAAGTAAATCAAGTACAGTGATGAAGTCTCAAAACCATATAGAAAGCCTTTTTTCTTCCCAATTCTGTCTCCTGTCTTCTGAATTCTGCTGTATGTCGAAGTGGTTAACTATATTAATTGCGAATAATTACTTGTAAATAAATAGGTTGTAATTATAAACGTTCAATTGGACACGAGCTAAATCAAAAATAACGATTAGAAAAAGGTAATTTTTAAGATGTTAATTTTCAGCCAATATTCTAATATTTTTTTAGCATCTATCTCAAGACATATTATTAATTATTTAGATAAAACTGATTAACTTTTAGGTTTGAGAAGCAAGTAAAATAGTTGTCCTTGACCAACTGTTACACCAGCGCGATCGCCTGCAATTTTCCCCGCACCAACAAAGTAATCGACTCTCCCTGCACCTTTGATTGCACCCCCCGTATCTTGGTCGAGAACGTAACGACTGACGACACGATGCTCCATCTTACCTGTTGAATTGGGGAAAGGAAGATGGGCACGAATTAAGGCTAAAGCACCGGGAGGCATCAGTGATTTGTCGGTAGCAATAGAACGGTCGGCTACAAGTGGTACTGAAATCGAACCTGTTGCAGGAATACCATAATTTTCTTTGAAGAATACAAAGCTCGAATCTCGTGGAATGTAGACGTTTAATTGTTGGGGGTATTTATGAAAATACCCCAAAATCTTCGGCATTGTCATACCCTCTAAGGGTACTTTTCCGTCGTTGGCAAGTTCGCGTCCGATACTTTTGTAGTTGTATGCTGTGTTTCCAGCATATCCGACGTGAGTTTGAGTCCCGTCGGTAAGTTGGAGTCGCGCAGAACCCTGGATTTGCATCATATACGGTTCCATGCGATCGCGGAACCAAAATATTTGCAATCCCCGTAATTTGCCTTTTTCTGCCTGCAATCCGTCTGCACCTTCGAGTTGGAGACGGGTAGGATGAGGTCGTTGCCACGAGTCTAAATCGGGTGGAACTCGATAGATGGGGTAGCGAAATTCAGGGGTGGGTGTACGGCTCGCTTCATAAATTGGTTCGTAGTAGGATGTAAATAAAACCCCACCTTTTTTATCGCTACCGATAGATTGATAAAGCGTAAATTCTTCATTTACAGCCGCATTGAGTTGCTTTGCTGATTTACTAGTTAGTAAGATTTGACGAAATCTTTGCAAAGAAAGCAAAACGCTTGAACGTGTAATTCCTTCAACCGGATAATCTTTATATGCTGAAGCAGCCGAATCAGACTGTAAGTATTGTAAACTGCGGTCAATCGCTGTTATTAGCCCTTTTTGGTCTGCGATGGGTTCGTTTTCACCCCAAAGTTGGTTATCAAAGCACGATGCATCTTTTTCGCAACATGTTACTGACGACCTGGGAACGAGTACGGGCAACTTCAATGTATTCTTGGTTGTTTGAGGTAAATTCCATTTTTTGAGTTGACATTGCACTGGACTCAATGCCAAACGTCCAAAGGGTTGCAGATTTACAAAATAAACTAGCATAAATACAGGTATGCCCAAAGCTATACCCCATAAAAGGGGTCTTGCAATATCTAAAGGGAGTCGCTTTGCAGCAGGTGTCTTATTCATCCGCGTTTATGACGATGCCAATTCATCCATATTTTCTAATTCTTCAGAATTTTATATTAGTTTCTCGTACTCTTACTACGTTAGAAGCCATACTCTTTATGCAGGCGATCGCATAATTGTTTACATTTCTTAATAATTACCTACAACTAGACTAAATGATTGAACCCAAAGGAAAAAAACTAGAGCGGCAAGACTTGCTAAAGTAGCATACTCTCAAGATTAGCCAAGTACTCCGAGGGGTTACGCCGAAAGTAATACTCCAAACTCACAAACCTAAGTTTTTTTTGATACTTATCAGAAGTTTATTTGTATGTATTTTATTTAACCCAGTTTCTTGACTCAAAATCGTAGGTAGCGCATCAATATCTGTTTCTGCATCATCGCGCAAATCGGAATTTTAGCGATCACCTCCAAACCTGCGGATAGTTGTTAAATGCTTCAAAGCCTTTTTTTGGTCATTTTGAGTTAGTAGAGTGTCAAGTTGCGATCGCTCTAAAGTTCAGCCAGAACAAAAGTTCTTGAAAGGCAGGTTACAAGCTGATTTGAGCAGATTGTATTTCCAAGCGAAAATTAAGGACTGGTAAGGCTTGTGGAGAACTTTTCGGTCTACTGACTTTTCAAACATATTCTTAAGTAAAAAAAAATTAAGTTTCTATTTACTTACCAAATAAGGCTGTGATAGTATCCATTCAGCTTAAAGATGCCACCTGTGAAGAACCTAAATTTTCACGGTAAGTCCTCAAAGCCCAAAAAAGTTGTCTCTTAACTAAAGGCTAAATCTCAATAACTCTAAGTTAATGAAAATGGTTAACGTAATAATTAGGGCTGGAGAAACCCTCTGTTAGGGCGTTTTCCAGATACCGTGAAAAGTCAGATGAAGAACAAGGCAGGTGGAAAGTTTTATTGTCAAATTAAAATGGCATCAAACTGGAAAAATACCATTAGGATAGCCATATGGTATTTTTCCAGTTTGAAGAGTCTTGTTTACCCACTGAAATTTACTTAAAGGAATTTTGCAAGTTCCATAGATAATTATGGAAAAAATTATGGAAAAATAATTGAGCATTTCTGTAGTTTTGCTATTAATATTCCTCTGAAACGTTTTTTACGAGAAGTCCTTAACGCAATTCAAAGGTTGACCTATCATGAAGAAAATATTACTTACTGTTCCAGCTTTTATAATTTCTATTACTGCAAGCAGCTTTGATTTAGCAAAAGGGGTTCCTGTTAATTATTACACGAGTTACGAGACTAAATATATTTATTATATTAATGAAAAAAAAAGAACATCAGTTGGGTACGGGGTATTAGATTGCAATGGAGAATTCACGCTGTACTCGGGATACCAGACAGCGTATACGAAGCAACAACACATTGAGCAATGTCCAAACTAAAACTTTGATTTTACCAAACTTACATAATGTTTGTAATTATTCCTCAGCGCTCAATAGTCAAGTTGAGCGCTGAAGTGTTCATATAAACTATTTTCTAAGTAAACAAAAGGAAGGATTTAGGATTGCTGTAAGTATCTAATTAATCTAATCTAAATAAAAAGGTTCTAATGAATATCTCAAAATGTCAATACAATTTTCCTAAAAAAAACAAATACATTTTATTGTTTATAGCTGCGATAACTCTAGCAATTACTCTAAGCATTCCTTTTCATAAACAGTCAGTAGTTTCATCAAATTCTCCCGCACAGGCCACTCAAGTAAATTCTCCAAGCACAATTTATGAAGTTATTGCTGCTAAAGATAATAGTTCTTTAGACAAAAACGCTAACTATTCTTTAGACAAACTAGAGGAGGCTTTGAAGGCTGCCGACCTTCAAAAAATGCTTTCTAACAAAAATAAAAAATTTACTATATTTGCACCTAGTGATAAAGCATTTGATTCTCTGCCACCAGGAAGTTTTGACAAGCTGCTTAATCAAGACAAAACGAAGTTAAAAAAGATTTTGCAGCATCATATCCTTCTTAAGGAAATTGATTCCAAAGATTTTGTAAACAACTACCCATATGATACAGCTGCTCCAGGCAAGAAAGTTAAAATTAATGTTTACCTTCAGAGTATAAAAGTGGGTGATGAGGCAAAAATAGAACCTGATGCGCGAGACTGGAAAGCGAGTAATGGTGTAATTCATGTGATTGATAAAGTTATTCTTCCTAGTGGAACAAAACTGTAGAATATTTTCCTGAAAATAAGATAACTGTAATCATTTTTTTATACTAGAAACAATCTGTAGAAATGTTGCAGTGCAAAGTCTATACACATGAATTCATCTTTTATTTAGCTACGTCGTTGTAATATTGAATTATTTCATTAATTTCTTCCTCAGTAAAAGGATTTTGTTTATTCCTGAGAATGCAAACCCACTTTTCCCTCCATGACTTTGCAGTAGCATCCTTAGCCAAATCAATGAATGCTTGAAAGTCTTCAATTGCTCCTTCAAAATCGTCATTCAATGCTCTATTAATTCCTCGAGTATCTCGCCAATTTGTATTTTCAGGGTCAGCTATAATGGCTCTTTCACATGCTTCTCTGACATAAGGCTCTTTAGCAGATTTATACAAACTACCGTACCAGCACAGATTGCTCCAGTGCTCCGCTTTAATTATACTTTTATCCAGTTCTTGCAGTTTTTCTGCTTCTTTATAGGCTTCGCTCCCTTCCTTTACCTGACCCTGTTTCAAATATCGCAAGTTTTCTTTAAGCAGACTGTGTACTTGTTCTTGGGCATCCTCTATTGCTTTTTTTTCTAATGTTGAATCATACTCTATAGCTTTCTTAAATTTGGAGCAAGATTTTTCCCCACGTTTACATTTTATTAATTCCTTGCCCTGCTCTATTAAAATACGGCCAAATTCCGGTTTTGTGATGCTCCAGAATTCATATTTAGCGCAGGCTTCACATTCTGTATCTTCATGAATAAAAGACTCGGGTTCTTTTAATACTAGAGGGGCTAATCTATCACAGCATACTTTGAACCATGCTTTCAATCCACTTCGCCACAGGCGTATTGTTTTATCACTACTACCACTGACAATCATTTCTCCATTTGGGCTAAAAGCAACACAATTGACCGCATTTTCATGTCCGTACCAAGGTGGGTCGAAGGGATTAGCTTTAATATCCCATAAGCGTATATTTTTGTCATTACTACCACTGACAATCATTTGTCCATCTGGGCTGAAAGTAACAGAATTGACCTCACCCTCATGCCCCAAGAAATCTTCACTGATAGCTTTGCCTTCAGTATTCCTCAAGGATATTTTCTTATTTGAACAACCACAGGCAATCATTTTTCCATCTGGGCTGAAAGTCACAGAATTGAAATCGTTATTGGAACCACAAAAAATTGTGTTGTGGATGCGTGATTTTTTTTCAGTGTCCCACAAATAAACTGTGCTGTCTTGACTACTAGTACCACTAGCTAGAATTTTTCCATCTGGACTAAAGGCTACGGATTTTACGCAATTTTCATGCCCTTCCAGTTTACAAATGAGTTTACCCTCGTCGTCAATGTCCCACAAACAGACTGTTTTATCATCACTACCACTAGCTAGAATTTTTCCATCCGGACTAAAGGCTACAGAAGTTACCCAATTTTTATGCTCAGTCAGTTTACGATTGAGCGTGCGCTTGTTAATGTCCCATAAATAGACTGTTTGGTCATCACCAACACTAGCTAAAATTGTTCCATCTGGACTAAAGGCGAGGGATTTTACAGAACTGCCACAATCTCCCAATAGTTGGCCATTAGGTTCACCGTTGATGTCCCACAAACGGATCGTTTTATCAGCACTACCACTAGCAATCATTTTTCCATCTGGGCTGAAGGCTACAGAATATACAGAACCTTTATGCCCGCATAATGGTTGACCGATAGAGTTGCCTTTGATATCCCATAAGGCTAATTCCTTGTCTTGACTGCCACTAGCTATAGTTTCCCCGTCTGGACTAAAGGCAACAGAACGTACATGATCTTTATGCCCGTACAATGGTTGGCCAATTAGTTTACCGTCGATGTCCCACAAGCGTACTGTTTTATCAGCACTACCACTGACAATCATTTTCCCATCTCGACTAAAGGCTACGGAATATACAAAGTTACTATGCCCTTGCAATGTTTTATCAAGATTAAAATTGCCCTTGTCGTTGATTTTCCATAGACGTATTGTTTCATCAGCACTACCACTGACAATCATTTTCCCATCCGGACTAAAGGCTACAGATTCGACGCCATTATCGTGCCCTCGCAATATTTTATCAAGATTAAAATTACCGTTGTCGTCAATTTTCCATAGACGTATTGTTTCATCAGCACTACCACTGACAATCATTTTTCCATCCGGACTAAAGGCTACAGAATTGACAGAATCTTTGCACCCTCGCAATGTTTTATCAAGATTAAAATTGCCGTTGTCGTCGATTTTCCACAAACGTACTGTTTTGTCAGCACTACCACTGACAATCATTTTCCCATCTGGACTAAAGGCTACGGCATGTA
>CAXTCQ010000148.1:0-19675 GCA_964242965.1 uncultured Calothrix sp. | reverse complement strand
CATTGAGGATGCCTTGCGTTCCGCGTCTTAACCGCCTTGGCGGTTGCTATAAAAACTCTTTAGCTGCATTAGCGCTATCTAAGTCAACTACTCCAGGACGAACAACTAGTAACATACCGTCAGTAAGATTACTTAAAACAGCAGCATCTGCGGTTCCTGATATAGCTGGGCTATCAAAAATTACATAGTCATACTTACTCGTAAAGCTACTAATTAAGGTCGCCATACGTTGGGAATCTAGCAACGCCATTGGATTAGGAGGTAAAACTCCGCAAGGAAGTACATCTAGGTTTGGCATTACCTCTTGTACTGCTGTATCTAAGGGAACCTGGTCTACAAGAATATTCGTTAGCCCGACAGCATTTGTTAGTTCCCAAATATGATGCTGTATCGGTTGGCGCATATCTGCATCTACTAACAATACTCTCCGCCCGACCTGAGCCATAGCTACAGCTAAATTTGCAGCGACTTCAGACTTACCTTCTTTGGAAACAGAACTTGATACCACAAGACTTTTAAGCGGTTTGTCGGAACAAAGGAACTTCAAGTTAGCTTGCAGTATTTGGTATGCATCACCCAGAGGATAGTGAGGTAAATCTCTACCAATGATTCGCGGAATACTGCGATCGATTCCTCCAGTAAAAGAATGGCTCTTACTTGTGCGACCTAAAGCTGGAATCACGCCCAAAAGGGTGTATCTCATCACTTCTTTGGCTTCTTTGACTGTCTTCACCGAGCGGTCAATTAAGTCTAAACCAAAGGCAGCAATGATACCTAAGAAAAGCCCAACAGCCGCTCCACCAATGACGAATAGAGTTTTGCGAGGACCTTCGGGTTTTTCGGGTAATAAAGCATAAGAAATGACGCGAGCATTGGCAATCTTTTGATTCTCCGCTACACTGATTTCTTGAACTTTGGTTAAGAGTGTTTCGTAAGTGGTTTGAGATGCTTTAAGCTTCCGTTCTAAATCTCGCTGAGTCTGCTCCAACCTTGGTAAAGATGCTGCTTGGCGTTTGTAAGCATTCCACTGTCCTTTCAGCGTTGCAATTTGCCGCTCTAAACCAACACTTTGCGCTTCAGCACGAGTAATATCTGCAATTAAACTTTGTCGTAGTTCCCCAATCTGCAAGTTTCCCTGAGCTATTTCTCCTTGACCTGCAACTTCTTGCGTCCGTTCTTGGAGTAACCTCTGGAGAGCAATTACTTTTTCTGACAAGTTAATAATGGTCGGATGTCCGGGTTCAAACCGAGTGCTTTCGAGTTTGAGTAGAGCTTCTGCGTCTTGAAGTTGACCAAGCACTTTTTGAATACCAGGAGTTTGACTCAAATCGGCAGCGATTACAGCTTCGGGTGAATTGACTTGAGTTTGACTGCGTAACTGTTCTAAGCGACCATTAACATCAACAAATTGAGCTTGAGCTTGAGAAATTTGGTTTTCTAATTTGGTAATTGTATCTACAGCTGCATTTGCTTCTTCTTGAAGCACAATGACTTTATTTCTCTCTTTAAACATTCGCAGGTTAAATTCTGCTTTTCTTACCTTTTCCTCAGATATTGGCAGTTGCTTGACAAGAAACGCTTTCGCACTCGTTGCTTCATTCTGATTCGCTTGTATATTCAACTTGATATAGGTATCAATGATTGTATTGACAGCTTTAGCCGTTATTTGAGGATTATTATCTTTGTAAGAAATTTGGACAACATCGCTACCTTTAATACCTTCGACCTTTAGGTTTGTTACAAAGTCTTGAATCGATAGCAGTTTGCCTTTAGCATCCTTAAGTTGAAGCAAACGAATCGTTTCTTGGATGACGGGATTTGAGGCAACAACTTTTACCTGAGTTTCTAGGGGGTTTTCGTTTTGACTCAAAGCCTCCAGTTTTCCTAAATTTTCTGATACCCCTGTCAGGGAGGAAGTGCGATTTGTTTTAATCATCAAACTTCCATCAGCTTTATAGGACGGCTTTAGAGATAATGCATACAAAGTTCCCGAAGTAACACTGATTCCGAATATTGCTACTAAAGGCAGCCAACGTCGTTGCAAGACCTGTAAGTATTTTTGAAAATCTACCTCTTCAAAGCTTGGTGAAGACTCCATAATCACATTCACAAAATATAGATATATAGACGTAAAGCAAGCACTTGGTGGTAGATGCAACTAGACAGATTGAGCGATCGCAGTTCCTGATAAACCTGTTGAACCGCAACAACGCCTAAAAGCATTGTGACTTTTAGCGGTTCTCGTGTAGTGAGAATTACTGGTTTCCCTTCAAACAGCATAATGACTAATTTTTATTTTTTATTGACGAAATAACAACTTTGTCGAATCTTTACAAGCAAATCAGTGCCAGCACAGATTATTTAAATGCTATGAGCTATCAGTCGCCAATTGGAAAAAATGCTTAAAATGCTTACAGGGTCTGGGATTATACAATTGTAATAATTTTAATTTTATCCACTTCCCCCATTAGATATATTATGGAGAATCATAGTTTTGTTTATGAAGTTTGAGGGATAATTGCATAAGCTAAAACCATAGGTTTTTCGTCAAAAGTATAAATTATCTCAGTATATACAAAGTTGACAACGTTTAACAATATTGTCGGGGCACGCAAGATTCGCCGTGCTACGATTACCTATAATTCAAACTAATAAATTTTTTGCGCTAATTGCTTCAAAGCTAACAACCCAGCACCATAAGCAGGTTCAAACCTGGGATAAATAATTCTCACATCTGCATACCTTAAAGTCACAGACTCGATAAATTGCGATCGCATCTTCGACTTTCCCTTCCAAACACTTCCCACAGTCACAACTTCAAAAGCATTATTTGCTGTTGAGGGGTTAGACAGGTTTAACGCATCAATCACCGTCGAAGTCGCTTTTACCAACTCCTGCACCGCATCATCAATAATCCCGTTCGCAACTTCATCACCTTGGGCAGCAGCATTATCAACTACAATTGCTGCTTCCGCAATCTCTTTCACACCCCAGCCACTTCGATAAATTACCTCGATTAAATCTTCGATACTTCCCAACCTAAGATAGTTTTGAAAATCCTCTAACAAACTTGTTAATTGTCCCCGTCTATCATAAGCTTGCATCGCAGCTTGCAACCCGGCAACAGCAATCTGATAAGCGCTACCTTCATCACCCAAAATATAACCCCAACCACCAGCACGCTTGGTAATTCCCTGCTGATTTCGTCCAAAAACTATTGAACCAGTACCAGCCGCTACAACAATTCCCACATCATCCCCAATCCCACCAACCAAGGCAATCAAAGCATCATGACAAATAATGATATTTTTTTCGCTTTCTGTAATTGGGGTTTGAGTTGATAGTAATGCCCACTCAATCGGTAAATTATGACTATTTTCTAAATCACTAACTAGACTTTTTACTACTTCAATATCCTGGGGACGACCAACACCAGCTAATCCCAGACAAATTGCTTTTATTTGAATATTATTGATTACCTTTAATGCCTCAACAGCGGCAGCATTAATTGCTGATTCAATCGACTTTAAAGCCGCATTAACACCAATGCTTTGATAATTTGATGCTCCGGCTTCACCGCGACCTAAAACTTTGCCTTGAGCGTTGATTATAACACATACAGTTTTAGTTCCGCCGCCATCAATTCCTAAAACGCAGGGCATATATAGCAATCCCATCGATTTATGAAAAAACCTTTTTTAAATACCACAGAGGCGCAGAGAACACAGAGGTAAGAGTTAATCCGAGAATTTCACAAATGATTTAGGATTGCTATAATTTAAGTAAATTAAGCAATAAAGTAACCTCTTTGCCTACCCCAATCTAGCCAAGCTTTAATCATCTCTTTTGTCTTTCCCCTATTTTCTGGGGGAACAGGGTCTTCTCTAGCGATAGATTTAAGTGCCCAGAACCATTGTCCCGATTTTTTTTCCAGTTCTCTAAGTAATAGGGGTATGACAGCATCACCCATTCCAATAATTTGTTGGTATGCAGAATGCATCGATATTTGGTTAGTAGATGAAATTCCATGATTTTCCTCACGCCATTGCTTAACAAGTGCTTGAAAAGCTGCCTCCAATTCTACTTGCTTAGAACTAGAACTAGATTTGCGTTCTCCATCTAATTTTTGCTCTAAAAGAGAGCGTTCATCTTGAGATAGCGATAAAATAGCTTGTGCTAAAGATTCGACAAGTTCAGTGTTCATAAAATTTTTACTTGTTGCCGTATTCCTCAACAGGGATAAAAAAGATGGAAATCATACCGGGAATAGTGAGCAAACACACCAAAATAAAAAATGAGGTATAACCAATTGACTTTTGAATTGTACCACTAACTGCTCCAGGTAACATTAAGCCTAAAGCCATTAAGCCTGTAGAGATAGCATAATGCGAGGTTTTATATTCGCCTTTACACAGGTAAAGTAAATACACGGTAAAACCTGTAAAACCTAAACCGTATCCAAATTGTTCGAGCGAAACTAGCGGATAAACTAATAATAACGGCGGTTGAGCCGCAGCCATATATATATAAAATATATTGGGAAGATTCAACGCTAAAGCCATCGGAAACAAGCATTTTTTCAAGCCGTACTTTGAAATTAATATACCCCCTAAAATGCCTCCTGCAATCAGAGAAATTACACCAAATGTCCCATAAACTAAACCAACAGTATCGGTAGAAAGTCCCAAACCACCTTTTTCTATTGGGTCGAGGAGAAACAAAGAGGCGAGTTTGACAAGCATTGCTTCACCTAAACGATAAAGCAAAATAAAAGCTAAAACTGCGGTAATTTTCTCTTGTTGGAAATAAGTCTTAATTACTAACCAAAAAGATATTTCGTTAGTTGGATTTTTGTTTGGTCTATCGGCATCGGGAGTAGGTAAAATTAGACGATGATAAATGAAAAGTACGATAAATAATATCGATGAAAAACCGAGAGTAATAGTCCAAGCCAACTGGATATTTTTGAGATATATTTCGAGTCTGCCAGCAAGAAAAACTAAAAAACCCGAACCGAATAACATTGCCAGTCGGAAAAATAGCGAACGAAAGCCAACGAAAAAAGCTTGCTGTTCCGGAGAGAGAACTAGCATGTAAAAGCCATCGGTGGCTATGTCGTAGGTAGCGGAAATGAAGGATGCGATCGCAAACAGTACCAACGACACAAAAAAGAAGTTCGGCAGTTGTAAAGAAAGGGCAACTAAAGCCAAGCAAGCAAACATGGTAAACTGCATTGCCAGCATCCACGTTCGTTTAGTTGAATTAGTATCGACGAAGGGTGCCCACAGCATTTTTAGAACCCAAGGTAGGTTGAGAAAGCTTGTCCAAAAGGTGATTTGTTCGTTGCTGATGGCAAGACGTTTGTAGAGGATGACCGAGACTGTGTTGACGATGGTGTTGGGTATACCTTGGGCAAAGTATAGGGTGGGGATGTATGTCCAGGGTTTGGCGTTGTGTTGCATAGATTTGGGAGTGAACGTACCACAGAGACACAGAGGTCACGGAGGAAGAGGGAAGAGAGGATTAAGGAGTGTAGATTATGCGTTGGATGCCATCTTTTAGAAGAGTTTCGTTAAAGTTGATAAGAAGCCCTAATGGTTGTTTTGTCATTTTAAGGTAAGAAATAACTTGCGCTTTATGTTTTGGTATTAAGTTTTCCACTGCTTTTAATTCCACAACTAAGACATTATTCACGAAAAAATCTAATCTACCCTTACCAATATCCCGATTTTTATACTTTATTGATACTGGGTATTGACTTCTATAAGGTATCCCTCGTAAATCCAACTCAATTTCTAATGCTTCTTGATAAATTTCCTCCAAAAAACCAGGACCTAATATCCGATGAACCTCAATTGCAGCACCAATAACTTCTCCTGTCCACTTGTTCAAATCTTCTCTCATATCTCTTCCTCCGTGTTCTCTGTGTCTCTGTGGTACTTTCTCTTTCATATCACCCAACCCCCACTCCAGTACACCCGAACTACCACCTATTCGCAAAATCTTCACCACAACAATAAAATTAAATAAAACCAGTTCAAACCGCACCCCCTTTTATGCTTTAATTTCCAGGTCAAACCAATCAATCGTGCCCAGCACTACCAATCGCCAATCCCTGTGGCAAAATTTATAAAAGCCCTTCCCCACTAACTTTTCCCAGCATGACCGCAACAACCCCAAACACCAACCTTCCCAGCGTTTACGACTCCAAAACCACCGAAGCCAAATGGCAAAAATTCTGGGAAGAAAACCAACTATACAAAGCCGACCCCAGCAAACCAGGTGAACCGTACTGCATCGTTATTCCCCCCCCAAACGTCACCGGCAGCTTGCATATGGGGCACGCTTTTGAAAACTCCCTAATTGATACTTTAATTCGCTACCATCGCATGAAGGGTAAAAACGCCCTATATCTCCCCGGAACCGACCACGCGAGTATCGCAGTACAAACAATTTTAGAGAAACAACTCAAAGCCGAGGGTAAAAATAAATACGATATTGGACGGGAAAATTTCTTAGAAAAGGCTTGGCAGTGGAAGGCTGAGTCAGGGGGAAATATTGTTGACCAGTTGCGACGTTTGGGCGTATCGGTGGACTGGACGCGGGAAAGGTTTACACTTGATGCGGGTTTGTCGAATGCTGTTTTAGAAGCTTTTGCCCGTCTTTATAGTGAAGGTTTGATTTATCGCGGCAAGTATTTGGTTAACTGGTGTCCGGAGTCGCAATCGGCTGTGTCCGATTTGGAGGTTGACCAAAAAGAGGTGAATGGTAATCTTTGGCACTTCCGCTACCCGCTGTCGGATGGTTTGGGATATGTAGAAGTAGCTACAACCCGTCCCGAAACCATGTTGGGGGATACGGCAGTGGCTGTCAACCCTAGTGACGAACGTTACAAACATTTAATTGGTAAAACTTTAACTTTGCCAATAATGCAGCGGGAAATCCCAATTATTGCTGATGAATTGGTTGATGCAACCTTTGGGACTGGGTGCGTCAAAGTTACTCCAGCACACGACCCGAATGATTTCCAGATGGGTAAGCGGCACAATTTGCCGTTTATCAATATTATGAATAAGGACGGCACGCTCAACGAGAATGCCGGGGAATTTCAAGGACAAAACCGTTTTGTTGCCCGGAAAAATGTGGTCGCAAGGTTGGAAAGTGACGGTTTCTTGGTCAAAATTGAAGACTACAAGCATACGGTTCCTTATAGCGAGAGGGGTAAGGTTCCCGTTGAACCGTTGCTTTCGACGCAGTGGTTTGTGAAAATTCGACCGCTTGCCGATAAAGCTTTGGAATTTCTCGATAACCAAAATTCGCCGAATTTTGTACCGCAGCGGTGGTCTAAGGTATACCGCGATTGGTTGGTAAAGTTGGATAATTGGTGTATTTCGCGTCAGTTATGGTGGGGACATCAAATTCCGGCTTGGTATGCTGTTAGCGAGTCCAATGGTGAAATTACTGATAATACACCGTTTATTGTCGCAAAAAGTGATGAAGAGGCTTGGGAAAAGGCTAAAGCAAAATTTGGCGAAAATGTAAAGTTGGAACGCGACCCAGATGTGTTAGATACGTGGTTTTCATCGGGGTTGTGGCCCTTTTCGACGTTGGGATGGTCGGAGGAAACAGCCGATTTGGCAAAGTATTATCCCACGACTGTACTGGTTACTGGCTTTGATATCATCTTTTTCTGGGTAGCCAGAATGACAATGATGGCAGGACATTTCACCGCACAAATGCCGTTTCAAGATGTTTACATTCACGGTTTGGTGTTGGATGAAAATGGTAAGAAAATGTCGAAGTCGTTGAATAATGGGATTGACCCATTGTTATTGATTGAGAAGTACGGTACGGATGCACTGCGGTACTACTTGATTAAGGAAGTGACGGGTGCGGGTCAGAATATTCGCTTCGATTACGACCGTAAGAAAAACGAGTCTTCGTCGGTGGAAGTTGCACGCAATTTTGCAAATAAGTTGTGGAATGCCTCGCGGTTTGTAATGATGAATTTGGACGGGCAAACCCCCGCACAATTAGGGGAACCTCAACCAAGCGAACTTAGCGATAAATGGATTTTATCGCGGTATCACCAAGTTGTGAAACAAACAAATAATTACATTAGTAATTACGGTTTGGGTGAAGCGGGGATAGGGTTGTATGAGTTTATTTGGGGTGATTTTTGCGATTGGTATATTGAACTCGTCAAATCGCGGTTACAACCGAGTGGTGATATTGAGTCACGAAAAACTGCACAGCAAACTTTGGCGTATGTTTTAGAAGGAACTTTAAAGTTGCTACATCCATATATGCCACATATTACTGAAGAAATTTGGCATACGTTGACGCAGCAGGATGTTGATTCTCAGCAGAGTCTATCGTTGCAGCGCTATCCCGAAGCTGACGAAAAGCTGATTAATTCGGATTTGGAATCAGACTTTGATTTGTTGATTGGCACAATTCGCACGATTCGCAATTTACGTGCGGAGGCTGATGTCAAACCTGCAACAAAAGTCACAATTAATTTACAAACCGAAAGCAGTAGAGAAAAGCAAATTCTTACTACTGGAGAGGTTTATATTAAGGATTTGGCGAAAGTTGAAAGTTGGAGCTTTGGAGATGAGGAAACGCAACTAGCAGCAACTAATCAAAATCAGGTTCAGAAAATTAACTGGCGATTAGTATTTAAGATTGTTGGTGTTATCTACTTACTTCGCCTAGCTTTAATTGTAGCTGATGCTATTTATATTATCCCGCTATTTGGGAAATTCATTGAAATCATTGGTTTTGGTTTTTCGAGTTGGTTTGTAGTTAACAATCTTTTCAACGCATCGGCACGAAAACGCTTTTTCAAGCAAGTATTTGGTGCAGCACAGCAATTAGAAATCTCGTCAACACAACCAGATATAAGCGAACAAAAACCCGAAGAAGAAGCCATAGCAGGCGTTGTTGGCACAGTACAAGTTATATTACCGTTAGCAGGAGTTGTTGATATTGCTGCATTCACTGCCAAATTGCAGAAAAAACTCATCAAACTTGAAGGCGAAATTGAGTCGCTTTCTGCTAGACTAAATAACTCAGGTTTCGTCAATAACGCTTCACCAGAGATAGTTCAAGGTGTACGCGACAATCTTACAGAGGCACAAACACAAGCTGAAATACTGCGCGATCGCATTCATAAGTTAAGTTAGGAGTTAAAAGTTTTAAGTTATGAGTTAGGAGTTATGAGTTATAAGTTATGAATTATCTAACTCCTAACTTCTAATTTTCAACTTTCATAAAAATCCCTAACTCCCAACTCCTAACTCCTAACTCCCAATTCCTAACTCCTAACTTTTTCAATTTGTCATGCTTTATCTTGCCCAGGTACATAAAAACGAATTTTTAGACCAACACCAATTACGCTTATTGGCACGTCGAGAAGCTGAAAATATCTGGGCAACAATTCCAGAGGAAGCATTTATTCTTATTGGTAAAAGCAGTAAACTTGCAGAAAAATTACTGGTTTTAGTCGAACTTTCATCTACTGGTGATATTGAACGACTCGAAGATGCTACCAATTGGGTATTGACTTTAATCCAAACATATCTGTCAACGGGCATTACTCCGGATTTTTTACGTCAAGAAGCTGAACGTGCCGAACAATGGCGACAAAATTTGACATTACAAAATCAAGATTTAGCCCGACGTTCGTTAGAATTGGAAGCGCGACGCGAACAAATTCAAGCGTTAGAGGAAGGTTTAAAACGCGAGAAAAATGGTACGCATTCTGAGGAATAATATTATTTGACCGCTGAGGCACGGAGAACACAGAGAAATAAATTGAAGAGAGAAATAAAATAAAGAGAAATAAAATAAAGAGAAATAAAATAAAGAGAAATAAAATAAAGAGAAATAAAATAAAGAGAGACGCGATATATTATCGCGTCTCTACATTACGTGTGTGTGGATAATTTATTTTATTTAGTTCCCAATGTAACTACTTCATCTGCTACCAACAACTGCCGAATTGCTTTGACTATTGTCTTTTGCACCAATTGCGCTGTAATTTGCTGTCCCAATCTTTGCACGCCGGGATTAAACAGTAATTGCGTAATTTGCTGTCCAAGGCGATCGCTATCAAATCCCCTCGTCTCTCGGAGAATCTGCAAAATCCGCTTGATGTGTTCCAAATTCTGCTGCTGTTCTATATTCGCAGATGGTGTTTCATTGACTGCGGTAATTCCCACTTGTTCGCGCAATAAATATGTAAAGTTGTGCAAAACATTCTTCCGCAATCCATCGACCGCTTTAAATAATTCGTCAATCAGTTTTTCACGAATATAGTCACCACGTTCCGATGAGAGAAAATCAACCGCTTGATTTACAACCAAATTAAAATCGTACTCTTGGTTGCTGCGGGCATTTTTCAATAAATTCTCTAACCGATTCCACCGGAAACTACCATCTTTAAATAGTAAATCTCGCAGCGATGTTCTTAATTGCGGTGCGGGGTCGGTTAATAACCGCTTGGCAACATATGGATATGCTTCGCTGAGAACTTTAAAGTTGGGGTCGATGTAAATTGCAATACCTTCCAGTGTCACTAACGAGCGAATAATCAACGCATAATAAGGTGGTACGCGGAACGGATATTCGTACATCAAATCTGACAGGTCGTCAGTTATACTCTTGATGTTGAAATCGGCAACGCTAGCACCTTGGGCATTAG
Source organism: uncultured Calothrix sp. (assembly GCA_964242965.1). GTDB lineage: Bacteria > Cyanobacteriota > Cyanobacteriia > Cyanobacteriales > Nostocaceae > JANNFJ01. Next base: position 8,967 of record CAXTCQ010000148.1, on the reverse strand, counting down.
CAAAGACTTTCGCAAAGGCTGGGATAATTGGTGTTAAGTCGGTATCGGGTGTCAAAAAGTCAAGCTTGACGTAATCGCTAGCCAAACCTTCAAAATCGCGGTTGACGACGTGGACGATAGCTTCAATCAAACCGTAGCGTTGTGTCGGCTGAATTTCGCTCATCATCCCAAAGTCGAGATACGCAAGTTGACCGTCGGGGGTAGCAAGTAAGTTTCCTGGGTGGGGGTCAGCGTGGAAAAAGCCGTGTTCGAGTAATTGTCGCAACGAACACTGGACTCCAACTTCAATTAAATAGCGGGCATCGATTCCTTGAGCAGCTAATTTGTCAGTCTCGTTCAGCTTTGTACCGTTAATCCACTCCATCGTTAAAACGCGACGGTTTGTATATTCCCAGTAAATTTTCGGTACATATACGTCTTTCATATGACCGTAAAGCTTGAAGAATCTTTCCGCATTTTCTCCTTCGTGGACGTAATCCATTTCCTCGAAAATGCGATCGCCTAATTCGTCTAAAATCCCAGCTAGGTCGCTGCGTACCCTTCTAAATTGCTGTTTCGCCCAAACTGCCATTTTGCGAAGTATATATAAGTCAATGGCAATCGATTCGCGCAAGTCGGGACGTTGAACTTTGATGGCAACTTCTTCACCGCTGTACAACTTGGCTTTGTATACTTGTCCTAATGAAGCTGCGGCAATCGGTTGCGGAGATATTTCGGCATATATTTCTGTAGGTTTGTTACCGAGTTCTTCTTCGATAAATTGGAAAGCAAGTTCGTTGGGAAACGCAGGTAATTTATCTTGTAACTGCGTTAATTCTTCTAAATACGCTGAGGGAACTAAGTCGGGACGTGTTGATAATGCCTGCCCAATCTTAATATATGCGGGTCCAAGCTGAGTTAGAAGTTCGCGCAGTTGCACCGCACGACGTAGGTCGCTTTTGACCTTCACACCCCGCTGAATATCCCACCATATCCCCAACGCAAACCATAGCGTCGGTGCTAAAACTTTAAAAATCCGCCCGAAAACCTGAAACGGTCGAGATTGGTAGTAGGATGCGATCGCACCCGCATTGTACCGCAGGTTCAAATCGTCGTCAGGATTGACCAGAGCATTGTACTTTCTCGATTCTGTCGAGGATGGTAAGTTTACTACCTCCCCCAAGGTGCGACTCGCAGAAACTAGTTCAATCGCGGACGAGATATCGCTTTCAATAAATTGGGAAGTAGGAGAAACTGTTTTTACATCCATGAAACCACCGCACAGCAAAGATACGTTAAGTATTGTAACAATATATAAATAATTATGTGAACTAATTGTAATTAGCTTCTAATAACCAGCTTAACTTGTAACTCGTTTTCAGGCGTACCCAAAAAGCCGTAAATTTTGTGCCAGTTTACCGTTAACGAATCATGCTGACCAATATCCCAATAATTTCTTCAATCGGAGGAAGTATATATTCCAATAAATCGATAGTCACAGTTTGGTTTTCCAGCTTGATAAATTTCCATCTATCCCCCGTCGTCAACGTGCCATATATAGTTGGGATCGGTTTACTATTTTGGTCGTTGAATCTTTGTGCAGCAATCATCGAAGCAACACATTGACCCAAACCACCATTCAAATCTTCGCGCTTTGCTTCAACGACGATTACCGCAGGTGCATCAATAAATAACTGTTCTGAGGAACGACTAAAAAGAAAATCGCAGACTCCATTTAATCCCACACTAGGGTCTACAGTAAAATCACTACCCGAAAATAAGCTGATGTCTTGGTTGACGATTTCTTTGACTTCCAGCAAAATCGGACAAATCAGCATTTCAGACCTGGCTTTTTCCGTGTTGAGTGCCAGCGCTAAAGGTAAATATTTGTTTAGGAAATTTGCTAGCGCTGGACTTGGCGAAATTGGTTCAACCGCAGATAAAAAAGTCGGTTGTTCGACAATAGTCAAATTAAAATCTTGTTTGGCACGCCGTAGCGTAAAGTCACTGTAAGCCATTTTGCATACCTTGGAGGAGCCAAATTATAAAACTTGAATAAAGACCTGTTGAGCAGTTAGATAGGTTTCTACGCCTATCCTACGGATTTTTTAATCGCATGGACAAACCTGTTTTATCACTGATTATTGCAATTGCATTCAAAGTAAACCAGGTTTGGTACACTCAAAGATGGGATTACTCGATGATTTGAGGTTTAATTAGTCGAAAAACGGCTATCCTTAATCTCCCTTGCTCCTCAAGTATCCTGCGCCTGCTGTCACGGAGATTTATTCTCGATGTTGCTTTCTCTGCGGATTGAAAATTTTGCCCTCATTGACCAATTAGAACTCGAATTTGGAGCAGGGCTGAATGTACTGACAGGCGAGACTGGCGCGGGTAAGTCGATTATCCTCGATGCCATTGATGCTGTTTTGGGTGGTAAAGTATCCAGCCGCGTCATTCGTACTGGCACCAGTCGGTCGTTAGTCGAAGCCACCTTCATCTCAAATTCGACCACGAATGCATGGTTGAGCGAACAAGAAATTGATTTAATTGATGAAAACTCCATAATAGTGTGCCGCGAAATTTCTACCACTACTAATAATGTTCGCAGTCGGTCGCGGGTCAACGGTGTATTGGTAAATCGTCAAACTATGACCGGACTGCGCGAACGATTAGTAGAAATTACTGCCCAAGGTCAAAGCGTCCAAGTTGGGCAATCTGCCCAAGTCCGCGATTGGCTCGATATTTACGGTGGTAATGCACCCTCGCAACAGCGTCACATCGTCGCCAGTACGTTTGCCGAGTATCAACAAGTACACCAAGCCCTCGAACAACGCCGCACATCCGACCGCGAACGGTTACAACAACTCGATTTATTAACATACCAAGTTCAAGAACTCAGTGCCGCTAATTTGAGCGACCCCGACGAATTAGAGCAATTGCACCAAGAATGCGATCGCCTAACTCACGTCGTCGATTTGCAGCAAATGAGTTACAAAATTTACCAAGCTCTCTATCAAAGCGATGGCGAATCCCTGACTGCAAACGACTTATTAGGTGACAGCGAAGAAGCTTTAACCGATATGGTTGAGTTTGATTCGCAACTCCAACCCCTGTTAGATTTAATCCGCGATGCCCAAACCGCAGTTTCCGAAGTCGCCCGCCAAATCAATACCTACGGCGAAGAACTCGAAGCTGACCCCGATAGATTGGAAGAAGTCGAAGAACGCATCCGCGAACTCAAGCAAATTTGCCGCAAGTACGGACCTTCTTTAGGAGAAGCGATCGCCCATTACAATCGCACCCAAGCCGAACTTGCTGCCCTCACCGACTCCGAACAATCGATCGAGAAGTTGGAACAGCAAGAAAAAGTATGTCTTGACAAATTAACCGAAGCATGTAGTAAATTAACCCAACAACGTCGTCAAGCTGGATTGCAATTAGAAGCCGAATTAATCAAAGAACTCAAACCCCTAGCAATGGAAAAGGTACAATTCCAAGTTGAAATTGTCCCCACATCTCCAACTCCCGCAGGTGCAGACAAAATTGGCTTCCTATTTAGTCCCAACCCCGGAGAACCGCTGCAACCGTTGACAGAAACTGCTTCGGGTGGAGAAATGAGCCGCTTTTTGCTAGCGTTGAAAACCTGCTTCTCGCAAATCGATGCACCGGGAACAATGGTATTTGATGAAATTGACGTTGGGGTATCGGGGAGAGTCGCGCAAAGCATTGCTGACAAACTCCATCAAATCAGCGACAAGCAGCAGGTATTATGCGTCACACACCAACCCTTAGTAGCGGCGATGGCAGATAGGCATTTTCGGGTTTCCAAGCAGGTTTTGAATGAAATTAAAGGTAAAAATGAAAACAACGGTCACGGAGAGGAACGAACAGTCGTGCGAGTGGTTGCGCTCGATAATTTAACCCAGCGTCGGGATGAACTAGCACAGCTAGCGGGGGGAAAATCGGCTATTGATGCGATCGCATTTGCGGATTCATTGCTAAATCAAGCCCAAAATCACCGTCAGGGGAAGAAGGGAAGTAAGAAATAATGAGTTTATTTTCGTAGGGGCGGGGTCTTCCCGCCCTTATCTTTGAATTCGCGCATTATAATTTGCGTGAAGTAGTATCAGCAAGTTTAATAAACCATTCTGGTAATGCTTTTGGAAAAGCTGCACTATATTTTTTATTTCCGCATTCTGTAGGCAAATGAATAACATTAGTTGGATAAACTTTATCTTTTCCTAACCAATTAGAAACATTTTTGCTGTGGGGACGGTGTAGAGACGTGATTAATCACGTCTCTACAAATTAATCTAACGATATGCGTTAGACTCAATAGCATTGTCGCGTTCTCTGGCAAAGTTATCATGGCTCGTTGGTTTAACATCTCAGGCCCCTGTAACAGTGAAGATCACTACATATCATCCCCTACTGTTCGGTTGCCTTCCCTTGAGCGGTTAATTAGGCAACGTAGCTATTTTGTTCTCCACGCACCGCGTCAAACGGGTAAAACAACAGCAATGATAGCGCTAGCCAAACAAATAACAGAAAAAGGACAATATTGTGCAGTCACTCTATCAGTAGAAGTAGGAAATGCTTTTAAAAATGACATCGGAGCCGCCGAATTAGCAATTTTAGCAACATGGCATGATAACATAACAGACAGATTACCAGCTTCTTTGCAACCTACTGATTGGGTAGAAGGGCCACCTGGACAGAGAATTCGAGCTAATCTTAGACTTTGGGCACAAAATTGTCCGCGACCGATAATATTATTTATAGACGAAATAGATTCTTTAGAAGACGAAGTATTAATTTCTGTATTGCGACAATTGCGTGATGGTTATACCAATCGTCCTAAAAACTTTCCCTCATCTATAGGATTGATTGGGATGCGAGATGTACGAGATTATAAAGTTGCTTCTGGTGGTAGTGATAGATTAAATACAGCAAGTCCGTTTAATATTAAAGACCGTTCGCTAACAATGAGAGATTTTAATGCGGCTGAGGTTGTAGAATTATATCAGCAGCATACAGATGATACAGGACAATTTTTCACTCCCGAAGCTGCTCAACTGGCTTTTGATTTAACTCAGGGACAACCTTGGTTAACAAATTCACTGGCAAAATAAATTGTTGAAGAATTAATTACAGATACAAAAGTTGCTGTTAAGGTAGAACATATTAATCAAGCTAAAGAAATACTTATCGCACGTAAAGATACTCATCTTGACTCTCTTGCAAATAGACTTACTGAAACAAGAATTCAAGCCATAATTGAGCCAATGTTGGCAGGGTTAGAATTAGGAAATGTACCAGCAGATGATATTCAATTTGTGATAGATTTGGGATTATGTAAAATGAGTCCGCAAGGAGGGTTAGTAATTGCTAATCCAATTTACCGTGAGGTGTTACCGCGAGTATTAACAATAACACCAATGGCAAGTTTACCTACTATTGCACCAACTTGGTTAACTTCTTCTGGTGAGCTAAATGTTGATATTTTATTGGAAGCGTTTATAGATTTTTGGCGCCAGCATGGAGAACCTTTACTGGGTACAACATCATACCATGAAATTGCACCCCACCTAGTATTAATGTCATATTTACATCGCGTAGTAAATGCAGGTGGGACTTTAGAGCGCGAATATGCAATTGGCTCCGGTCGCATGGATTTATGCTTAAAATATAATAAGGTAACTTTAGGAATTGAGGTTAAAGTTTGGCGAGATAAAATTAAAGACCCGGAAGAACAAGGGTTAAATCAGTTAGAAGCTTATTTAGAAAGAATAAAAGCAGATTACGGATGGTTATTTATTTTTGATAGACGTAAAAACGCACCTCCTTTTATTGAACGCTTGCAATCTAAAACTGCAATGACAAATAAAGGACTTTCTGTAGTTATTATACGAGCTTAATATATTATAGTAATACTTTTCCCTTGCAGAGATGCCAACTTTACTATTTAATAGAAATGAAAGTTCAATCAGTTGAATTGGCACAGCTAGCGGGTGGGAAATCAGCAAGTCATGCGATCGCATTTGCGGATTCATTGCTAAATCAAGCCCAAAATCACCCCCAGGGGAAAAAAGGAAGTAAAAAATAATGAGTACAAGTGATTGAAATCCTTGCGATGGTGGTAATTACTCAATATTATTCAACTTTAGAGTAATTGCGATCGCAAGTTACGTCGAATAATTATAAATTTGGCTTTAACACTTTTCGTGAGGAATTTAGTTGAACAATTCTTTGCCAAATAATCTGACCTTCTGCATCGCAATATTGCTGAATAAAATCAAGTGTAAATATATTTATCACTTTGCTGTACTCCTGCTCAAATTACTCGTTATTTTCTTTTGCCTTATAACCAAGAGGTTCAATAATATCTATATATAATGTCTCAATTCCAGAGATAAATTCCCAAAAAGCTTGTCCGCACAATTTTAAGTACGTCCCTTTATCTGGTTGATTATCTACTCCATAACAACAACCGTTTACTGCCACAACATTAACTGAAGATGTATTTGTTCTAAGTATTCTCTTTGCCTTATTGAAATTGTCAATCATTCTCCTAATTTGCGAACTATTGCCCCAATTAGGTCCAGACTTGATAGAAACAATATATTTAATTTGTTCGCGTTCAAACTCTAAATCAATTCCTTCTGAAGATGATTTTCTTCCACCAAATGTTTTAGTACAGATAAAGATTGCAAATTCTTCTAAAAAACCTCCGAATAAACCTTCTTCTGAAGAAGATAGATGAGCATCTAGTAGACTTTTGACAAAATCACTAGCGGTGTTAATATTTTTAGCTTTAAATAGGTATGGATTCTTTCTTTTAAGAATAGTCTGAAGCTTTAACCTTTTGAGTCCATTAATTCGACATTGGTGAAATAGAGGAATATTTTCTTCAACATATTTAGCTATTTCCTGTTGCTGGATTAACGGCATAATTTGAGCCTTCCTCAAAAAGTTTATACTGTAGTGGTTCGAGATTATTTAGTATTAGTTGGTAATATTCATTAGATATTTCAATCCCAACAGAGTTTCTATACATTTGCTGGGCAACTTGACAAGTCGTACCAGAACCTAAAAATGGGTCTAGTACCCAGTCTCCTTCTTTTGTAAAAAGTTTAATAAACCACTCTGGTAAAGCTTTTGGAAAAGCTGCACTATGTTTTTTATTTCCGCATTCTGTAGGCAAATGAATAACATTAGTTGGATAAACTTTATCTTTTCCTAACCAATTAGAAACATTTTTACCGAAACCGCTACCAACTTTTGAATCATCTCTTATTTTATCCATGTCGCTTAAATTTTTTAAACGGCTTTCTGCCCAGTTGCCCATCGGAACCATTACAGTTTCTTGGTACATATTAAATTTTTTACTTTTATTAAATTGTAGGCATCTTTCCCAAGCATCTCTAAATCGATTGGGCCACTTTCCTGGATAACAGTTTTTCTTATGCCATATAAACTCCTCAGTCCACAACCAACCTTGCTTTCTCATTTCTAGAATTAGTTCTAGGACGTAAGTGTGTCTTTCTCCATCAACAACTTTTTCTTTAATGTTCAATATAAATGTACCTGTAGGCTTTAATACTCTCAATAACTCTTTAGTTCTAGGTAAGAACCATTCAATATACATATCTGGCTTAATACCTCCGTATGTCTTAGCGCGACTGTCTGCATAGGGAGGCGAAGTAACAATTAAATCAAAACTGTTATCTGGGAATCGTGCAAGAACTTCTAAACAATCACCTAGCCCAATATCTGTACTTATCCCCTTTTTAAAAGGGTTATCTGTAGTTAACTCTGAATCTAGCATTCTGCCTACCATTAGTACGCTTGTACAATTTTAGCGATCAATGTTTAATTTTAGTAGAAATCATTGAAGTTGGCGATAATGACATTCCCTGAATTTATATTTTCATTGCTTGTACCTCATAACCTTATAATGCTGTTTGGTAGCTAATTGCGTGAAAGTGAAATATGCAAAATTTCGCCAATTGTTGAGAACCCAGCACGGGTATAAATCCGCTTTTCTTCCTCATGTGCTGCCATTAGGAAAGCCACTGTCACCCCCGCTTTAAAAGCTTCCTGCGCTAATCGAGTCGTCAGCGCTCCGGCTATACCGCGTCGTCGGAAAGGTTTACTCACACCAATACCAGCAATCTCAGTTGTTTGGTCTTGGGGTACAGTACAAACTCCAGCCCCTACAGTTTCCCCTGTTGCAGCCACCCGCGCAAGTACTGCGATCGCACCTGTTGATATACTATTTTTTAAGCGTTTAGCATCTTCGATAGTCGGTGGAGACTCACCGTAAGCCTCGTGTTGCACTGTCACAGTACCAAGCATCTCAGTATCGGAAATTGGTAAGATAATTTCTATACCTTCGGGTGTGGGAAGCGATCGCTCGGTTCCAGCAGCGCAAGTCATTAACGGCAAGCGTCCCTCAACAGCAAAACCAGCTGATAGCAGTAATTCCTCGACAGCGGGAGCTAATTGTGCTATATACTCTAAACGCGGCTTGCGATCGCGCTTTTCATAAGCTGCAATAAGTGCATTTACATCGCTAAGTAACGGTGTCGCGTTGTCATCGGGGATGGCATAGTTAAGAAAAGGGTTGCCGCTGTGAGGGTTAAAAGTTGCGAGGAATTGCCCAATCTGTTCGGTATCGCGTTGCTGACTCGCTGCAAAACGTAAGTATGATTGAATGCGAGAGTTCATAATTATAGATAGCCTTATTTTGCTTTAATTATTTCGACACCTACTTAATCGTCAAAAGCAAAAAGTTTGAAACATAAGAGGTAATACAAATCCGACTAACTATAATGTAGAGCATATTTGCTGCTAGTATCCCGTTACCGGGTTTCTGAGAATTATTTGCATTTTGTTAGTTGGGGTGGGGTTGTTCGTAGTTGCGCTAAAGCGCATTTTCTCCAGGTTCTAGGTTGGTTGAGGATTGTTGGTTGGGGTGGGGTG
>CAXTCQ010000147.1:0-19835 GCA_964242965.1 uncultured Calothrix sp. | reverse complement strand
CTACCTCCCCACCTCCCTACTCAGCCAATTTCCATAACTCTGACGACAAATTTACAAATAAATGTAAAGAATATATATAAGCAGTCATTAAAAACTTTGTACGTGACAACAGACATGAAAATAATCATTTTGCACTCTCCTTTAATTCCCACCCCTGAAACTATTGCTGACATAGGCTCGTAACTAGCCTTAACTAGTCATTCGCGTCTAGGCATCTTTATTTTCAAGCCTGAGATAACAAAGCAGATTTACGCTCGTCACTTTAATCCACGTAGGTAGCTTCATGTCAATGACCACAATTGCCCCCGAACAGGTTAACCGCATTATTTGGAATCAGCATCACGACCCTTTTGAAATTCTTGGTTCCCACCTTATTGAACAAAACGGTAAAAATGTCTGGGCTGTGCGAGCATACCTACCAAATGCTAGTGCAGCATGGGTAGTCCTTCCTGAAGAACGGAAGGAGTATCAGATGGAAACGGCGCATGACCCGCATTTTTTTGAATGCACGATTGAAATACCGGAACTTGCAAACTACCAGCTCCGCATCAAAGAAGGCGATCGCGATCGCGTTACCTACGACCCTTACGCTTTCCGTTCTCCCCGCATTACTGACTTTGATTTGCACTTGTTCTCCGAAGGAAACCACCACCGAATCTATGAGAAACTAGGAGCGCACTTTACCGAAATTGACGGTGTAACAGGAGTTTACTTTGCAGTTTGGGCACCAAATGCCCGTAATGTCTCTATCCTTGGCGACTTCAATAGTTGGGACGGACGCAAACACCAAATGCGTAAAGGCTCGACTGGCGTTTGGGAATTGTTTATTCCCGAACTCAAAATCGGAGAACATTATAAATACGAAATAAAAAATAATGAAGGTCACATTTACGAAAAAAGTGACCCTTACGGCTTCCAACAAGAACCACGTCCTAAAACTGCTTCCATCGTCACCGACCTCAATTCTTACCAGTGGAATGATGAAGAATGGATGTCCAAGCGCCGCCACTCCGAACCGCTCAACCAACCAGTGTCGGTATATGAAGTACATTTAGGCTCGTGGTTACATGCAGCTACCGCCGAACCTGCCAAACTTCCCAACGGTGAAACTTCGGCAGTTGTACCAGTTTCTGAACTTAACCCAGGCGCACGCTTCCTTACCTACCGTGAATTAGCCGAACGTTTGATTCCTTACGTTAAAGAGTTGGGATACACTCATATCGAAGTTTTGCCAATTGCCGAACACCCCTTCGATGGTTCGTGGGGATATCAAGTCACCGGATATTATGCTCCGACATCGCGTTTTGGCACACCCGAAGACTTCATGTACTTCATCGACCAATGCCATTTAAATGATATCGGTATAATTGTTGATTGGGTTCCCGGTCACTTTCCCAAAGATGGGCATGGTTTAGCATTTTTTGACGGTACGCATTTGTACGAACATGCCGACCCTCGCAAAGGCGAACATAAAGAATGGGGTACGTTGGTATTTAATTACTCGCGGAACGAAGTTCGTAATTTCTTAGTATCAAATGCTTTGTTCTGGTTCGATAAGTACCACATTGACGGGATTCGCGTTGATGCTGTAGCATCAATGCTCTACCTCGATTATTGCCGCGAACCGGGTGAGTGGCTGCCCAACCAATATGGTGGTAGAGAAAACATTGAGGCTGCGGATTTTCTACGTCAGACGAATCATTTAATTTTTAGTTATTTTCCTGGCGTACTTTCCATCGCCGAAGAATCTACCTCTTGGCCGATGGTATCTTGGCCCACTTATGTAGGCGGACTCGGTTTTAATTTGAAGTGGAATATGGGTTGGATGCACGACATGCTCGATTATTTCAGCATGGACCCTTGGTTTCGCCAGTTTCATCAAAATAATCTGACTTTCAGCATGTGGTATCACCACAGCGAAAACTTCATGCTAGCGCTGTCCCACGATGAAGTGGTGCATGGTAAGAGTAATATTATTGGCAAAGTGCCTGGGGATCGATGGCAGAAATTTGCTAACGTGCGGTGTCTGTTTAGCTTTATGTTCACCCATCCTGGTAAGAAAACCATGTTTATGAGCATGGAATTTGGACAGTGGAGCGAGTGGAATGTTTGGAGCGATTTAGAATGGGGTTTATTGCAGCACGAATCGCATCAGCAGTTAAAGCTGTTTTTCCAAGATTTGAACAAATTGTATTGCAGCGAACCAACACTATACAGTCAAGATTTTGCTGAAGAGGGGTTTGAATGGATTGATTGTAATGACAATCGACACAGCGTCGCTGTATTTATTCGTCGGGATAAAAATAGCGATGATTTTGCGATCGCAGTTTGCAATTTCACTCCACAACCTCATTCACACTATCGCATCGGCGTTCCCGAACCCGGTTTTTATACCGAGTTGTTTAACAGCGATGCTCGTAAGTATGGTGGTAGTAATATGGGTAACTTGGGCGGTAAGTGGACTGATAATTGGTCAATGCACAGCCGCGAGTATTCGCTCGATTTATGCCTACCTCCGTTAGGTGTGCTGGTTTTGAAGCTGGATAAAGAGAAGACAGCAGCGGTGATGAGTCAAGGAGCTTAAATAAGTAGGGTGGGCTTCGACCCACCTAATTTTTACAATAAATCGCTCGTTGTTTCAAACAACAACAATTGGACTACTTGCGCTTCCTTGGTATTATCGAGGTTAGATAACGAAATGCCTAATAGCCGAATACTGCGATTTTCAAGCTCGATTGTTTCAAAAAGTGCCTTTGCTTGGGATGCGATCGCGTTTAAGTCGTGAATGGGAACGAGTAAAGTTTTGCTGCGGGTAATTTGCTGGTAGTTCGAGAATTTAACTTTTAATGTTAAAGTCCGACCCGAAGCTTGATGCTTGTCGATACGCTGTTTGAGTATTTGGGCAATTTGTTCGAGTTCCAGTAATATCGATGCCATATCGCTTAAATCCTCAGCAAACGAGGTTTCAGCCCCAATCGATTTACGGATGCGGTTCGGCTCCACAACTCGGTCATCCTCTGCCCGCGCAATTTTGTAATAATAGTTACCTGCTTTCCCGAAATGCTGCGTTAACTCGAATTGCGATCGCATCTTCAAATCTGCCCCGGTACGAATACCCAAAGAATGCATCTTCATCGCCGTTACCTCTCCAATACCGTGAAACTTCTCGATGGGTAACGCTTCTACAAAGGTTTCTGCATCTTCTGGTAAAATTACCGTCATTCCATTCGGCTTGTTTTTGCCCGATGCCATTTTTGCCAAAAACTTATTGACAGAAACGCCCGCAGATGCTGTTAGATTGGTTTGGGCAAAAATCGCGGCTCGAATGTGTCTGGCAACGGTTGTAGCATAGGGCAATCCGGGTTTGTTCTCTGTAACATCCAAATAGGCTTCATCTAAAGCAACAGGTTCAACCAAATCGGTGTAACGTGTAAAAATAGCGTGGATTTGGGCTGAAATCCCTCGATACACCTCAAATCTCGGAGGGGCAAAGATGAGATTCGGACATTTTGCCAGTGCAACCCGCGATGGCATGGCTGAGTGAATGCCAAATTTTCGCGCTTCGTAGCTAGCAGCAGCGACTACCCCCCGTTGATTGGGGGAACCACCGACTACTAATGGTTTTCCTCGGTAGTTAGGATTATCTCGCTGTTCTACCGATGCATAAAAGGCATCCATATCGATATGGATAATTTTTTTTAAGCTCACCTGTGATTTGACTGCACTTCAACTTCATTTTAATTACGTTATTTTAGATGAGCGTACTGGTACAATCAAACTATCCCAACAGGTGAACAGCCATGTCAGAAATTCTAGCTGCACCCGACATCCAACTGCCACCAACCCAGGCAGAACTGCCTTATGACGATAATGAAAATATGGAAACTCAGCGGCATAAATTGCAAATGGATTTGCTGATTGATGCTTTGATGCCTTGGTTAGAACAACGTGAAGATGGGTATGTTGGCGGTAATATGTTTGTTTATTACAGCTTACAGCAGGTACGCAACCGGGATTTTAAGGGACCAGATTTTTTTGTAGTGCTAGGAGTACCCAAGGGAGAACGTAAAAGTTGGGTAGTTTGGGAAGAAGGAAAAGCCCCCAATGTGGTAATCGAGTTACTTTCGCAAAGCACTGCTGCAAATGATAAAGATGAGAAAAAACTAATTTACCAAAATCAAATGCGCGTACCAGAGTATTTCTGGTATGACCCTTTTAACTCGAATGATTGGGCAGGTTTCAGGCTGCATAATCAGGAATATCAACCCCTGACGGTTAATCCTCAAAATCAATTAGTGAGCGAATCTTTAGGTTTGGCTTTACAGCGTTGGCAAGGTAATTATAAAGGTGTAAATACAACTTGGTTGCGGTGGACGACTTTGAGCGGGTTATTATTACCAACTGCGGAAGAAATAGCCCAAATAGAACAACAGCGAGCCGATAGTGAAAGCCAACGTGCAGAAAATGCAGAATCGCAATTAGAACAAGTCAAATCGCAATTACAACAGACAGCACGTAATTTACTTCAAGCGGGAATGACAGCGGAGGAAGTTGGAAGAATAACAGGGCTATCGGCAGTAGAAATTGGGAAATTGGAGTAATTACAGCAGTTTTGGGGTAAATAGATTATATGTAGGGGCACGGCAGTGCCGTGCCCCTACGACCAGGAGAGAAGTTCAATTAGCTGAAAATAGCTGTAAACTATTCCCTTATCTGGCTATAGTCGTAATTCGCATGTGTGATGTTACACGATTCAAACTTTGCTAAACCTAAGCCTATAGCTATTTTAAGATAATACATCACATGATTCCAACTTGGTTGCAAGCAGGTTTTTGGGGACTGGTTGGCGGTTCGGCGCTGCTAATTGGTGCAGGTTTAGGCTATTTTGTCAAGATTCCGCAACGGGCAATTGCTGCGATAATGGCATTCGGTGCGGGGGTACTAATATCGGCACTATCGTTTGAACTGATGGATGAAGCGTATCAACGTGGTGGGCTTAATGCCACTGCAATTGGTTTTATAAGTGGTGCTGCAATTTATACAGCGGCAAATTTATATATAGGAAGCCGAGGGGCAAAACATCGCAAACGTTCTGGGAAACAACAACCATCCCAAGAAGAGGATAGCGGCAGTGGACTTGCGATAGCAATTGGTGCGTTGCTCGATGGGATTCCCGAATCGATTGTAATTGGTGTGAGTATGCTCGGCGGCGGGGTTGTTAGTTGGGTAACGGTAGCTGCGGTATTTCTGTCGAATATTCCGGAAGGACTTTCTAGTGCAGCGGGGATGAAAAAAGCTAATCGTTCTGTTGGTTATGTTTTTGGTCTATGGGGAATTATTGCTGTAGTTTCAGGTCTGGCAGCATTGTTAGGTTATACCGTTTTCAACCATTTCTCGAAGGAAGTTATTGCTGGTGTAACTGCTGTAGCAGCAGGTGCAATTTTAGCAATGATTTCTGACACTATGATTCCAGAAGCTTTTGAGCAAACGCACGATTTCGCTGGATTAATTACTGTGTTTGGATTTCTTGCAGCTTTTATTCTTAGCAAATTGGGGGGATGAATTTTACCATAATCCTTAGTGTGCCAAATTGGTACTACCGAATCTTCATCATGAGCAGCGTTGTAATAAACCAATTACTACACCAGGCATTTCCAGATGGGGTAAAATTCCAGCTTCTGGCAGTGCGTAAAAATCTTGAATTGCATTTGCGTTTAACCCTGCTAACCTTTTTCCTAACTTGATACGGGTGAATTGTGCTTGTTCTCCCCAAAATATAACTGTAGGAATTGTCAGTCGTTGAATATATAAACTCAAATCAAAATATAAATCTCCCCGCAAAAATGCTAAAGCTGAGAATTTAGCATTTGGTTGTTGTGCGGATATTAGATAAGCTTGTACCATTTCTTCAGTCACACGTTCGGGTTTAGCAAATAGAAAGCTTTGTAAAAAATTGCGTACTGCTAATTCATTCTCTGCACCCAGCGTATAAATCAAACTTTCGACAATTGGAGTATTAATTAAAGCAAGTGGCAATCGTCGTCCCGCACCTTCACCAAAATCATTAAATCCTGAAGGAGATACTAAAAATAATCTTTGGAATAAATGCGGTTGGTTTATCGCAAGACGAATAATTAAAGCTGCGGTTAATGAAGATGCAATTACAGTGACAGGAGAATTACAGGTCTGCTGAATAAACTCACTAATTGTTGTTAGATAATCGTTAATTTTGTAGTCGCGTACTGGATGTGCTGAGTCTCCCCAACCAATTAAATCGGGTGCTAATATTCGGTGCGTTGCCGCAAATGCAGGGTAAACTTTTGACCATTCATACGCAGAAGCACCCCCACCAAAGTTATGTAAAAAGATAAGCGAGGGTAGATTTTGATTTGCAGTCAGCCAAGGTTGACTCGTTTGGGTGTAATAAACCATCGAACCAAGCGATGTTTGAATTACTTTTTGTCCAAAACCAGGTGGGTGAAATTTAAGCATGATTATTCAAATCAACTATTCTATTCTCATTTTCCCTTGAAATGGGGAGTCTTTTGATGAATATCTTCAATGAGATACAGCGATGTTGGTGGCAACTGAAGGTATACTATTACCGAAAACAATAAAATTGAAATTAAATAATTGGTTATTTAGTTATTTGTAGGTTGGGTGGAACGAAGTGTAACCCAACATCGACACATGGCACTATCATGTTGGTAACGCTTACGCTACACCCAACCTACAAAACTAACACCTATAGACGCTCTCATTTCGCGTCTCTACATGGATGCTCCTCCTAGCTATGAATTATGTCCGAAAAAAATCGCGCACAATGGAACTTAGGTAGACTTGTCGAAACGCTAACGTACTTTGAAGTCATCCCATTATTGAATTGGGTACAAGAACTATTTCAAGGTCGTCCGCATGTTAATCAAAATAAACCTGATGGAGCTAAACGAGTGGGTGTAATATTAGTAGCAGGTGCAACGGGTGGTGTTGGCAGACGAGTTGTGCAAAAGTTGATTGAACGAGGTTATCGAGTGCGATCGCTTGTCCGCGATATCGACAAAGCTCGCTCTCTTCTTGGCAATAACACTGAGTTAGTAGTCGCGGATATAACTAAACCAGAAACGCTAACGCCTTTAGTAATGGCGAATATTCAAGCAGTAATTTGCTGCACTGCCGTCCGCGTGCAACCTGTGGAAGGAGATACGCCCGACCGAGCCAAATATAATCAGGGTATCAAATTTTATATGCCGGAAATAGTCGGCGACACACCCGAAAATGTTGAGTATCAAGGTGTGAAAAATTTAGTTGAAACAGCGGCAAAATATTTACCCGAAGCTGATATAAAACCAATATTTAATTTTACACATCCATCTGAAGAATTAAAAAATATCTGGGGTGCGTTGGATGATGTTGTCATGGGTGGAGTTAGCGCAAGTAACATGCGATTTGCCGAAGGAGCAGCTTTATTTACTGGTAATGTTTCGGTTGCAAATTCCGGTGGTTTCGCTTCAGTAAGAACCAAAAATTTTGACCCACCGATTAATTTATCCGGTTGCGAAGGTGTAACATTGCGCGTTAAAGGTGATGGTAAACGCTATAAGTTATTTTTGCGAAGCGATGCAGTTTGGGATGGAGTCGGTTATAGTCATTCGTTCGACACGGTAGCAGATACCTGGATAAACGTTCGCGTCCCTTTTAAAGATTTAATTCCGGTTTTTCGTGCCAAAGTTGTCAAAGACCGTCCGCAAATCGATGCTAGTAAAATTAGCTCGTTTCAACTAATGTTGAGTAAATTTGAATACGACGGTGCATTAAACCCAAGCTTTTCTCCTGGTGCTTTTGAATTACAGATTGAATCGATTAATGCATATGGTGGTGAGACTTTACCCAGGTTTGTACTAGTTAGTTCCGCAGGTGTAACACGACCGGGAAGACCGGGAATTAATTTAGAAGAAGAACCACCCGCAGTCCGATTAAACGACCAATTAGGGGGAATTTTGACGTGGAAATTGAAGGGAGAAGACAGTCTCAGAAATAGTGAAATTTCCCACACAATAATTCGACCTTGTGCGCTGACTGAAGAACCAGGTGGAAAAGAATTGATATTTGAGCAAGGTGACAATATTCGGGGCAAAGTTAGCCGCGATAATATTGCCGAATTGTGCGTACAAGCATTACAAGAAGCAAAAGCCAGTAATGTCACCTTTGAGGCAAAATCGGGGGAAAATAATATTAGTTCTGTTGATTGGCAAAAATTATTTGCGAATTTAGAACCAGATAGATAAAAAATTACCCTTATCCCTAATGTCAAGGTGGGTCAAAACAACCAAATAAAAAATCCCTCCCAAAGCTCTTTACTCTGTGTTCTCTGCGTCTCTGTGGTAAAATAAAATGTTTATGTACCATAGAAACACAGAGAACACAGAAGAATAAAAGAAATTTTAATAGTTACCTTGGCAGGATTCCCCTTCCCTTTACCCTATTTTTTGAACGGTGATGAAATCAACTGCTGTCTTACCCCCATTTATCGTACTCGACCCACTTTTGCATAGCTGGTTATTAGAAGATATTGGCAGAGGCGATCGCACAACGCAATCCCTCATCTCGACTGACTCCACCGAAGGACAAGGAGAGTGGATAGCGAAAGCATCAGGGGTAATCGCGGGTTTACCGATAGCAGCGCGAGTATTTCAGCTTTTGAATGAGAAAGTCAGCTTTGTCCAGTTTGCAGTCGAGGGGCAATATTGCGATCGCGGTGAGGTAATCGCACGAATGCACGGTTCGATGGATGCGCTGCTAATGGGGGAACGAGTAGCGTTAAATATAGTAATGCGATTGAGCGGAATCGCCACCTTAACCCGTCAATATACCGAAAAAATCGCCGATTTACCCACAAAATTAGTCGATACTCGCAAAACAACACCAGGATTGAGAATTTTAGAAAAATACGCAACTCAGCTAGGAGGTGCGATTAATCACCGTATGGGATTGGACGATGCTGTGATGATAAAAGACAATCATATTGCCGCAGCAGGGGGAATTGGAACAGCTATAACGAGAGTGCGGAATTCGATTCCTTACCCGCTCAATATCGAAGTCGAAACCGAATCTTTAGACCAAGTTAAAGAAGCATTACTCCATAAAGCTGACATAATTATGTTAGACAATATGCCTTTGGGAATGATGCAAAAAGCAGTACAAATGATAAGACAACAAGATAGTAGAGTCAAAATCGAAGCTTCCGGAAATATTACTTTAGATACTATTCGCGGGGTAGCAGAGACGGGTATCGATTATATTTCGACTAGTGCGCCAATTACACAGTCGAAATGGTTAGATTTAAGTATGAAAATGAAATAATAAGAAAATGACATCACAACAAATTAGAGCCGTTATTGATTCATACTACACCAACGTTGCCGCAATGAACGCTGAAGGTGTCTTAGTAAACTTTGCTCTCGATGCCATTAGTCACGACCCAGTAGGAGAACCACCAGCAAAAGTCCATGAAGGATTTAGTGAATTTATCGGACGATTGCAAGCAGTATTTAATTCATTAGAAACCGCTATCGAGTCAATATTTATTACCGGAAATTCCGCAGCAGTTAAGTGGAAAACCCAAGGACATAGTAAAACTGGTAAAACTGTAATTTTTGAAGGAATTACCATTTTCGAGATGAATGATAATGGCAAGATTCAAACAACCCGCGCTTATTGGAATCCCGCTGAAATGATAGCGCAATTACGTTCGTAAAGGAATATCCGCTTGTCGGCAGGCAGGAAATAATATTAAATAGTTAAAATAATGGCAAACCAAAAAGTAGATGTACTTGTTATTCCAGAAAAATTACCTTTTTTGGAGTCAATTTGTTGGCAGATAGAAAATGTATATAAATTTACATTAGAGGAAATGTTAAGTCGTTACGAACGCGGTTGGGACTACCGCGATTTATTTAATAATCTTGAGGGTGAAGAACTAAGTTTTTTAAAAGAAATTGCTAAACGATATAATTCTTGGTTACAAACCTGTATATGACTTTTAAGCTTGATTTCCACAATAAAATTATCGCGGTTCTTGAGAGTTTAAATTCTGAAGTACTTGCAAATGCTTGTGCTTACTTTGGTGGTGGAAGTGTAATTGCGCTTGATTTTGGAGAATATCGTTGGAGTAAAGATATTGATTTTATTTGTCCTGTTTCGACATCTGGTTATAGATATCTCCGTACAATCATATTTGATAGGGGTTATGAAGGATTATTTTATAACTTAAACAAAATTAAAATTGGACGTGGCACAACTAACCAGTATGCAATCAGAATGGTGGTCGATTACGACGAAATACTTATTAAGACTGAAATTATTGCTGAGTCTCGTTTTCAATTAGACCCTCCCAGATATCCCGAATGGTCACCTGTTCCTTGCTTAAGTATCAACGACTGTTTTACATCCAAGCTGCTTGCGAATTCCGATCGCTTTATGGATGATAGCGTTGAAGCTAGGGATTTGATTGATTTGGCAGTTATGCGAGTGCGTTTTCCAATTCCGTTAGAAGCTATCAAGAAAGCAGAAAAAGCATATGAGGTAATACGTCCTTTAAAAGTTGCCATCCAACGCTTTCAGGAAAGAATAGATTTCCGAGAAAAATGTTTTTCTGGTTTGCAAATCCAAGAAACGCAAATACCAGAAATTATTGATGGAATTGATTTATTAGCTAGGGATTTCGGTTTGAGTAGCACGCAGAGAACCTTTAAGGAACAACACGATGTATTTAATGGTTAGCTATAACCTACCTAAAAAATTAAAGTTTAGTGATATCTTTCATGTGGTAACTTAATGAAGACAAAAATTTGAAGTAAATTTTTATGAACCGGCGTGAATTTATAACTTTGGTTGGTATCGGTGGAATAGCGACATCTTTACCGATTGCGATCGCAGCTTGTAGTCCCGATAATACAAATACCACATCGGAGACACCTAAAGACTGGCAAAAAATTGGTACAGTAGCCGAATTAGACAAAACTGGTCAGTTACTAAACGAACAATCACCTGCTGGTGCAGTTTTAGTAGTTGGTACTTCAATTGCCAAAAATCTAGTTGCTGTCAATCCGACCTGTACTCATGCAGGTTGTAAGGTAGGTTGGAAAGCAGTAGAAAATCAATTTTTGTGTCCCTGTCATCAATCGGCATTTGCAAGAGATGGCAAGGTGTTACAAGGTCCCGCAACGAAACCCTTGGCAACTTACGCTGTTAAAATTGAGGGTGATGGGGTTTTAGTTAAGCCAGTTTAGTAAATCTGTAGTTTGTAGTAGTTTGTAGGTTGGGTGGAGCGAAGCGTAACCCAACATCTTTTATGACCTTTCCCAAAAGTCAGTATTTTTGCCATTTACAGTATATTTGAGCCGAAGGAAGATGAATATCCTCAGATGCAACTAATGCGATCGCATACTGTAAACAAGCGCGAATATCGTCAATTTCAAGGTCAGGATAATAGTCTCGGATAATTTCCGCAAAAGAAAGACCAACGTTTAAGCAATTCGAGAACACTTTGTACCGTGATGCGTGTACCTGCGATACAAGGCTTACCAAAATGGATTTGAGAATTAACGGAGATTCTGTCCATGTGGCTTATAGAGTTTTATAACCTTCTTAATTTTATGGCATTGCTGACCTAATAGGCTAACTTGCTGCAAAACTTGTATATTAGGGTAATTAAACTATATCCACTTATACAACCTATCGGCTCTAAATGGTAAAATCAATAGAGTAGCGAGTTGTACTATAAAAAATGACCTTAGAAGAAATTCTTAATTCCGTCAAACAGCTTTCTCTTGTAGATAAAGTGCGGTTGATTGAGAAAGTAGCTCCTGATATCGAAAAGGAATTACTTACCCTTCGTCTTGATGAAACTAAACCTAATATTAACATGATTGACTATCTGTTAGAGAATCCGATTCAAGTTGATAATCTTATACCTTTAAAGCGAGACGAAATTTATGAGCGTTAGTAAAACTAATGATATTTGTTTTATCGATACAAATATATGGTTTTATGCCTTTGCAATAGCCAAAACGGCAGACGAAGTTAGAAAATCAGAAATCGCAAAGAATATTATTCACTCATCAAAAGGTAACACTAAGTACGCAGGTCATCAATGAGGTTTGCGTCAATTTACTTAAAAAATCTAAGTTAAACGAAAATCAAATATCTGATTTAATTTCCTCGTTTTATCAAAACTATATAGTTGTCTGTTTTAATCAAAGTATTCTTTTAAATGCTTCCCAATTGCGAAATCAATATATGTTTTCTTTTTGGGATAGTCTTATTATTGCTAGTGCTTTGCATGTAGATGCGAAAATTCTTTACTCTAAAGACATGCAAGATGGTTTAATTGTGTCTGGCAAATTAGCGATTGTCAATCCTTTAAAATAATCAAGTCTATAAATCGTCCTCGTTTATCATCAAATCAAATTTGCGAATCGTAGCTATCGGGTATAGAAGTAGCTGCATATTGCAAAGAAAAGTTAGTAACATCTAGTTTGTCTTCCTCAGTCCAAGTATCGCTTATATCGACGACAGATACATCTTGCTCAACCAAACCATTAAGAATAAGATTTGCCAAGCGTAACCTTTCAATCGGTGATAAAGTACGGACAACTTGAGTATAAATTTCTTGAGCAGTATTTAACATAGTAAATCTGTAGCTAATCGTTAATCTATCTGGCTTAAAATAAGACTATTAAGTATTAAGATGTATTTCGCCAATAACATCTGAAGCGCAACCCAACACTTACACTTCAGTTCATCTCGGTTTATCGGTGAAGAAGGCTAACTCACTGCAAAACTGGTATATTGTCGTACTTTTGGATGGCGAAAACCCAGAACAATATCATCTTTCGGAACACCTGCTGCTAAGAAATCATTAGCAACTCCTTCCTCTGTATCATCATATTGAATCCAAATTTTGTTATTAATTAAATCGATATGAATTGGTGTCGCATGTAGATACTTGTCACCGTTCCAACCGATATCTAAAACTAGATAACGTCCTCGTTTATCATCAAATAAAACTTGAGAGTCATAGCTATCAGGTATGCTAGCCCGATATTCTGCGTGTTCTTTTAATATATTTTTAATGATGTCTTGATATTTTAATTGGGTATCCATTGAACTATCTCCTTTGCTACATCATCAAATACAAGCAACTTAATAATTTCATTCCTTAACAACATCTGCCCTAACTCTATAGTAAACACGCTGTTAAAAGTTGGTCGAGAAACTGCTAGATATAATTTTCTATCTTCACCTATCTCCTTTAAGATTTGATGGTATAGAATATACTGTCCTAAAGCCTGTTCTAAATCTTTTACATCCGACTCACCTACAAAGCTTTTGACTTCAACAACAATTTTTTCGGCTCCTTTCTCAGCACTTATTATACGTTCTGCACCCAAGTCAGCAGATAAACGTTTGTTACCTATTTGTAGAGGAAATGGGTCGTGGGTAATTGTCCAGCCAGCTTTTTGCAGGGCAAGTTTAACTGTATCGTGGTAGATATCGCGTCTAGGCATATTAATCTGAGATAAATTTTGCGTACCTAATCTACTTAACCAGCTGCGATCGCATAAAGGCGCAGCGAAGGCGAAAAGCGCTGCTAAATCTTTTAAAAATCTTCTAGTAGGTTGGGTGGAATGAAATGGAACCCAACATTAACCTGACTATAATGTTGGGTTCCGCTGTCGCTACACCCAACCTACAAAACTACAAAACTACAAAACTTTACTCCACCTAATTAAATATGTATTATCATACTACATAAGCTTTAAAATCCTAACTAAGCCTTACAATCATTTGTTAACCCTTATTTTTAAACCATCAGGTTATCGAAACTACTAAAGATGAAAGCTACACAAGAACAATTAAAGGAAAAATTCCAAAGCGCGATCGCAACCGCATTCGGTACTGAATATGCCGAAACTGACCCGCTTTTGATGACTACGAATAATCCTAAATTTGGCGACTATCAGTGTAATGTATCGTTATCGCTAGCGAAAAAGCTGGGACAGCAACCCCGTGCAGTTGCCGCAGCGATTGTCGAGAAACTCGATATATCGGATATTTGCGAAGCACCGGAAATTGCGGGACCTGGGTTTATTAATATCAGGCTGAAAACAGCATACCTAGAAGCGCAACTCAATGCCATCCTAACCGATGCACGCTTGGGTATTGCACCAACAAAAAACCCGATAAAGGTAATTGTGGACTATCCCAGTCCCAATATTGCCAAGGAGATGCACGTCGGACATTTACGGTCTGCGATAATTGGTGATTGTTTGGCGCGAATTTTAGAATTTATCGGTCATGATGTGCAGCGTATCAGTCATGTCGGTGATTGGGGAACACCATTTGGGATGTTGATTGCTTACTTGAAAGAAGCATATCCCGAAGCGTTGACAACTACAGAGAATCTCAATTTGGGAGATTTGTCTTCTTTTTACCGTCAGGCGAAAAAACGGTTTGATGAAGACGATAATTTTAAAGAAGCAGCGCGGCAGGCAGTAGTAGAATTACAGGCAGGTGATGAAAAAACTATACAGGCATGGAAGATAGTTTGTGACTTATCGCGTCGATCTTCAATGGTAGTTTATAACAAGCTTGGGATTTCCCCTAACATTCTTGAGCGGGGAGAATCGTTTTACAATCCAATGCTATCAGATGTGGTTGAGGAGTTAGAAAAACTCGGCTTAGTTGTAGAAAGCGAAGGGGCAAAATGCATCTTCTTGGAAGGGTACACGAATAAAGAAGGCAATCCGTTACCGCTAATTGTCCAAAAATCTGGTGGGGGTTACAACTACGCAACTACCGATTTAGCTGCAATTCGCTACCGAGTAAATGTGGATAAAGCACAAAGGGTAATTTATCCTGTAGGTGCAGAACAAGGTAATCATTTTGCCCAGATATTTCAAGTCGGGAAAAAAGCAGGTTGGATAACCGATGATATCAAGTTTGTCCATACTCCTTTCGGGTTAATATTGGGAGAAGATGGGCAAAAATTGAAAAGTCGTTCCGGGGAAGCGGTGCGGTTGCAGGATTTATTAGATGATGCTGTCGCGGTTGCCCGTGCAGATTTGTCAGCACGGTTAAAGGAAGACAATCGGGACGAAACCGAGGAATTTATTGCCAATGTTGCGGAGATAGTTGGTATCAGTGCGGTGAAGTACGCAGATTTGAGCCAAAACCGGAATACTGATTACAAATTTAGCTATGCCAAAATGCTGGCAATTAAGGGTAATACCGCGCCCTATATGCTTTATGCTTTTGCGCGGGTGCAAAGTATTGGTCGTAAAGGTGACATTGATTTCAGCAATTTAGGGGCAGATGCAAAGATTTTGCTGCGTGAAGAAGCAGAATTTACTTTGGCAAAGCATTTATTGCAATTGGATGAGGTTTTGAGTGAAGTTGAACGCGAATTATTGCCGAATCGGTTGTGCGAGTATTTGTATAATTTGAGCGAAAAATTTAATCAGTTTTTTGAGAATTGTCCGGTGTTGAAATCGGAGGAACCGATTAGAACTTCGCGGTTAGCGTTGTGCGATTTGACGGCAAGGACTTTGGAGTTGGGGTTGTCGTTGCTGGGGATAAGAGTATTGGAGAGGATGTAGCTGTTGCATAGAGCTACAATTTGAGTGGGACGACCGCAAAGCAGAGAAAAACCATAAGCACGGAGTCAGTTTTGAAGATGCGGCAATCGTCTTTAATGACCCGTTTGCTTACATTTTTGATGATGAATTACACTCTGTTGAGGAACAACGGGAAATTATTATTGGAAATGACCACAAAAATCGTCTTTTACTGGTTTGTTTTACAGAAAGAAAGGGTGTTATTCGTATTATCAGCGCTCGTTTAGCTACTAATAAAGAACGTAGAGATTATGAAGAATACATCGGCTTCTAATTTTGAGAATGAAGAAAATGATGATTTGCTTTCAGAATATAATTTTGATTACAGGAAAGCTCGTCCTAATCGCTTTGTAAATCAAGTCCAAAAATCTGACGTAACTGTGATTCTTGATGCTGATATTGCTGAGGTATTTAAGACTTCTGAAGCTGTAAATCATGCGTTACGGGCTTTATTATCGGCGATGCCTAAAGTTGAGAGATGATAACATAAAAGCTTCATCCAACCTACGAAACATTTGGGATTGCTCCCAAAGCTCCCAGGCAATAATGTTCTATTATTTCAAGCGTGACGCACTCCTCATGACTCGAAATGCTACGATTATTAATATCCCAGTGCTTATAGGCAAAAACCGATGACGCAAACCGCCGAAACTAACCGAAATCGCAGAATTTTTCCTGATGTCAACTGGACAGAAGCAGAAAAACAACAACGAAACGCTGAACAACAAACGCGTTGGGAACGCTGTTATCCCATATTTGAAAAGCTGCGTTCCGATCTGATCCAAAACCATTACAATTGGTACTTAACCATTGAACCGGAAACAGGTGAATACTTTCTTGATTGCGATAGCATAGCTAATTTGAAAAAAGCCCGTCAAAAATATCCTCACTCAATATTTTGTACTTTCCGCATTAACGAAACCGGAGTTAGCGGCAAAATATGAGGGGGTGTTTTGATGAACAGGGAAAATTAGTGTTTGAAATTGAATTAATCGCTAATGATGGCACGAGTATTCAAGTTGATGCTTTATTTGATACAGGCTTTACAGGCTGGATAGCCCTCGATAAACAAGATGCAGAAAGTCTTGGTTGGACTGCAATTGATACACGAATGTTACAAATGGCTACGGGTGAAGCTAAGTTTGATGTTTATTTGGAAAAAGTCAATATTGCCAAAGAAGAAGTGGAAATAGAAGCTTTGGGTGGTGATGGTGTTTCGTTTGTCTTAATGGGATTGGCTTGGTTACAAACACGACGGTTAGTTGTTGATGTTCCTGCAAGCTTGTTGACACTTGGGGAGTGAATGCGATAGAAGGAAACCTACTACTCCACTACATTAATTTTGAGGGCTAAGAGGATGTTTGAAAGTATAATTTTTGTCAGGCTGAATGGAGCGTACAGCGCAATGTTCGCGCTTCGCGTTCCCGCAGGGTAGCATCTCGAATATATACGGCCAGTTGAGATTCTAAGCCCTTCGGGCACGCTACGCGAACGCTTCACTTCGTTGCGCTCAGAATGACAAATTATACTTATGTTTGACTTTTAAAACATTCTCTAAGGAAATGAACCACAAAGGCTTGCCCTCGTTGGCGTAGCCTTCCCGCAGGGTACGAAGTGAAGGGACACAAAGAAAGAAAGAACATATTGAAGGTTCACCCCCTCATATTTAATGTAGTGGAACACGCTTTGGTCTGTGTCATTAATTTTGACCTTTTCGCTCTTGCCCAGATCCCCGATAACTTTTACGAAGTCGGGGATCTAACACTCACGACTAATACAATCGGCGCGGAAATAAAGTTACCATCTAAAATGGCTGAAAAGTCCATAAAATCATCTTTCTTTCTTTTGCCTTTGTACTATTTTACTTTTACCTTCTTGTACTAGTTATGATTTATTCTCGATTCGTAACTCAAAACGATATTTTGCGAATCGCTTGCTAAAACTCCATCTTCCATATTGATAATGCGGTCAGCGATATCTAAAATCCGGTTGTCGTGAGTCACAAGTAAAATCGAAGTTCCTTTTTCTTTAGCGAGTCGCTGCATTAATTCCACAACATCGCGTCCCGACTGCCTATCTAAAGCAGCAGTTGGTTCGTCTGCAAGAACCATTGCTGGGTCGTTAACCAAAGCGCGTGCGATCGCAATCCGCTGTTTTTGTCCACCAGATAGATTATCGGGGAAGTAGTTAATCTTAGGTCCCAAACCAACCGAACGCAGTATCGCTTCGGATTTGGCTATAGCTTGTGTCTGCGAAATATGGTCATTTAATTCTACTGCCATTTGGACGTTTTGCCTTGCAGTGAGAAATCCGAGCAAATTATGCGCTTGGAAAATAAAACCAATATTGCGACGAATATTTACTAATCTTTTTTGACTTGCCCGATATAATTCTTCATCTAAAAATCTTAAACTCCCCTCTTGAACTGACCGCAAACCACCAATCAAACTTAGTAAAGTTGTTTTTCCCGAACCCGATGGTCCGGTCATAATCACAATTTCACCTGGGTAAATATCTAAGCTGATATCAAACAGTATTTGTCTTTTTAGCGCTCCTCTGCCGTAGTAATGATTGAGATGTTTGATAGATATTACAGATTCTCTTTTGGTCATAAATGGATTTACGAGTATTTACGAATGAAGTGCAAAAATTACTAAATAGGACGATGTAGATAAATGTAATTTTGTATGACGACCGTTAAGGGTTAGTTGATAGTAGGTATAAAACTTATTAACATTTCCATTACTAGCTTCGTTTCCACAGCTTACTTAATATTGTTGCTATTTATGAGTATTTTTTGCATTGATTGCAACAGTTTGCAAATGATATTGAACTTTTATCAAAATGTACCAATCTCGTGAAGTTTAGATCCCCGACTTCGTAAAAGTTGTCGGGGATCTGGTTTATATCGATATTAATTCTGTAAACTAAAAAATATCCGCAGGGTCGGCAGCTTGTAATTTTCGCACTGCGATCGCACCCGAAATAAAGCACATCAAAATCGTTAAAATTACCACGACTACAGCGCGGTCTGCGCTCATGGAAACTGGTAATAAAGTTGCTTCACGCGCTTTTTGATATAGGAATAGCGAAACTAGGAAACCAGGTACATACCCTAACACCGCTAATAAAAAAGATTCTTGCAAAATCACGACTAATAAGTAATTGTGTGTATAACCAATAGCTTTGAGAGTTGCATATTCCGATAAATGGTCGGCAACCTCAGTGTAAAGAATTTGATAAACAATCACGATTCCGACAATGAAACCCATGATTGCACCCAAAGTAAAAATAAAGCCAATTGCAGTATTAGTAGCCCAGAAATTGCGCTCAAAGTCAATATATTCCTGTTTGGTAAAAACATTAATATCAGCAGTTAAATATTTTTTTAATTGTTGAGCAACAACTTCTGCATTACTTCCAGGTTTTAACCTAATTATTCCAAGTTCAATTAAGCCTCTTTGACGATTATTAAATATTCGTAAAAAATTGATATCGCTAGTAATAAGATTGCCATCCGCTCCAAAAGATGCTCCAAGGGTAAATAATCCAACTACTTTAATCTTCCTGAGTCTAACTTCAGCAGTGACAAGCTTTCCAGCATCAAAATTTTGAGGAATCGGACCAAATTCTACCCGCGAAGCGCGGTCATATAAAACGACATCGGGTAAACCCAGCTTATCTTTATTTTCCGGAACTCCAGGTATATCAAAAATATTTTTTTCGGGATTAGCACCAATTACAAATATAGTACGAGGACGACCCGTAACCGGATTTTTCCAACTTGTAAAATCTAAATATATTGGATGAACCGATTCAACTTCTTTTAAGTCTAACGCTTGGACTAAACGCTGCTGCGAAAAGCTTTTCATCGAGATTAAGGAGTTCGATTGATTGCTAATTAAAACAATATCTCCTTGCAAACTGACATGAAAGCGAACGTTACTAGAGTACAGCGAATCTTGAAAACCCAACTGCATAAATATGAGGATATCAGCAAAAGCAATTCCTGCCAATGCGACTAATAAGCGTGTCCGTTCGCGGGTAAGTTGTAACCATGCTAGAGGGATTTTGCGAAGCATTCGGGGAAGGGAGTAGGGAGTAGGGAGTAGGTAGTAGGGAGTGGGGGAGTAGGGGAGTAGGGAGTAGGGAGTGAAG
>CAXTCQ010000146.1:0-19888 GCA_964242965.1 uncultured Calothrix sp. | reverse complement strand
TTACAAGGTGTTGCGGGTTCTACTGGAGCTACTGGTGCGCGGGGTTTACAAGGTGTTGCGGGTTCTACTGGAGCTACTGGTGCGCGGGGTTTACAAGGTGTTGCGGGTTCTACTGGAGCTACTGGTGCGCGGGGTTTACAAGGTGAAAAAGGTGAAGACGTGGACAAAGGTGAATTAGCGGGTATCAACGGTAAACTCGATAAAATTTTGCTTGGAACAGCAGCACTTAGCGTTGCAAGCAAACAAAATTTTCAAGCACTTTCAGATATTGGAACTAAAACGCTTAATTCTGCTAACACTGCTGGCGCAAAAGTGGAAGCAGTTTCTAATAAGATGACGGAAAAATTTGATAAACTTTCCAAGCGTTTAAATCTTCCGGAATTGATGAATGCTATCACAATGATTGTGGTGTTACACAATGCTGCAATGCTATCTAGAGACTTGTTGCAGACACTAGGTAGTATTGTTTCTAACGGGCTGGCATTAGTCGGATTAAAAAATGAAGATGGACAGCCACATGATATTAATGCTTTGCTAGGCAAGACGGTTAATGATTATATGAAATCACTACTTGGGGAGGCGGTTTGGAATGGGGTAAAAACTGATTGGGATAAAGCAACAAAAGTGTATTCCGCCACTACCAACCTACTAAATAACGTAACTAATATGGGCAATACCATTCTCAACGGAATGGAAATGATAGGCGGCAATGTCGGTAAAGTTGGCAATGCTTTGCAACGGAGTGGTGCCGTACTTGGTAATAGTTATTTGCCGATGAGTACGTCTCCCAACTATCACAGCAAAATATTTACATGGTTAGAAAATGCACAACAAGGAGCTTCTACTGTGCAACAAATATCGCAAGTGCCGCTAGATATTATTCAGCAATATACAGAAACAGTTAATCAAGCAGAAGAATTAAGAAAGAGTGTAATTGATTTACCCGGTGATGGACAAAATCCACCTTCAATAAAAGGGCAAACAGATCCAGGTAGCTCAACTCAAATGAAATTTGATTCAGATGCAAAAGAAGTCAGTAAAGGTACTATTTTTGAAATATGGGAAACTTTTAACAATAACGATTAAGACAATTAAGTTTGCATTCAGAACAACACTTCAAAGCATATATAAATAAAAAGCATACACATATGCCTTTACCAATAAAATTTTCCGACTTCGAGCATTTACAAGACATGATCCGTTTGAATCATAACAAGGTTGTCAAAGATTATTTTGGTGATTTAAATGGAGCCGATGGCAGTTGGGAGCCTGAGATTACTACAACTAGAGGGCAGTTACGTACAGCTTGCACCATGAAAGATACAGATACGGGTGACATGACTTTGATGAGAATGCTGTTTTTTTATGAAACATTAGGATATGCACGCTCTAATTTATCTATATTTTATGGAAGTAAAGAAAATCAGGAGCCTCCAGTAATTGGGCATCCAAAAATAGTATTTTATTTTTCGCAAGATGCACAATCTGTACCGAATGAGTCCCATAAAGCCGATGCTGAATATAGCGTTAGGTTGATGCAACTAGAAAATACTTCTACTAATTTACGCACTAAATTAATAGAAATAGCAAACGAAATAAAGGTACAATTTGTCGATGCAAAAAAAGGAATCATTCTGACTAAAGGTCGTCTGTGTGTTAGCTATAAAGACCCTAAAAATGGATTCCCTAATGGCTCAAAGATACTGACTAACTCCGAAGCCGATGCTATCGATATTTATAAGCGTATATGTAACGCTGTTGACGTTCCCTACAGCGAACAGAATATTACCTTACATAATCCCAAAAAACCCAGCACTATTGGATTATCTAGTGGCACTCAAGTAATTATGGGTAAAACACGAAAAAAACGCGCTTACCGTCGGGTAGTCAACGTGCGATTCCGATATGCCTACGCATTGATACCCGGAGAGCCTCAACCAGTCTTTTTGGTAGACACTACCCAGAGATATCTACCTTTAGTACAAATCTAAACCACGCTAAAAACTATAGGAAATATATTATATTTCCGACAAGCAAACCACGCTAAAACACGCGCTATGGTTGGCATACAGAAAAATTACTTTTAGACCAAAAATGGCTTATACCGATATTGCCCGTGGCGTGCGATTAGCTGCCGACCATGCGAAGTACATGACGTGGTTAAATAAGGACACGGAGGCTCGACAAGCCGCTTACGCTGCGATTACAACTCCAGCGAACAAGGTAAAAACAACGCGAGTACCCGGCTTTGTTATTCCTTTTACTTCTTCCGGAAGTTTAGTTTACCTCCCTGCCAGATTAATTGGTGCTACACAATCAGGTAGAGGTAGCGCTTTAGCAAACACAATCCGAGACTTGCTAGGAGAATTTAATTTTACAACTGCTGAGGTAGGGGCACTTACTACTCCTAATGTTTTAGAAGGGATTAGAAATTTCAAACCCGCAAAAATGACAATTATTCAGCGCGTTACAACTGCTACGACCAAAGAATCGAGTCGGATTACCGGAAGAAAATATTACAGGCACGAAAATGATAGTGTGACTGGAGTATTCGGTAAAAAAGCGATTACCGATACCCAAGATTCTGTTATCGATTTAATAAAAGGAAAACCAGCGTTTACCGGACTATTTACAGGTAGTGAGAACGCTGCCTTGACTAAATTTCGGTTTGTACCCGAGGCTCTTTAAATGTCGATCGCTTCTGACAATAACTTATTGTGGGTGCCCTCGGATATTTCCGATCTACTAACCGTCAGCGTCGATATTGACGCTGACGAGGCAACTTACAAGGGAATGCAGATAATTAATTCTGCCGCAAATCAGTGGGTAGATGGCAAGATGGATGACTACACATATTTTGAATTGCTAGACCATTTTGGTATCGACCCATTTGGATTTGTTGGGGAAGTCGAAGAACACATGCGCGTGCTAATGCTGTAATCAATTATTTTTGTATGAGCTTAATTTTGCAGCTTGGTAATGCGTCAAATTGGGAGAGTGTCTATTTTTCAACTCAATTCGCTTACCAAATTAATACAGTACCGCCACGTTACGCACCAATTCCTAAAATTGTTGTACCGACTCAGCTAGAAAGTCACATTTTAGCGGTGTACGTTAGCTGTACTCCATTGAAATCTAGCTGGCACTTTGCAGGCTGGTTAAGTCAAAAAATTTTTACGGGATTAACAGTTGGGGGTACTACCGATGCGGAAAGCGTGCAGCGGCGCAAAATTTGGTTAAACAAAATAACGTTGATTCGACTAGAAAAGCTTGCTAACTCTTACTCAATTGCAATTGAAGTTCCTAAATGGTTCCAAAGTGTATCCATCCAAGTATGGGAGTACATCGGTCCAGTCTCAGACTCAACAGAAGTGTTGATTGAGGGATTAAAAACAGACATTGTGAGGCTAGAATCAAAAATCGACGCTATTAACTAATGATTACAAACTTAAATAGTCCTAAGATTGCTCAAACTACTTTAACTAGCTTTAGCAAGTGTATAAACAAGGTTTTAGTGCTGACGGGTGGAAATGCATCGGTTGATGTTTTGCCCGCTAACCCAAAGCGTTTATATAGCGCTTTGATAAACAGTTCTGAAAACCCGATTACTTTGATTTTGGGGGAGCGCAGTGAAGGTGCTATCGATAAAGGGATTCCTTTAAATCCAGGAGGTTCATTTGAAATTAATTTAATGAACTTATATCGAGGCAAGATAGCTGCTCTATCGGAAAAAAACACAAAAATATCTTTTGTTGAATGTAGTGAGGATTAAAAACCATGCCTCTTTCTAATCCTTCAGTTTTTAGACCTATTCGCAGTGGTGTTGCTAATCCTACTTCTGTAGCATCGTCTATAGTTTCAGTTACTTTACTTGCAGCTAATTCAAATCGATTAGGTGCAATTATTTGGAACAATTCAGCTAGCGATTTATATGTAGACCTCGATGCTGAAGCTAGTGCTAGTAATTTTGCTGTAAAAGTTGCAGCCGACGGGGGTTATTACGAATTACCGTTCGCTTACACCGGAGTAGTTAGCGGTATTTGGGATACGGCTGATGGTAACGCTATGGTGAGAGAATTTTTACCATGAGCGATTTTAGCGATACTAATATTCTTCGGAAAATATTTAACGCTATTCCAGGAATTTTAAAGCCTGTTTTGGTTCGCGGACAGAGGCAACGGTGGCGGGATGATTTTTCTGGGAGCGCTTTGTCAAACAATTGGGAAATTGTTCAAATTGGGAATAGTCAGTCAATAGCGATTAATAATTCAGAGCTACAAATTTCAACAGGGACACTTGTTGGAGAAACAATCATTCGACACAAAAAACCTTTCAACATTCCCTATAAAATTGCTTTTATTGCAAAAGTAAGCCAACGACTTCCAAGTCAAGAATTTTATCTTGAAGTTGTTGACTCGTCAGGAAATAATGTAGCCAGACATTTATTGTCTGGAACATCTACAGTTACGTCTTTGTTTCAAGTAGGTAATAATGGTTTTTTTTCCACTAGAGCAAGCATGAATACTGCTGTTGCTACAAGTAATTACGGAGGATTTGAAATTGATGCAAATGTTGATGAAATAAAATTTTCAACTAGAGATTTAAACGGAATAAATGGAAGGCTTGCTATTTCTTCGCTATACCAAAAAATTCCCGATCCCTCCTTGGATTATTTTATTCAAATTCGATCGTTAAACATTGCAGCATCAAGTAATACTGTTTTTTCTTTGGATTGTATTGCATTATGTGAAAACGAAATTTTATCAACTGAGTTAATAACAGCGAGGGGAGCAAAAAGTTCAAACGATAGTATACCTGTTGCGATAACTAACCTTACAAACGTTAGTGTTAATAACAATCCTAGCGTTAGTATTCTTGGCATTCCTAATGTATTACTATCATCTGGATATACTACTGAAGTTAGTCTTGCTTTAGCTGCAAATGCGACAGTTACAACACCAGCAAGAGATAGTATAAATAGAAAAACATTAAGGGTTACTGTGCAAACCGATCAGACTGGCAATTGTTACATTGACCAATCCGCTGATGCATCGGTTTGGCTTGATTATGGAGCAAAAGCTTGCGTAATTGGTATTAATACTTTTACCATTGATATGAGCTTAAGATATTTTAGAATTCGATACGTAAATGGTTCAACATCGCAAGGATTATTGCGAATTTATACATCTGTTTTTAGCGTCTAAGATAAGATGAAAATATATGAAATCTTACAATTTTTAGCTGTATTAACTCCTCTTGCTGGCACTATTTGGTGGCTTGCAGAAATTAAAAGTCAAATCTATCAACACATTAGTTTATCTTTGCTGGATCGAGACAAACGAATTAACGAGATAGAAACAAAAATTTCAATTCAGTTAGAAATATATGACGAACGGAAGGAATTTGTCGATTATCAACTTTATGGTTTGCATGAAAAACTAAACCATAAATTTCAACGCTGTATGGATGAAATTAAGAATATTAAAACAGAACAATAACAAGCAAAACCAAATAGTTTAAACAGCTTATTGAAAATTAGTTTCAATCTATTTTTGTCTTGCTTGAAACAATCTAACGCAAAAGCAATGCTTTGAGCCGCATTCGCGGCTGCCATCGAAGCTGTGTAAATGGCGTTTCCTTGTTGACTTCCCCTGACAATGGTTAAGTGTGGGGATTCTAACTAATGAAGGCGCTTTATCTCATCCCTCTACAGGTTGGAATACAACCAAGCCCAAAAAATCGCCCTTCATGCGATAGCGAAGCGAGAAGTGCGTACCCCTTCGGGGAAGCCGAAGGCTAGCGCAGATCGCTACTTCTTCCACGGCAGTTTCGTCCCCATTTCAGTCAATGCTGAAAAAACTAAATAAACAACAAGCAGCCCTGCACTGATAATAAAAAGCACAATTTCTTTATCCATCTTTATTAATACATTTAACATCAACACATGACAGTTTACTATTAAATTGTATAAGTTGTAACTGAATGGGCGTACATACCAAGAAAGTCTCTGAGCAAGAAGCCCAAAGACATGCGGCATGAATATTAGAGGTAATTAAAAATTTGATGTGCTATTAAGCACAGAACAACTAACTATTGGAGTTAAAAAGTTGCTGTTTCTGTGTTTTAGAAGCTTGCATTATTTGTTGCACTTGGTTTTGCTGCTCCGTTGTCAGATTTAGGTTTGCAAGAGCGGGACGCATAGCTTCACCAGAAGCAAGAGAAGCTTGGAATTGATTAAGTTGTTCTGGTGTCAGAGTTGCTGCAACTTCTTCTAAAGTGTTGCGTTGAATTTGCTGTAGTTGAGATTGTTGTTGGGGTGTTACTGTATTTGTTTTTTCTCCATTAGTGCCGGGACAAGCAAATGCCGCAGCAGGGACGGTTATAGCTAGAATTGCACCAGCTAATACAGGTAATAATCTCAGTTTCATAGATGCCTCCAAAAAAGCATGTACATCAGTTGATTATTTTTAGTTTGATTGATAATAATGACAACAGAATGTCAACCAAACTATTTTTCTCAAGTTTTAGCATCGAAAGATAAAATAGTGCAAAAGTACTAAATATTATTTGAAGTAATTCATTATTTAAAGAGTAACGGAGTCACTGTAGGCTCGCGCATTCACACTATTAATATATTCCTTTAGACAGTCCAATAATTTAGACATCACCACCAACGCTAGACGCTCGATTGAAGAGGTACTTTTTATACTTAGTGTTTGAAGTAGAAGAAGTAAAAGATTATGGATAGTT
The DNA here is from genome assembly GCA_964242965.1 of uncultured Calothrix sp. Taxonomy (GTDB): domain Bacteria; phylum Cyanobacteriota; class Cyanobacteriia; order Cyanobacteriales; family Nostocaceae; genus JANNFJ01. The sequence goes on along the minus strand of CAXTCQ010000146.1, from coordinate 13,138 downwards.
CTTCAACCCGACCCCTGGCTGTTGTGACTGGTGCTTCTAGTGGCATCGGCTACGAACTTGCCAAACAGTTCGCTCAAAACGGCTTCGATCTCCTAGTCACAGCAACCGGACCCAGTATCAACGAAGTTGCCCAAGATTTCGAGAAGCTAAATACTTCTGTCGAGACAATGCAAACGGATCTCGCTACTTATGATGGTGTAGAGGCACTCTACAGCAAAATTAAGGCAACTGGTCGTCCTGTGGATGCGATCGCAATAAACGCGGGTGTTGGAGTTAGCGGTGACTTTGCTAGCGAAACCGACTTGAAGGATGAGCTTAATCTCATTAACCTGAACGTTGTATCGACTGTACATCTTGCTAAAAGGGTGGTGAAAGATATGGTTGAGCGTGGCAATGGTCGGATTCTTTTTACTTCGTCCATTGCTGCTTTGATGCCCGCACCTTTTGAGACGGTCTATGGGGCTTCCAAGGCTTTTGTACATTCCTTCTCACAGGGGCTACGCAACGAGTTAAAAGATACAGGCGTAAGCGTTACCGCGCTAATGCCGGGACCGACCGATACCAATTTCTTTGACCGTGCGGATATGAACGATACTAAAGTGGGCGTAAGTAAGAAGGACGACCCAACCGAGGTCGCCAAGCAGGGTTTTGATGCCCTGATGGCAGGTAAGGATGAAATTATCGCGGGTTCGCTGATGACAAAGATTATGGGCATTGGCAGCAAGGTCTTGCCTGAAACCGTCAGGGCTGAATTCCACCGCCAACTCTCAGAACCGGGGTCAGGCAATAAGTAATTATAATATAGTGACATTGTACCCGAAGGTATGGTGTCGCTATAAAAGCGGATTTGTAAAGTTTTCAGATGTTGTATCTAGGGGTCTGTGTCAAAAATTTTGATCGGGTTCAAAAATTCCGAGACATGGCAATATTAATGACATGGGTTACTAGCTTTCCCAGAGCAACGGTTGAGGTTTTGATTGAGCGAGAAAATTCCTCCCAGAGAGCATAAATAGCTAAAAACCCTCGATATAATCCTGTCGTTTTTACTGCTCGTGGTGATGCAAATATTATTTATAACAAACCTTTATTTATTAAAGTTAATATTTCGTCAAATATTACTATTTTGACTTTGTTTTTAAAATCATTTTCTAAAAAGTTATTCCATTTGTGAGATAAATAATATTCTTTTAGTTGTTTACTCCATCCCATACCTCCCAAAATAATGTAACAAGATTTAATTTTGTATTCTTGATTATTTAATAAATCTAAAAGTTTAAAAATTTCGTAAATAACTTTTTCTTCCGCAGTTCCACGACTTTCTTGCCACTTTTTACTTAATACAATTATTTCCTCTGTTTGGGTTTGTATGAGTTTATCGGGTAGATGCTTTCTACCAGTAAAACTACATTTTAAGTTTAAAGATTTATTATCTAGTACTGTATAGCCTTTTTTTGTTAAGGCATCATCTAAAATATTTTCAAAAAGTTGCCAAGTTGCCATTATATTTACATATAAAAGGAAAGTTTCAATTAATTCGAGACTAAAACCTAGTTTCTCTCATTGAAGCCCTTACCCTGGCTAACGTCAAGACCGGATTGTCTGATACATCTTTTTGTCGTTTGAGTGTAGCGGCTAAACGTTACCCAACAAATCGGGATGTTGGGTTACACTTCGTTCCACCCAACCTACAATTTTTTCAAGACTATAACAAAAAATGTCGGGGCGGATGCGGCAAAAAAAGCTAAAACTTCTTGCGGAGTTTTTTCCAACCCGCACCAATTACTTTAACGTCGGTCGAATTTTGGCGGTTGTTCTACTGGTGACAGCACTGGCGGAATTTTATCATTCGTATCATCTTCGCTATCTTCGCTACCTGGTGGTTGCTGTGCGGGTACTACTGGATTTTGGGTTTGGGATACAGGAGCTTTTGCTGCCTCTTTTTTCGCTGCTTCTGCGGCTTTCGCTGCTTCTTTTTGTACCTCTTTTTGAGCGTTTGCTAAGACTTCAGGGGTGGCTTTAGCTGCGGTTGCGGCTGGGTCTAAGGGGTTGGGGTCGTAGGTTTCGATGATGACGGAACGTGTTACTTGCAGCATCAAAGTAATGCTGTTGGGTTTGGGGTCGAGATTCAATTTCATTGAACCGATTAGTGGGACACTTCCAGCCCTGATTCCGCACCCTAACTGTCACAAAGGGGTTTTTACTGAATATTTTCTCCACAATGAGAGTAAAAGAATACTTCACTGGCTCGTATAGTTATATTATCTACCTATCCTAAATAATATTTTATTCTCAATAAGAAGCAATAAGTATTTAAGTTTAATTGTATAGATAAAAGTCTATGACTATTAAGCTAGTATCTGTGTTTAGCTGATGATATACTAATTAAAAATGATTACAATTTGTGACTAGAAATTTTCATTAATAGTCTCTATGACAAATAAATTGTTGATATAGTCTAATTAACATTTATAATAGTAACGACAATTTTCTGGTAGGAAACTCAAAATGTATTTTCTTTCTTCAGTTAAATTTGATATTAATATTTCATTCTCGAATTTAATTAAATGTATTGATTGAAAACATTGAAATATCCATCGCATAGTCGGGTTATTGATAGATTTACCGAGTTGCCAACTAATAGTCGATTCAGCCGCTGATAAGGCTTTTCTTATTTGTCTTTGAGAAGACCGTGTAGACTAATAGACATAATCCCATTATCATAGCCATAGCTTCAATTCTCTCTGGAGACTTAAGAAAGATACTGTCTGCAAAAAATAAGGGGTCTTTGAGAAATCCAAACCCTCTTTCACGTTTAAGTACAAACGAACTTGTGACAGTTAGGGTGCGGAATGTAGGTTCTAAGAATGCGATGCTCTTGGCAAGCATCTTTATTCGCGTAGCGTCTCCGGAGGAGAATGGTATCGTACTACTCCAAAAATTTTGAAACCTGGAAACTCCCATAGCTCAATAGTAGGTGATATCCCAAGCTATAAGTTGAGAATGAGGTAACTTTTCAGCAAGCTTACTAAGCTACCCCACGCAGTTTTATTTTCGGATACCATTACTGACATCACAGGAATAGGCTGGACTCTTCGGTAGCACCCTCGACAGATTCCCACCTGCCGACTCTCGCGGTGAAGAGACCTCCCAACCCCGCAGACTACACGAAAACCAACATTATTGTTGTTGTTGTCGCGCTCAGTCCTATTGTCGTTGCGAGACGCGGAACGGCAGTTTTCAGGATTGTTGTTCCAGGAACCGCCCCGCAGTCGGGTTCGCCTATCCCTTCTCTACTCCCTCGACCAAACGAGTGAAGCAAATATCTGTTCGCGTAACTGCCAAGTATCTCCATGCTCTAAATGAGCAATCCAACTTTGTATCGATTGGTTTACTTTTTCCCACTTAATCTTACCCTGAGCATAATCTGATTGCAAGCGTTTGAGTCTACGCCTTGCCAAATGTAAATTACTATTTCGCACTCTAATTCGATCTGGAAATATTCTAAATCCCAGGAAGGTTGCGCCGATTCTGGTTTCAAATAATTGGCTTTTAATTGGATGAATTTTCAGCCTCAATTGATCTAAATATTCTTCAGTAGCTAATCGTGCTTCGGTTAAAAATTCCCAGTCATCCGAAAATAACGCGAAATCATCGACATAATGAACATATTTGCGAACTTTTAACTGTTCTTTCACAAAATGGTCAAAACCGTTTAAGTAAATATTAGCGAAAAATTGACTAGTTAAATTTCCAATAGGTAAGCCTCGTCTGCGAGTAATTGGAGTTAACAATTCATCACCAGGAAAATAATCAATAACCGTTTCTTGCTCGTTACTATTATCTAGAATGGTATCAATTAACCATAGTGTATCCGGGCATTTGATTTTGCGGCACAATAATTGCTTTAAGATTGTATGGTCAATGCTGGGAAAGTATTTTTTGATATCGCACTGAAGTACATAGCGACTGTTGCGGGCAAAGTGAGTAAATTTATTGAGGGCTTTATGGGTTCCAAAACCAACTCGATTAGCGTAAGAATCCTGGATAAATGTTCTCTCAAAAATAGGTGTAATGATGTTGCACAGCGCATGATGAACTACTCTATCTCGATAGGGTGCGGCTGAAATTAGGCGACTTTTTGGATGTGTCAGGTGAAAGGTTCGGTAACTTCCAGGCTGATAAGTTTTATTTGTTAGTTCTTTTTGTAATTTAATTAATTCAGTTTCGAGATGATAATTAAAATCTAAAACATTATCTCGAAATCGCTTACCTTTTTGTGCCTGACGAGTTGCTAAAAGTATATTTTCAAATTCAACAATTTGAGGGTAGAGATTACCCAGGGCGAACGCATCTAAAAATTAAGCTGGGTGCGGCGAAGCCGCACCCGCGCGGGCGAGCGATCGCAAAAACACAAGTCTTGCATATCAATTGTGATAATCTCATCTGAAGACTATATAAAGGGTGCGGGTTTTGGGAGAAAATGAAATTAAAACCGAAACTAACAATCGTAGATTACTTTGTGGATGTTAAAGATCCAAGAATTGAGCGGACAAAGCAACATAAGTTGATTGATATTATCACGATTGCAATTTGTGCAGTAATTTGTGGAGCCGATTCATGGGTAGCAATTGAGACATATGGTAAAGCAAAAGAAAACTGGTTAAAAGAGTTTCTTGAATTACCCAATAACATCCCATCACATGATACTTTTGCGAGAGTATTCGCTCGGATTAATCCAATTCTATTTCAAGAATGTTTTTTAGCTTGGGTAAAATCAATTTTTCACGTAACCAATGGGGAGGTTATCGCTATTGATGGTAAAAAACTAAAACATTCATACGATAAGAAATTTTCGTCTAATGCAATCAATATGGTAAGTGCTTGGGCTGCGACAAATAGATTAGTACTTGGTCAAAAAAAAGTAGATAAAAAATCAAACGAGATTACAGCAATTCCAGAGTTGATAAAAGTTTTAGATATTGCTGGTTGTATTGTAACAATTGATGCAATGGGATGTCAAAAAAAGATAGTAAGTATTATTTCTCAACAACAAGGAGATTATGTAATTGCGCTAAAGAAAAACCAAACTAACTTGCATAAAAATGTAGAAGAGCTATTTAAAGAAGCTATATCAAAACAATTAGACGGCTTCAATGCAAGTAGTTATAGTACACATGAGTCAGGTCATGGACGCGAGGAAATACGCCATTATTTAATGTTGTCGGATATTGAACAGCAAATTATTGAAAGTAACAAATGGGAAAATTTGAAAAGTGTAGGAATGGTTGAGTCGATCAGAACAGAGAATGGTAAAACAACTGTAGAAACTCGTTATTACATTAGTAGTTTAGATAGTAATGCGAAAAAATTTGGAAACTCAGTTCGTAGTCATTGGGGGGCGCGAAAACTCACTTCATTGGATATTAGATGTTGGAATGAGAGAAGACGATTGCAAGATTAGAAAAGGTAACGCGCCTCAGAACTTTGCTGTTCTTGTCTTCGACACGCTACGCGAACGTCATATAGCAATCAATCTTTTAGGTAAAGAAAAAACTCAGAAGCTTGGAATTAAAAATAAACAGTTTTTAGCTGCTATAGATGACAGCTATCTAACCAAAATTTTAGAGTTAAATATTTAACTAAAATCATAAATTTCTCGAATATTTTGTAATTTTTTAGATAATTATATCTACCAATATTTGATGGATAAATCAGAATTATGAGTGCTTAATTATACAAATTTACTTGGATTTAACTAGTCACGATCCACAAAAATATTTCTTAGCGATCGCACACCCGCGTAGGTGCGGCTACGCCGCACCTAGCTTAATTTTTAGATGCGTTCGCCCTGGCTAACTTCCAATCTCATTAAGATATATTTTGGCTAATCCAAAGCGATCGCACCGTGAAAATTGAGGTCGAAGAAAATTGCGATCGCAATTGCAACAGGTAAACTTTAGATAGTTTTGAGGTAATACGATGGATAAGGCTAGGCAATCTCATTATTCAAAGAGCGATTTCCAATAATTAGTATAAGCTTAAGTTATTGATTAACGACTGCGTTCAGCGGATGCAATTAATATTATACTGAGTATCAACAAATTCATTAATTCCGCTGTAACGCGCTTGTTAGCCTTCTAGGATTGCATTTGTCAGTTTGTTTTTAATGCTCTCACCCACTAGACATCTCCAGAAATAAACTATGCGCTACCGCTTATAAAAATCTAGGTAAAACAAAGCCAAATCGCTGTAACCCTTGTCCCGCCTTGGAATCAATTCCAAGGCTAATAGCGAAAGTCCGTTGAAACGGACTATTAATTATTGCAGTCGGATTTATCCGACTTGAGCTATTAGCCTGCGATTTAAATCGCAGGCGGGATAAGAGTAAAACGGAGTCAAATTGTTGTAACCCTTGTTGCCACTTACTTGCACAACTTACTTGCGGGATAAAAATAACGAGCGCAATGACGGCAACCACTCCAGTCGGCAGTCGCTAGTGCAGCAAATTCCGGTGATGTGAAAAAATTGCTGGAAACTAGACAAGACCTTACCGACGCAATTTTAATCGAAGCGGATTTAAGTCAAGCTAATTTGAGTAATACTAACTTGACTCGTGCCAATCTTAAGAGTGCGAATCTTGAACGAAGTACGATGAATGGTATCAAGTTAGATTACGCCATCCTTTGTGGTGCAATTATGCCAGACGGCTCCGAGGGTAAATGTAGGATGCGTTAGCTTTCTTCGTAACGCACTGTTGACTTACGTAAATTATTACACATAACTAAGCAAGTGTCAGATGTCAAAAAACTTAAAGGAAGCAGGGTAGAATTGGCGTCTATAGATAGGGAGCGTGCGACTGTAAGGAAAATCGCTATTGCCTTTTGTGTTCTACCCTACGGGAAGGCGAAGCGCCTATGTGTTCTTTGTAGTTCGTTAAAGAAATAAACCACTAAGGTCACAAAGGACACAAAAGAAAAAAAGAAGTTATGTATAATTTCGTAGCAATTTCAAACTCAATTTAATTTCCTTCCAAGAATGAAACAGCCCTGTCTCAGATGAACACGGGCTGGAAGCCCATCCCACAAGAAATAATTTGGGTATTTTTTTATTTGGAAGTCTCTTTCCAAAGGGAATACTAATTAACTTTTTATACTATTAAAAATACAAATTCAGTAATTACCACATATTTACCCCGTTTTCTCGCTACTAACCTCTTCCTCCAATGCATTTTCTTTAACTCTACGAATCGGCAAATTCGCAATCAACGCTGTGGTGCGCTGATTACTTTCTAGCGAAAACTCCAAACCATCGGTTTCCACTTCAACATAGCGACAAACAATTTCGAGAATTTCTTGCCGCATCTTCTCAATCATTTGGGGACTTAAATCAGCACGGTCGTGAGCAATTACCAATTGCAGTCGGCGTTTGACTTCACTGCGACTGGTATCATTACTGCGGGAAAAAATTCGTTCTAGAAATTCGAGAATCATTGCAGCTAACGGTGCAAAGGGTGAGGAAATGAACGGAAATTAAATAATCTTTGTCCACAACAACTTGCGGAGGCGGGCAAAAATATTATCATGGTGTGAATCAAGATCCAGAAACTCAACAGTTTCGCCTTCCAATCTGCGGACGATATTTTCTAAAGCTGTTGCAGCTAATGAAGGAGTATCGGATAAAACCAGAGGTTCGCCGCGATTGGTCGAGACAATTACACGCTCATCGTCAGGTATCACGCCAATTAAAGGAATTGCCAATAATTCCTGAACATCTTGCACTGACATCATATCATTTGCCCGTACCATTGCAGGGCGAATGCGATTGATAATCAAGTGAGTACGTTTAATACCCTGTGCTTCTAATAACCCTACCACACGGTCGGCATCGCGGACGGCGGAGATTTCCGGAGTTGTGACTATTAGGGCTTCCTTTGCAGGTGCGATCGCATTCTTGAAGCCGTTTTCAATTCCTGCCGGACTATCAATAATTACATATTGGTACTTCTGTGCCAGTGCATTTACTAACAGCTTCATCTGGTCGGGACTGACTGACTCCTTAGTACGATTTTGTGCAGCAGGCAAAAGCACAAGATTTGGCTGACGCTTATCTTTCACCAAAGCTTGTTCTAATCGACATTCCCTCGCCAAAACCTCAACCGCAGTATAAACAATACGGTTTTCCAATCCCAACAGCAAATCCAGATTTCGCAAACCAAAATCAGCATCGACTAATGCGACTTGTCGTCCCACTTTGGCGATCGCCATTCCCAAATTTGCCGAAACCGTTGTCTTCCCCACACCTCCTTTCCCGGAGGTAACTACAATAATGCGAGTCATAATAAAAAAACGCGCTTGATTTAAGACTCAAAAATAAACTTAAACAACTAGGGGCATAGCCTAGTTTGGTAGATACATTAAAGTATGAAGTATAAAGCAAGAAGTATAAAAAATAAATTGTTGCTGTATAAAATTCATATTTCTCTCTCCCCTTCCCCTTTTCCCTTTACCCCTTCCCCCTTCTTATCTAATCCGATTCGACCTAGAGAAATCAGCAGCCTTCGCAATACGAATCGCTTCCTTAGTAATATAAGCTACCTCTGCATGAAACTGTTTCGGGGACTTTTCGGGTGCCCTTGCCACATAATCAGCAATTCGTAACTGAGTTGGCTCCATTTGCAACGCCATAATTAGACAATCATTGTTACCAGAAGCACCAGCATGAGCCACACCACGCAATCGACCCCACACTAAAATATCGCCATCTGCAACTACAATACCACCAGGATTTACATCTCCCAAGATAATTACAGTCCCAGAGTGACGAATTTCCACTCCCGATCGAATAGTCATCTCCATATACAAAGGTTCCTTCATCGGAGTAGCAGTCGTCTTCGATGAAGATAGAGAATTGGATTGTAGCGGGACTTGTTCGACAGAATAACCAGAAGTTACCGATGCGATCGCAGTTTGTCTGCGACTCGTCGTCACCGATTTTAGTTGAAGTTGAACCTGATTCAAAGACTCGGCAAGTTCCTGTAACTGTCTCCCATCAAGTAACCTATCCCCAGCCACCAAATGTACATTTGTATTCTTCACCCGCAAGCGATCGCCAGCATTCAAACGCTGCTTAAGTTGCTGCCAAATTTCCGACCAACTATACTCAGAAGCACTTAACTGCGACTCACTAGGTAAAACAATCACCAATCGTTCGGCTTCACTTTTGAGTTGTACCTGAAGATTTAGACTCCCCAAACTACCCTTTGGCGGCGAATCCAAAACACTTAAATCCAACTCACCTAAACTTTCTAACTCAGTAATATCATCGCTCTTTGTTGTTTCTTTTACAACATCAATAGTCCCTGCTTCCCCCCCATCCCCAGAAGCACTAGCATCCGACACACCAACGCTACTAACCAAAGGAACAATCACACTAGAAGAACCATCCGTTTCAACATCAACAATCCCATCGCTTACCTTAGAACCATCCGTTGCTAAATTTGCCCCAACCGAAGCGCGAGAACCACCAAACACATCAGCACCAACAATTTCCACCTTTACCTCACCATCATCCGGCAACAAATCCACCTTTTGATAATCAACAAACGGACTTAATACATCAGAGTAAAAATCAGAAACCACCTCCACTTGCGGATTTTCCAGTAATAAAGAACTCGACACTTCATCCTCATCAATTGAACTAGAAATAAAGTGAGGAGTATCGTCATGCATAGGCGGACTTGAAATAAAATGAAGAACAGTATCAACCTCAGCATCGGGAAGAATAGGATTTTCATCTTCACCAAATGCACTTTGATTAACTTCTGCTGGTTCAGAAGAATTAGTATTTGATTCCATATGTGGGATAGCAGAATCAGACATCATGTAAGTACCAGCGATTAATTACCTGATAATAACGTATAAAAAACTCCATTATATGCCGTGATATGAAGGCATTTGGTTTACTTAAATAAATAGGACAACGCTTGCATACCTACCTATCCTAAAATTGTTATTTTTGAATAGGATAACGCTTGCACGCCTATCCGACAATAATTATTTTTATTTTTAACTCCTAACTTTTAACTCCGCTCCTCCGCTCCTGCGCTCCTCCCAACTATCTTATAAGTCGTCGATAAACAGTTGCCAAAGCATCAGCATCCCCAACATTACCAGGAAAAAGCACAACAGGCAGATTAGGAAACAAAGGATGTTGCGCAGAAGTAGTTACCATTGAACAGCCAGCTAAAATTTGACCTAATAACCGTGCCGAAGTCAACGACAAACCATTACTTAAAACATCATTCGATGTAATGCCACCCTTACTAACCAAAAATCCAATATCAGACGGTAGTCCTCGCACAACGTCCATTAAAAAATTAGAAACTTTGACACCAAAATCTAATCGAACTTTGGCATTTTCAAAAGTTAGTTCCTCACGGCTTGTATAAATAACAGGAGTATCACCCGCATCATGCACCGCTTGGATTTTTTTTAGAACATTGGATAGAAGTGTAGCAGATTCATCCGCACTATCATCAAGTAATTCGGCGACATTAACTTCAATCCCCACAATTCCCTCAGCTTGTAATAATTTTTCTAACTGCTGAGTTGTCTTTTTAACATGTGAACCAACAATAACTGCACCCGGTTTTCCATCGCGTACATATTCTGCCATATTATCGGCTGCAATTGGCTGAGTCGGTAACGCTGCTAAAGCCGTTAAAATGCTAGCTGCACTGCGAAATAAAAAGTGTTTACCTTGACTTGCTGCGGCTAAAACATCCTTAGCAAAACGATTAAAATCATCTTGTGTTTCACCATCAACAACACAGCATTGATTATTACTGAGTTGCATCAAGCGTTCTTCACTACCCGCACGGATATCTTCGAGTAAAAATCGTTCTACGAAGTCGGCTGGAATTTGTCCCTTCGTCTTTTCTTCGACATACTTCGGTAAGTAGCTGTAATGATAGCTAAAAACCGAATCGCGTGCGAATTCAGTTTCATGTACGGGTGTGGGAACACCATCGATAATTAAATAATGGATGCTGTCACGGGTAATGCGTCCACCTTCAAAAAAAGCAGGTACTAAAAAATGAGCATCAAAAGGACCGAGTAAACGTGCTAGAGCATCCGTCTCAATCGGGTAATGTCCTCGTAAAGTCGAATCCGAACGACTTACTATCAAAAAATCATCGATTCCTTCAGCTTTGAGTGCAACTTTCAAGTTTCGGCAAACTTCCTCAGTAACCATTGCCGCATCTTCGGGAGTTAGCGAGCGAGTATTAGTTAATACAAAAAATATCGGTGAATCATCGCGCAAACCAAGCCGCAAAGTATCAACATCCCAGCGCAACAAAAGCAAGCAACTGTGGACAGTTTGTGAACCGGTTGGGTCATCATCGAGAACAATAATTTTTGGTTTGGATGTCATTTTAGTTGTTATTTTTATATCATCAATCACTGTAATTTGCTAATCTCGGCTTGTACCTCAATCGCTATTTGCAAAGATTGATTAAGTATTCTTGAATATTCGCTTGCTTCGTGACTAACTTGCAAAGCTTGCAGGTTCGCTAAATTATTTATAAATAGTTCTTGATTGTCTGCAAGCAATTTTTTATTATCGCGCAAAATTCGTTCCGTTTTTAACGCCCTTACCAAATCTTCGCGGATTAATTGCAGCGCGGCAATAACTTTTTCGCGGTCGTTAATACTCGATTGTAGATTTCCCGATGTTGCTAGCTGGTCATTGATATCAATCGTTTGAATCAAACCATGATATCTATCGACCTCATCTAAAAGAATCGTCACTGCTTTTGGGCAAGTAAATTTTCTCAACAGCCAACGACCGAAAATAACAATAATTGGAACAAAAATTAATAAAGTAACTCCTAAAGGAATCGAAGAACCAATAGTTGGTAAAATCAGAAATGCATAAATAAAACCAACTACAAGCGGAGTTAGCGCCAAAGCTACCACAAATTCATTCATCAAAAAGCCTAAACGCTTCTGCCGATCCCGCATAATCGAAGGACGAAACACCTCATCCGGGTCAAAACCAGTCAAACGTCTGAGTTCCCCCTTACTGATTTCCAAACCGATTAAATCTGTCTCCATCAATTGATACCCCTCAACAAGCACATTTATTTTAGTTGGAAAAGAGGGAGTAGGGAGTAGAGACCGAGGGGAAAGGGGGGAAAGGGCAAGGTAATTAATTTATAACTCCTAACTCATAACTCATAACTCCTAACTCCTAACTTTTCCCCCACTCCTTCATTAAAAAAAGGTTGCGCAAACAGATTATCTCTATCTACGCAACCCTGATGTAATCCTGAGTTCATAAGGAAAACACACCTTAATCACATACTGTAGGGATGCAATACACTGAAGAATATTGCATCCTCAAGAAACTACACCAGTAAAAATACCTTTTCCCGATTGGGTAAGCTTATATGTGTCAATGGGAATATCGAACTATCAAATTTTTTGCTCAAGGAGCATTTAGTAAAAGAGGAGGAAAAATAAATGATGTGGAACTGGAAAATACTTTAAATGAATTTGGTGCTAATAGTTGGGAACTGGTAACAATTATTGCTGGTACAAACACGAATGGTGAATTATCTGACTTTGTAGCAGTACTCAAACGCGAAGTAAATTTGTAGCAATGGTTTTATAAATTCTATTTTTTTCATCGTCAAAAGTCTAGATAAGGTACTCGTCCGATTTGAGCGATAAACTGCGCGATCGCATAATTTATGCGTAGGTTGGGTGGAGCGTAACGAAGTGTAGCGAAACCCAACGTTTCGATGTTCCAAATCTCCAAAAAATGCAAACAGTATAATCGATGACTAGTAGCCTAAGATGTTGGGTTTCGCTTACGCTTCACCCAACCTACAACTACTCGTCCGATTTGAGCGATAAACTGCGCGATCGCATAATTTATGCGTAGGTTGGGTGGAGCGTAACGAAGTGTAGCGAAACCCAACGTTTCGATGTTCCAAATCTCCAAAAAATGCAAACAGTATAATCGATGACTAGTAGCCTAAGATGTTGGGTTTCGCTTACGCTTCACCCAACCTACAACTACTCGTCCGATTTGAGCGATAAACTGCGCGATCGCATAATTTATGCGTAGGTTG
>CAXTCQ010000145.1:0-20009 GCA_964242965.1 uncultured Calothrix sp. | reverse complement strand
GGCTTCGGCGGTCACAATGTCGCGCTAGTCTTTAAGAAGTACCTCTAAAGGGAGTAGGGAGTTAGGAGTGGGGAGTTAGGAGTTCTTGTGTTAGGAGTTCTTGTGTTAATTTTTTCTGTCCTCCTACTCCAAGAACACTCCCCCACTCTTCCTACCCCCTACTCATCCCTCTATAGAATGAAAATCAAAAATCCCAAATCCGAAAAATTACGGCTTGTCCGTCAACGTAAGCAAATGGGATGATAAGAATAATTGCTTAGGAAAGTTTATATAAAATTTTTCTAGGCAATGAAGTTAGAACAGTGCTAACCCGTCATTAAGAAGAATCGTACTATGGCTGTTGCAACCGAAACCCTCAAAGACCAAACCCTCGAAGAACTTTGTATCAACTCGATTCGCTTTTTGGCAATCGATGCTGTCGAAAAAGCAAAGTCAGGACACCCCGGATTGCCTATGGGTGCTGCGCCAATGGCGTTTGTACTCTGGGATAAATTCATGCGGTACAATCCCAAAAATCCCAAATGGTTCAACCGCGATCGCTTTGTCCTCTCAGCCGGTCATGGCTCAATGTTGCAGTATGCACTGCTCTACTTGGCTGGTTATGACAGCGTGACGATTGAGGGCATTAAGCAATTCCGTCAATGGGAATCCGAAACCCCCGGACACCCAGAAAACTTTATGACTGCTGGTGTTGAAGTTACCACCGGACCTTTGGGACAAGGTATTGCTAACGGTGTTGGTTTGGCAATAGCTGAGGCACATCTTGCCGCAAAATTCAATAAGCCTGATGCAAAAATTATTGACCACTACACCTACGTAATTTTAGGTGATGGTTGTAATATGGAAGGCGTTTCGGGTGAAGCTTGCTCTTTCGCAGGGCACTTGGGATTGGGCAAACTCATCGCCTTGTACGACGACAACCACATTTCGATTGACGGTTCCACCGATGTCGCCTTCACCGAAGACGTTTCCAAGCGGTTTGAAGCATATGGTTGGCACGTTCTCCACGTCCAAGATGGTAACAGCGATTTAGCCGCGATTGAGAAAGCGATCGCTGAAGCTAAATCTGTCACCGACAAGCCCACTATGATTAAGGTGACAACCACCATCGGTTACGGTTCTCCCAATAAGGCAAATACCGCAGGCGTTCATGGTGCGGCGTTAGGTGGTGATGAAGTCGCATTAACCCGCAGCAACTTGAAGTGGGAACACGCACCTTTTGAAATTCCCCAAAATGCTCTCGACCACATGCGGAAGGCAGTTGAGCGTGGTGCTAACTTTGAATCTGAATGGAACAAGACTTTCAGTGACTACAAAGCTAAATACGCTTCATTAGCAGCAGAATTTGAACGCTTCATTAGCAACAAACTCCCCGACGGTTGGGATAAAGTACTTCCTACCTACACCGCCGAAGACAAAGGGTTGCCTACCCGCAAACATTCTGAAACCTGTCTCAACAAATTGGCACAAGTTTTACCCGAATTAATCGGTGGTTCGGCTGACTTAACCCACTCTAACCTCACCGAAATCAAGGGCAAAGGAGATTTCCAGAAAGGGCATTACGAAAACCCCAACATTCACTTCGGCGTGCGCGAACATGGTATGGGCGCAATTTGTAACGGAATAGCGCTGCACGGTTCGGGCTTAATCCCCTACGGTGCAACCTTCCTGATTTTCACCGACTACATGCGTGCTCCTATCCGCTTATCTGCCCTTTCCCAAGCTGGTTCGATTTGGGTCATGACTCACGACTCCATCGGACAAGGTGAAGATGGCCCCACCCACCAACCTATAGAAACATTGGCTTCGTTGCGTGCAATTCCTAACCTGATAGTATTTCGTCCTGCGGATGGAAATGAAACCTCTGGTGCTTACAAAGTAGCGATTGAGAAGTCAAAAGAACATGCTCCTTCTTTGTTAGCATTCACCCGTCAAAATGTACCTAACTTAGCAGGGACATCGATGGAAGGTGTTGCCAAAGGTGCATATACAATCGTAGATAGCGAAGGTACACCCGACATTATCTTGATTGGTACTGGTTCCGAAGTTAGCCTTTGCGTTACCGCAGCTGAGAAACTCAAAGCTGAAGGTAAGAAAGTGCGTGTAGTTTCGATGCCATCTTGGGAGTTGTTTGAAGCACAAGATGCAGGTTACAAAGAGTCGGTATTGCCAAAAGCAGTTACCAAGCGCGTATCGGTAGAAGCTGCAAGCAGCTTTGGCTGGCACAAGTACATCGGTATGGAAGGTGCAGCAGTCAGCATCGATCGATTTGGTGCTTCTGCTCCTGGTGGAGTTTGTTTAGAGAAGTTCGGTTTTACTGCTGACAATGTGTTAGCAACAGCTAAGAAATTATTGGGTTAATTCTTAATAGTTTCAAATTAGTTAATTAATTGATTGTGGGGTGGGCATCTTTGCCCGCCCTTTTTTATAAGTTGAAGAACAGTAATTATAATTAAAGTAATCTAGTTAAATTAAGGAGCGAAATCGATGCAGGAAGTTTATGGAGAGAGAGAAGTGGCAATTACACGTATATCAAAGATTGTCGATAATTTGATTAGGGGTAATAGTCTTTATTAGGAAAGATTAAATAAACAAGAAATAATTCAACATTTGGTCAGTTTGTTAGATAAGTTTTCCCCAGATTTTATCAAAGCTATTTTTGATAACGAATTAGTAAATAGAATTGATAGCATTTTAGTTGTAGAAGCAGTTTCTGGTACATTAAACGATTTAACACCAGAGCAAATGGAAATGTTTGATGCCGCAGTCAAAAGGACATAATAAAAATGGCTTATCTTCTAAACATAAAGCAAGAAGCAGCCAATAAAAATACTTGATAACAAAGATTACGAGAACTAGCTACAATGAATGATGATCTAGCAACATTAGTCGCGGCTAATCCCTTTACTGACCCTAGCCTCTTGGAAGAACTTGTTATAAAAGCTACAGCAGACAAAAATACGGAAATGCAAAGAGCGATCGCCAGTCATCCTAACACACCAACAAGATGGTTAATTAGACTAGCGGCTCTATTTCCTGAAGAATTTTTTAACAATCCGGCTTATAATCTGCAAATTCTGGAAAATATCAATTATAATTATTTATTTAATAAAAAATGACTCTTAAAACTTGCCTGTGCATCTAACGCCCCGACATCTTTTCTAGAATTTGCTACTGGCATTTGTGAAAATAATATTAAGCGTCTTCGCTATAAAGAAAGTTTTTGGAAATGGAGAGAAACGTTAATTGTTATAGCAAGTCATCGGAATAATTCGAGAAAGAAACTGTTGGAGCTATCCAAATCTGGCGAGGATATTGTCGCACAAGTTGCTCAGTTACGCCTTGATTGTCCTAAACTTGATTCGACGCTCAAAGAACAATTAGCAAACTTGGAAAATCCCAATTTATCTTCTTTAGATTTACTAGAATTAGCAAATAGCCAGCATACTCTTGTTAGAGCAAAAGTTACTCGACATCCTCACATTGATGGTTCAATTCTGGCAAAACTAGCTAACAATAAGTTAATTGTTAGATTAGCTGTAGCTAGACATCCCAAAACTCCAGCCGACATTTTAATTAGATTTACTCAGCATTCAGATCAAAGATTACATCTAGCAGTTGCCCAAAATCCAGGTGCGCCTAAAGATTTACTCATGAGGCTAGCAACTCAACCTGCACCACGTAGTGGATTTCACTTTAATCCACTCAATTTAGCTGCTGTTAAAAGTTTACTGACTCAAGAACCAGATGCAGCACTTCCATTATTGGATCGATGTCTAAAATTTCCCGACAAACCATCCTTTGCTCGCTTTTTGGTACTTATGAATCCTCACATACCTAATTTATTTTTGGCAAGATACTATAAATCTTGGTTTTGGCCAGAGAGATACGCGATCGCTCAAAATCCTAATACTGACAAAGAAATTCGCCAACAACTAACACAAGACCCAAATAGAATTGTTCGTGCTGCTGCAAGTTCAATATCCACTTTGATTTAAGCTAAAGCCTAATTCACAGCATATTCAGTAAATTGCCGCATAAACGGAGACTGAAACCCCAAGACAATATCATCTTTTGGAACTCCTGCTGCAACTAAATCCACGGCAATATCATCTTCAGTACCGTTCCACTGAAGCCAGATTTTTCCGCCTTTAATGTCGATGTGAAGGATACAGCTATGTACCCAATTATCACCATCCCAACCGACATGAACAATTTGATAGTGGTCGTGTTCTGTATCAAAAATCGTCTCAACTTCTATATCACCGTAAGCTGGTTTATTCTGGCTATGCTCTATTAATATCTGTTTGATAAGTTGACGATATCCTGTTAGTTTTTCCATTCGATAATCACCTCATTCTTAGCATCATAAATAATCATCTTGACTTTATTTTCTTCCACCATTTCCTTGGGAAAATCAAGCTGAAAAAATGTATTATAATTTGTCAAAGGAACTGCTAAATATAAAATACGGTCAGGCTCTCTTCGCCTCAATGCACCTGATAATTGATAAATTGTCCTAATGCTGTATGAAATTCTGAGATTGCAGACGATTTTTCCAAAAAGCTTTTAACTTCGACCGCGATTTTTTCTCCCTCTTGTTCTGCTGCAATTAATTTTTCTGCTGCCAAATCAACTGACATTTTCACCCCACCTACAGTGAACGAGAGTGGGTCATTAGTTATCTGCCAACCATCTTTTTGTAAAGCTTTTTTAACAACCTCATGAAAAACATCTTTGGCAGACATAATTATTAACGATGATATTTTTATTTCTGATGCTACTTCATTATATTGCCTAGCGATCGCGAAAGCTGATGAATTCTATTAGATGTCCTACTTAGGAGTAGCGGTCAGCGACCTGGAGCGTTAGCGTAGGTCTCGAAGAGAGAAGCTTACTAAAAGTATAGCCCTCTATGTTAAACCAACAAGCTATCGACTGTAATGTAAAATAGGATAAATAACAATATTGAAAAAGCTTGGAGTAAATTATGCAAGAAGTATCTAACTATACTCAAGAACTTACCGACCGCATCTCACCAATAGTTGATAAGTTATTTAAAACTAATAGTTTATACCTAGTTAAATTAAAAAGATGGGAAATGCTCGAAATGTTAGTAGAATTATTCGGTGAATTTTTCCCTGAAGAAATGAGAGCAATTAAAGATGAGGACTTAACGAGGAGAATTGATAAAATTTTAGTATTAGAGGCTGTTTCTGGAACATTAAACGATTTAACACCAGAGCAAATTAAAATCTTCGATGAAGCTGTAGAGGGAAGATAAAGAAGGTGGATTATCTACTGGATACAAATATTGAGCTATATTTTGAAGAGAAATTTAACGCTAGATAGAAAACTACGCGAAGTTAATTGAAGCGGGGACGAAGTATTTATAAGTTGTATAAGCTATTTTGAAGTCAAACGAGGTTTATTAGCTATCAATGCAATAAGACAAATAGCTGACTTTGATTCGTTTTTCCGAAAATATGACGTTAGAGTAAAACCAAACGGTGGTATTCTTTGTTCGGTAATATCAACGTCAAATATAAGTGTTTATGGTTATAAAAATGGATGGTATAAAACTAATGTTTGCGGTCACTCTGGTTACATTCACCAAAGTCAAATTCGACTACAAACAGTTGGGCAAAATTCCGAAGCAGAAGTTTGTAATGTAGTTGGCATTAAAACAGGACAGTTAGCACTCCGCTTTACACCTAATGGAAAATCTAGAGCCGGATTAAATAATGGTAACGCAGTTCTTCCAATCCAACGTCAAGGTAATTGGTCTTACGTGCGCGTCTTATCTGGACCAAATAATAAAATTAATGGGTTAGAAGGTTGGGTAAATTCTAATTATCTATCTTGCCCTTAGAAATCGTTGGTTGGGTAGAACCCAAAGGTGAGTTTTATTAGATACCTATGTATTTTATGAGTTTTACTCTAACAATAAAAATTTCCGATAACATTATCTAATATGTATGTGACAAAATCTTTTTGTTTAATACCCATATTTAATGGTACATTTTTTAAGTCTACGTAATTGTTTGTTAGTTGAATTAACTCTGCTAATGTATCAATAATTAGTTGATCGGAGAAATCGCTATCTTTAATTAATTCTACATCTTTTGGTTTATAGTCTCGCTTATTGACTGTTTTTACTATTAATAACATTCCTAAATGAAACATTAATATACGAATTGGTGATGCATGTTCCCAATGTTCGTTAATATCTGAATGCTTCGATTTACTAGAAGTAATATTCCGTATTACTGTTTCTATTTTTTTCATGGTTTTTGCACACATTAAATAAACATCAAGGCTTATTTTTTGGCTAAAAACACGTCTGTAATTACTATCTGTCTTAAGAATTGATGATGGTCTTGAACGAGCTATATCTGGTTCATGAAAAACTATTGCGATAGCAGATTGAGCTAAGTATTGAATACTTATAATTCTATCTGGCTGCTTTCCAGTATTTTTGTAGTAATTTTTTCTACGGTCGTAAAACCATTCAGAATTAAAAAAGTGGTTTTCTATATCTAATTGTATGGGGTCTGTAGCTTTTAAGGACGCTGGTGGAATAGGAGTTTGAAAATTAGTTGCTTTAATCACGCGGTCTCTAGTTTCCGGATTGTTTGTAACGACTATTTTTATTAAGACTGCTCTATCCTCATCAAAGTTTTCCTGCTTACCTAATCTATCTTTAATATAATGGTAGATAGTGTTTGTTGTTTGTAAGCCATTTACAATTTGTACCTCATCTAGACTAATGGTTTTACCAGCAATACTTGCTCTTGAAGACAAAATTGTAATTCCATTATTTAACCACCAGAAATCTAAATTACAATTTGATTCTAAAGTAGTCTTTATATCTTTATTAACCTCTACATTACTACCTTGATAATCTCTAACGTTAAATGTAAATATATAGCCTAGTAAATCGCCATTATCGTAAGTTATAAATTTATGATAGTTTTTTAATGATGCTAGGACGATATAATTATCTTCACCTCTTGAAATATAGTTTTCAAGAAATTTTAACTGTAGAGTATAGCTTTTTTCAAATCTGGAAGAATCAATAAGTTCTCGTGCCCCCATAAAGCTAGTATTAACCGTAGCACCAGGAA
Organism: uncultured Calothrix sp.; assembly: GCA_964242965.1. Taxonomy (GTDB): domain Bacteria; phylum Cyanobacteriota; class Cyanobacteriia; order Cyanobacteriales; family Nostocaceae; genus JANNFJ01. Next base: position 12,882 of record CAXTCQ010000145.1, on the reverse strand, counting down.
AATATCTAGAAGTATTTCCTTGTAGTATTTCGGATTGATTGCGTACTTTCTGGTTAATGGATAATACATCACCTTTACTGGCATATACATATGTGATTTCAAGGGTTGGATGGTGTGATGCTAGACTAAGATATAATTCACGAAAACTATTTACTTTGCTAATCAGATCTGTATTGTAGTATTTTTGAATACTATCTATACTTCTTTCTAAATTGAAAATATTCATTGTAGTTGAAAGCCATTTTTCAATTGCTTTTTCTGAAAAAGTATCAGTACGTTTAGATTGAATTAAAAATAATTGGATATAGGGGTTTTTCTTAATATTATCTAACTCTATATCATCACCAATAAATTCGTTATTAACAAAGATAAAGAATCCATCAATTCCACCATCATCGCCACCACCTATTTTCCCATAATTTAACTCTTCGTAGGAAAGGTCATATTTCTTTAAAACTTGTTCAAATGTAAATATTTCAAAGAATTCATCATCAGGTAATGTGTTAGGACTTTGATTTCTCTTCTGCTTTATAATGTTATCTAAAACAATACTGTCGTTACCAGCCATAGATTTTCCCGGAAATATTATAAGTTGATTTTATTACACAAACTAGATATAAATCAGTATAGAACTGCTTCACTAATAACTATTACCACACTGAAACATCGATTACGTGTGATTTATGTCACAATTATAATTTAAAGTATGTTGTCGTAGCCTGTCCGTAGAACTTAGGTAGAGGCTACTTACTGCGGCAGTACCGCCGTTTTGCATATTTTGGGTTTGACATCAGCGCCGATTTAAAGAACTTCTTCTTTTGTAAAACTATATTTAAATATTTTATGAAAAAGTTTTTATAGAGAAAGTTAAAGCTATGTCTGACTTTAAATTAATAGGTTTTGTCGAAGCAGATATGATGACTCTGCTGCTAATCGAAGGAGATGTCTAATATAGAAGTAGACAAAATTTACAGTTAGATAAAATTTTCCATATTCTCGCAGGGATTAGCTACCGCGATCGAAGGATTGCTGTTTGCCAATTCCGGTTTCCACCGTACAATAAGTGTGCAAGCTGGAGGAACGAGCATGAACGAAATGATTGCCAAAGCCGAGGAAGCGCTTTTAGAACGGCAAAAACTACCAGAAATATTTGCTCCGGGAATGGTTAGACCTAGTTACGATGGGTTGGGACTGGCAAATATTGCAGCTTTAACGTTGCAATTATTATGTCCGGATGCTTCGACTTTAAACGGACATAGTACTTTACCTGCTTTTAATCCCGAATTATTAGGTGTTAAATCTGTTACCGAATCTTGGCAAAACTGGCTCGGACAAGCACCGATTAATCATGTGGTGCTGCTAATCATGGATGCTTTAGGGTACGAGCAGTTAAAGGTATTGATGAGTCAAGGTGATACACCGAGATTAGCTCAAGCCTGTATGAAAGACCAGGCTTTTTTTATGCCCGGTACTTCAGTATTTCCCTCTACAACCGTAACTGCACTAACTTCAGCGGCAACTGCTGTAGCTCCGGCACAGCACGGACTTGTAAATACTCATGTGTACTTTCAAGAAATCGGTAGCTTGGCAAATCTCATCGGTTTTCGACCTAGCTTTACACCAACTTCGACACCTTACTTAGATACTCAACTCAATCCCGATACGCTGCTACCAGTGCCGAATATATACGTGCTGATGGAAAAAGCAGGAATCGATGTCGAAATTATTAACTATTATCAATTCAAACATTCGAGTATTAGCCGATTTACTAGTGCTGGTAGCAATGCTGCAACAAATGGGTATTTTGGATACCTGACTCCTGCCGATGCATTTTCCCAATTGCGCGATCGCCTAACTATCAAAACCACTGATAACAAAAGTTTTACCTATGTCTACATTCCCAATGTCGATACTTTTGCCCACCGTTACGCACCATTGAGCAATAACTACCGAGCCGAAATAGCTGCGATTGATTTCTCACTACACCGCGAACTTTTCGAGCCTTTGGCAGGTCGGGAAGATATTGTATTAATTGTGACTGCTGACCACGGACAACGCCCTGTTTATGCAGATAAAATCGCTTGGTTAAATCAGCACCCTAATTTGCTAAAAAACTTGTTTGTACCATTTACAGGAGCTACTCAAGCCAGGAATTTACATATTAATAAGGGTGCAGAAACTATTGTTTTTGATTACGTTCAGCAGCATTTACAAGAACAATTTTTACTGGTATCGAAAGCCGAAGCTATAGAATTAGGTTTGCTGGGATTAGCAGGAGAAAATTTAAGCGAAGCAAGTAGTAACCGTGTGGGTGATGCGGTGCTAATTCCTAAAGGTGATTGGGTTGGTTTAGATGATGATACGCATCGATATGCAATTGGTACTCACGGTGGTTTGAGTCTTGCGGAGATGTTAATTCCGTTTTTAGCATATCGATTTTGATTGAGGTAATTATAAACCTATTTCCCCTGGTAGTCTAACTAGTTGTTTTTCAGGTGTGAAGAAGCCTAACTGTTTGTTGTCAATTCCCAAATATAAATTTAGTTGTTGACTCCACAACCATCCTTGAGAATTTGGTTCCAGTGGTTTGTACTTGGTGCTTACGTTGAGGAAAACCAGCGAATTCTAATGTTTGGCGACTAAACCAAAAGTAATCAGGTACGCGAAAAACGTTTTGGTAAAATTCTTTTTTCAAGCCTTTGTCAATTACGGCAGTTCTATCAGAAAGAAGTTCTACAATTACATCGGGTCGTCTCTACCAATAAAAACAATGCCTAAAAAACGCTTAGAAAAAAATAGCTCTATAGAACCACCCGAACTACCGCAGGAAGCGAGTGCTGGAATTATACCTGAAAATCAACTTTATGAGTTAGATTCTTATCAGAATATTTGGGTATCAAATTGCAAACTTACTGGTGCTAGGGGAGTAACTCTAAATCAAGCATATTTCCAAAATGTCCAAATATCAGATGCTCACTTTTCACGCTTTGATGTAAGTAATACTCGGTTCGATAAATGCGATTTTGCTAATACCGAGTTTGAAAAAGCTAGTCTTAACAAAGTTGAGTTTATTGGTTGCAGAATTTTAGGATTTAAGGTACTTAAATCTCATATGAAAAATACTCTAATTAAAGACTGTAATGGAAAGTTTGCACAGTTTGAATCTACTAAGTTTAAGAGTGTTAGATTTGAAAACTCTAACTTAGAGGACAGTAATTTTCAAGATACCGACCTTTCTAATGTAGTTTTTCTCAACTGCAATATGCAAAATGTCATGTTAAGTGGGGCTAAATTGGTAGGAACAGATTTTCGAGGATCTAGTCTAGAAAATTTACAGGTAAGTTTAGAACAGCTACGGGAAGCTATTTTTGAACCAATTCAAGCTGTTTATCTTTTACAAAGATATGCAGGTGTGATAGTAAAGCCATCTGAGAATGAGCATTAAAAGCTTAGATATTATTTGGGTCAATATTTAATTCGCGCAATTTTGCAGCCATGCGATCGCTCTTTTGTTTTTCCTGTTCGGCACGTTGTTTTTCCTGTTCGGCACGTTGAGTTTCCTGTTCGGCAAATTCTTCCGGAGTCGGAACTAAAGTCCCTTCGGGTGTAAAAAAGCGTAATTTATCTTGATATACTCCTAAGTACAAACCTAGCTGCTCGCTCCACAACCATCCTTGAGAATTTGCATCCAGAGGTTGATACTTGTTATCAAGTAAGTGAAAACCAGCAAACTCTAAATTATTCGGGTCAAACCAGAAATAATCTGGTGTACGGAAAACATTTTGATAAATCTTCTTTTTTAAACCTTTGTCATTACCGCTTGTGGAATCTGACAAAATTTCAATAATCACATTGGGATATTGACCGTCTTCCTCCCAGACAACCCAACTTTTACGAGGTTTGCGTTCTGTGTCGAGAACCACAAAAAAATCTGGACCTCGATATTTTTCCGACCTAAGTCTACGCGCACTGTAATAGACAGTGAGATTACCTGCGGCAAAATAGTCGTTTCTGTCTCGCCACAACCAATCTAAACACTTTATAAACAGCATCATTTGCTGCAAATGTAAATACGTTTCCAAAGTTGGTTCGTCACTATATAAATCCCCTGGAGGACATATTACATCATCTGGGGTATCATCTGGGGCATTATATAAAGTATCTAAATCTTGTGCGATAGTCATAGTAGTAAATATTGAGCGTGCTTTAAGTTTAGCGTAGCTGCATTATGTAAATTATGCGATCTTTACTCATTAAAGGTGTAATGGTTGGTTTTAATAACAGTATGCATTAACCCAATTGCATTCGTAATGGTTTGAGTTGTGCAAAGATGTTGAATTCCGTTTTTGGTATGTAGATTTTAGTTTACTTTTAGGTTCTGACACTTTGGGCTGCTAAATAGATTTTAGTCCATTCACCCATTGCTTGATGTGCCTTGATTTTTAAATGTTGCGCGATCGCATCCAGACTTTCTCCAGCTTTCCGCATGGACAAAATTTGCTTTTGGATTGGGGTCAATTTTTCTGACAACTGCTCCCACTGTTTAAGTGTTAATCCGAAATTATGTTCTTCGAGTTCAGTTCCCAACCAAGCATCAATAAGTTCCGGTTTACCTTCGAGGGCAAAGACGCGAATCGCGTGGTAGCTAATTTTTTCCCGCAGTCGATAAATTTCTTTAATCTGCTTATTTAACTTTTTAGCGATCGCATCTTGGGATTTGCCTTGTAGATACATTCGCAACCACTCAACAGCGTCTTCCCCAAGGTTATCTCTTAGATATGCTTCAAATTCTTCCTTAACTTCGGTTCGCAGCGAAAGCTGTTGTTCCAAATTCTGCGCTTCTTGATAATCGGCGATCGCTTGACTATCTACCAAGTTAATGCGGTTATCGCTGTCATCGGTCAAAACTTCTTCCGATACCAACTTTACCAAGTGGCTACCAGGAACTTGAGTTAAACCACCACGTTGTGTTCTTCGTAAATAATTTACAAATCGATACACAAGCAAAGGCTGATTGCGTATCGGACGCAAACAATACTCTTCCACACTGGCAAACAACAAAGCGTCTTTCAACCTGGGGTCGCCCGTCAACTGCGATATACTTGCCATTTGAGCCAACATATAATTATCGCTTTGCAGCAATTCTTGGATGACTTCTTGCAATACATCTAAAACCGAACGCTGGCGATCGCGTGACAGCGAAATCCATGTTTGAATTTTATTCCGTAATGTTACCAAGCTTGCTAACCGCGACATCAGGTTGCGATAAGCACTATCACGTCCTTTACCTAAATAGCGCTGTTGTAAAATTCGCCACTTATATTCCATTGCCTGCTTGGCAATTTCTAAGTCCTTGGAACCCATCGCATCAAACCGCACGCAGTCGCTTCCCAACAACCAATCAATAATGCTTTCTCGGTTTGTTGCACTTTGTTCGGGACACTCAATAGCTAAACGTGAGTGCCAATCTTCAGCTAACTTTTCCGCAACCGTTCGTGTAGCAATGATATACCGACTATACCCACTCTTACCACCAACAAGGGCATATCGTTCATATTTAACAACAGGTTCTTGTGTTGCTCCTATCAATACTTGAGACTGCGAGGTTGCGATCGCTTGTTCTTGGTTTGCTAAAACCTCTACACCTTGAACGGCAATACCCAATACTTCCGTTAACTCCCCCTCATTGAATAAAGCTAAAATTCGCTCCAATCCTTCTGGGGAGCCTTCTAAAATTAACTTTACACTGCCTGCCTCGATTCGTTGTAGTGTCAAGGATGCATCTCCCGATATCTGGCGTAAATGGGCAATAAGGGCTTCTGCTCGTGGTTTATCGATTTCGTTAATAGTAGCGCTGAGTACAAGTATATATTTAGCTGGTTCGATATTTTTTAGGCATTTTTTTTTTCGTAAAGAACAGGAGCTAAATGTTCTGGTATACCTTGCAGTTGAATTTCTGCACAGCCAAACTTGTATGCTTTATCAAATGGACGATTCGCACCAAGAGCTTTATAAAACCCAATTGCAAATGCGATCGCAGCTTTATCTCCAATCGCTCGATTCATGCCAATCACAAAATCGATATGCTCGGAAATAGCCTTCGCTTGAATCTCTGAATAACAAGCATTTAAAACAACACAATTGATTTGTTCATCAACAAGGGCAAACAATGCAGCCAAAGCATCGGGGGTTACAGGCTGATTTTTTCCCAATTCATTTTCAAAACACAGTTCACCTGTGGCTTCACCATGACCAGAAAAATGTATAATATGAGGCTCGATATCTAGTATCGCTTGACTAATATCCCCAGGACGCATTGACATTCTTGGCTCTAGCATAAATTTCTCTCGATACTTCGCCAGTTGCAGTTTTTCCTGGATATCCCGGAACTCCTGTCCCAAACGCAGTCGGGATGCATCACTTGGATCTGATGCTAAAAACAAAATTTTAATTTTATCGCTGTTCATTCAAAAGCGTTGCCCAGGTGTAATTAAATACTAATATATATTCCAAAAGTGCAACACGATATTCCATAGTTGTAAATGGAAGTAAAGTCTACCGTCTATACGTTCCCACTTCTCTATATATGGGAACGAGAAAAATTTCAATCCCCTAAATATCTAAACCAACAAAATTTATTAGCTGCTATAACTACAATATCTTCGCAAAGAAATATCAGGGCTGTTTCATTCTCCGAAGATATTTAGATTTAGTTCAGCTTACGATATTGTTAGGGCACGGCACTGCCGTGCCCCTACGACTGCCTTAAATTCAATTGAGAAAACTAGATTTATAGGTTTTTCTACTTTGAATGAAACTCGCCACCTTATCTCAACAATTTTGATTTCGCCGAAATGACACGGATGCAACTTTATTTTTGGCGTTATGCAGGCTCCTGGCGTGAGATTACAGAAAAAGTGCGCCGCCGATTAATTATAAATACTACAACGGTTCCCAGCGACTTAAAGCGGAATCAAAGTTTATTTTCAGACACTTTATCAGCAAATTTTCGTTCTCAGTTGCAACCAATAGTCAATGAACTTCTGCAACAAAGGCAACTGAAAAATGGTAAAAAAGACTATTATCTGCTTGTATATCCTTACTTCGCACAAATGCAGCAAGTATTACGGGAATTAAAAAGGGTTCTACGACCTCAAAGTAATACACATATTGTTGTAGCAGATGCGGCTTTGTATGGAGTTCATATCCAGACAGAGAAATTACTGTCGCTGTTAATGCAAGAGAATGGTTTTGAAATTTTAGAACTAGAAACTTTGCGGACGCGAGGTAGTCGTTGGGTGCTTGAAAAACGCAAAGGTATCGATAAACCACTTGGAGAATTTCATATTCATGCAAGAAGAATTTAGTACTGAATCGTCACAAGAAGCTATAAAACTCCTCGGAAGATTTTTGAAAATATATGTAGGGTGTGTTAGCGTAGCGTAACGCACCATCTTAAGTTTTTGGTGCGTTACGGACTTTCGTCCTAACGCACCCTACAAATACTAAACTTTAATACTATTTAATGGCAACTACTAACTAGCAAAATTCCCTAAATATCCAAACCAACTACATTAAAATTCGCTGGATGCTCAACGGCAAACTGATAAAAAACCTCTTGTTTCCCCTGCGGTGCTAAACCTAATACCCATTCCAATATTCCCATTTCACCAACTTGAATTTGCGGATTACTACGAATCAGCTTGACTTTGATTTGTTCGTGACGGCTTTTTGGAATTTGTTCGGTTAATTTTAACTTCGTTTCTCGGTCGAGCAAATTCGTAACTATTAATCTATAAGCATAAGTTATTCTTCTATCGCTACCAATTAGTTTTTTATCTACTTGACGTTCGACTAATTCGCGCTCGATTTTCAACCCTTCATCAATACTCAAATTAACCGTAAATTCTTGTCCGGGTGCAATATTTTCTAATTGCGTTGCCCCTACAAATGTATCATTGCGAAAAATATTTGCTTTACCTGGTAATAATGTTGCACCATCGGCAGGGTTTTTTGCCGTTGCCTGGAGATAAGCAAAACTAACCAAACGCGGCATTGCTACATACTCAAACCGACAAGGAAAATCATCGTTGGAAATTGCTGTTTTGTGGGGTGTGCGATCGCTCGGAATATTCCCACCACTACCTAACTTAAATGATACGACGCTGCCTTCTTTTAATACCTCGGCTGTCACAGTTTCAGCTTCAATAATACTTGCTGCTATTTCTTGGCCTTCGTAATCATCCTCATGGCTACTAGCAGCCCTAGCTAGCATTGGCGCGGGAGTAGCTGATAATCTATGTTCAGCACGCTGACGACGACTATAATTATCTTGTATTGTAATATACCAAGGCTCTGGTTTAGGTGGTAACGTACCGAGTCCAGGTTTAGCTGTAGACAGGGTTAGCGCCACACCATCCCAATCTTCTCCGGTGTTTTGCGTTACTTCGGCGAGATAACCGAGAAGAAGAATATTGCTGTTGGTATTTACCCGCATATCGTAAAGCGGTGTCCAGCTAGCATCTCTAACAATGTAGGAAACTTCCAGTTCAAATTCACCAGTTCCCGCAGCTTCAATCGGTATAACTAAATTAAAGCTTTCTTTCGGGTGGGGTGTTTGAATTTGCTGAAGTTGTTGACGAAGCGCTTGTAATTCCTTTTCGATTTCGTTTTTGCGGTTGGTACAATCTCTTGTAGCAATACCGTATTCGGTATACTGACTGCCGAGAAAATTAACAAAATCCAAAGTTTCGCTGAGGCTAAGATTTCTGCGCGATATACTCTGAGCAAAAGGGTCTTCGGTTTTTTCGCGCAACCCTTCGATAAACCGCGACTGCAATGCTAAACCATCAATTTGCGATCGCAAGTAGCTCATTTCCGATTCTAATTCTTCGATGTGCTGCGTTAGTTGTGCAACTCGTGCTGCAACAGGTTCGCTCGTAAAAGTACGAGCTAAACTCACCCCCGACAACCGTACCGCGATTCTACCGCTTCCACTCACTCTTACAGAATCGGCTTCGATAGTTACTGGCAAATGATTTATAACTAATATATTATCTTCAACCGTCAGTTCGACTGCACCTCGGCGCGTCACAAGGGCTTGATTGGTGTAAACTGTAACGGCTGTAATTTGGGTTTCTACAGTTTTGCTTGTAGTTGCAATCGGATTAACCACAAAAGGTTTTCCTTATTTTTATCGTTAAATTTTGGAATTGCTGTTTTTTCTAATATAGAACTTTAATTGATGGCAGCGTAAACTACCTATATCGAGCAAACTGCACCCTCTCATTCCCAGACTTACGTATCATAACGATGTATATTTAGCAAGTTGGCGAAAATAAACGTGCGTCATGTAAATAATTGTTAAGATGCAATGGCATCTGGCAACTAAGAGTTAACAACTATCAAGGCAAAATTTATTTTATTCACGCCGACCTACTAATTTTAGATAACAAGCAAAGCAAAGCCGTCCCACTCAGAATTTACACTTCTACAGTGCTACTAACAGCAGGGGGTAAAGTATTTTTATCCACAAACTCTTTAGCAGCATCCGACAGATAATCGCAATAGGTTCGCGCTACAATCGACAATTGCTTGCCATTGGGGTAAACCATAAACCAATCGCGTTTGATTGGGAAATTCTCGACATCCAAAATTGCTAAATCTCCCACTACTGGTAATAAGGTATGGCGCGATAACACCGAGATGCCCAATCCACCTGCGATCGCTTGTTTAATCGCTTCATTACTACCCAACTCCAGCTTGACTTTCACTGTTATACCATGCTCGTCGAATAGTTGTTGGACGGCACGGCGCGTTCCCGAACCAGGTTCTCGCATAATGAAAGGTTCATCTGCTAACCGCTGAATCGGAATATTTTTTTCATTGACAAGTGGATGATTTGCTGAAGCAAAAACAACTAAAGGATTTTCCAAAAACGCCTGGAAATTCACGTCTAGATGCTCTGGAACCTGACTCATAATATATACATCATCAAGATTCGCCGTCATCCGTTCGAGAATGCCTTCATGATTTGTTACTTGCAAAGCGATATCAATTCCCGGATACAACTGACAAAAAGGACCCAACAAACGCGGAATAAAATACTTCGCAGTTGTGACTACAGCCAAACGTAGTTGCCCCTGTTTTAGCCCTTTTAAATCTGCTACTTTCATCTCAAATTTAGCTATTGTTTCAAAAATTTGACGACAAGTAGCAAATAATTCTCTTCCGGCTTCGGTCAAATACAGTCGTTTTCCAACCTGCTCAAACAAAGGCAAACCTACCGATTTGGTAAGTTGCTTGATTTGCATCGAAACAGTTGGTTGGGTCAGAAAGAGTTCTTCTGCGGCGCGAGTAAAGCTGCCGTGACGCGCCGCCGCCTCGAACACCTTCAACTGGTGTAGGGTCGCTTGGTTCAACGGTAATTCTCCTCTAATTGCAGTTTATTGTTACAGTAATTTGATTTGAGTTGTCAATTTCATTAGGTTTGTTGTCATTTGTTAGTTGTTATTTGTTAGTTGTTATTTGTTAGTTGTTATTTGCTCATGACCAATAACTACTAACCACTGACCACTGACCACTGACCACTAACCATAGACAACCATAACGAGTAATCTTACACCTCAAACGACATTACTATATAACTGTAGTATTACAGAACACTTGCAAATAAGGCAGTACTATTCCTATAAAACCAGAGAGTTTTTAGATCGTAAATGAAAGTCTATTCTTACAATTATTAAAACTGAAGGCTAAGATTAGCTATAGATTTTTATTGATGCTTGTTATTATAATATTGGTATTTTCTTTATGACATGAAACAGCTATTATCAAAACAACAAGCAAAGCGTAAGATGCCTTCCAGCTTCAGTTCCATACAAAAAAACCCGTGTGGAACTGCTGTAACGTTACACACCTTGAAGGTAATTCTTGGGGGATAGTAAACAACGTTGTACTTACCAATAACCCAATAGGTGTGTACAACGTTTTCTTCAACGGATGCTTCAACGGATGCTTCAACGGATACTTCAACAGATACTTAAACTAAGGAGGTTACAGTTCTTCAGTAGTTATTATTTTGAGAGGAAGTTGTGCTAAATCTGGCAGTCTTACTGCTTCGACTTCAACAACTGGCTCTTTAATATTAAGTGGTATATTCAGCGGTTGCCGTTCTTCGATCCAGCACTTAGCTACTGGTAAAGTCAGTTCCAACTCATCCAACGGTCGAGGAATCACCATCACCGCGTTAAGTTCGCCAATTCGCTCTGCCTCGCTCATTCCAGCTTCGACTGCAACAGCGACGTTCGCAACCGAACCGCGAATAATTGCCGTACATAACCCCGCACCGATTTTTTCATACGCTGCCAGTTGCACATCTGCGGCTTTGAGCATCGCATCTGCGGCTCCAACCATCGCTGGAAAGCCCCGCGTTTCAATTAAACCAATCGCTTGGTTGCTCAAACGACTGTATGACTCACCCTCAACAATTTCACTTATACGATTGGTAATCGGAAGTATGACATCTAAATTTGGGAACGGGCGCGGAATTACTAAGCTCGAAACATACTCACCAAAATCTTTTGCAGTTCGTTCGCCGGTTTCGACAGCTAAACGAACATCCGCGATTCCACCCCGTACAATTGCAGTACAGTGTGCATCGCCAATCTTCTCGTAGCCAATCAAATGAACCCCAGCCGATTTGAGCATCGCATCCGCAGTTCCAACAATTGCTGGAAAGCTGCGGGTTGATACTAATCCCAAAGCAGTGTCGCTGTAATCGTTGCGACGACGCGCAGCCCCTCTAGTGCTAGGTCGTTGATTGTATGCCTCCATGCTTTGTTAGTTCTCCAGGATACTTACTCAACTGATACTTAAGTAGTTAATGCTTTCTAAGCGTAAATATGTTAATCGCTGATTATTAATTGTAGTCAGACAACTAACCACTAACAACTAACAATCTTCTTAGGTTCGCTTTATGGGTGTCAACTTACTTAAGAGATAACACTTAATCAGACGAATCGTCAGATATCGTTTTATTTAGGGACTGCCGATGGGGAAATAAAGTAAGTAATAGTCGTTGGACATTGCCTTGTCCGTAAATGTGAGCAGCAAAGTTATTCGCTGGTGGAGTAGAAGGTTCAATTGCTGTTGATTCTGGTGGCGGTTGGTTTTGGTTTAGGGATAGTAAGGCATTATCTACATTTTCTATTGTAGTATCTCCAATTGTAGTGGTGTTTGTTGGTTTTGAATGCGATTTACCTCGGAAGTATCGCGTAGTTGGCACGCTATTCGACCAGACATCCACTTTTTCATCATCTAAAACAACCGCTTCTTCTGGTTGTGCTTGCTTGCCATTTAAAGTCGAATTTTGATGAACAGAATCTTGACTTTTGCTTCCATTCATGCCATTCACATCTTCAAGAGTTACGGCATTAGCATCTAAACCTTTATTTTCCAAAATCGAACCCGCTGCAACTACTTGTCCCGGTGCAACCGAACTTTGAAAAACAGTCGTTGCCGCACCAATGCAGGCATTTGCCCCAATTTTACCCTTGCCAACCATCAGAAAACCGGCTCCCAAGTTTGCCCCAGCTTCGATTTCCAGAGTACCTGCATCAACTTGGAGAATCGACCCCATGCCAATACATACTCCTGCACCAATCGTGATTTTGCTATCTGGAGCCGCTTGGAGAATCACCCCAGGTGCAATAACTGCACTCGGATGAATTATCACCTCGCCACTGATGTACGATTCAAAGTTGTTGCCCAAGCGCAGTGGCGGCACAGACATAAAAATTGTCACCTAATGGGGAATGAGGGAGTAGGGAGTAGGGAGTAGGGAGTAGGGAAGAAGGGGAGAAGGGGGAGAAGGGGAGAAAG
>CAXTCQ010000144.1:0-20030 GCA_964242965.1 uncultured Calothrix sp. | reverse complement strand
GGATAAATTGAAAAGATAAAACACTCCCCTCACTCCCCCAATTAACACCTTTTGGGGGCAAGTTGGAGCAGGAATCGTCGCAGACAGCAACCCAGAACGCGAATGGTACGAATCTCTCCACAAAGCTCAAGCACAGCTTGCAGCACTACAAAAAGTAGGGGAAAGGGAAAGGGGAAAGGGGTAAAGGGTAAAGGGTAAAAAAATTCCTAACTCCTAAGACGCGAAAGAAAGCGTCTCTACATCTTTGCTCCTCCTAACTCCTAACTCCTAACTCCTCACTCCTCACTCCCTACTCCCTACTCCCTACTCCCTACTCCCTACTCCCTAACAAGCGTGATTCGACTCGGAACCGATATTGTTTATATTCCCAGAATCCAAGCGGCTATCGAACGCTTTGGAAAACGCTTTTTGGAAAAGGTGTATACGAATTACGAGCAGCAAAATTGCAGTAGCGATACCTTAACTCGTACATCAATCAACAAGCTAGCTGGACGGTGGGCAGCAAAAGAGGCTGTGGTCAAAGCCCTGGGGACAGGATGGCGAGGAGTCAGCTATACTGATGTGGAAATTCGCCGTTATTCTAGCGGTATGCCATATGTCGTGCTATACAATAATGCTGCAACTATTATGGCAGGATTGGGAGGGGAGAAGGGAGACAAGGGAGACAAGGGAGACAAGGGAGTAGAAGAAAATATGTTATTCACCTCTCCATCTTCCCCTTGGACCTTTCCCCCTTACCCCTCTTCTCCAGAGTGGCAATTGAGTTTGAGTCACGATCGAGATTATGCGATCGCAACTGCAATTTTAATCGCGGAGACTCAAACAACACCCCGTTAACGCCTGTCCTGATGGCACAACCCACGCCAAATGACTGATACTCGGTTCAACTTTTCGTATTTTTAACGTTATTCAGCGAAATATCTCAACTATTGTCTGAATTTTCGTTGAGCAGAGCGAAAAGATTATATGTACTCATACCTTCAGTAGTAGATGAACTCAGAAAGCCCAGAAACTTACCTAAATCATCCAACTTGGGGTTTGCTCTATAGGATTTGCATGGTGGATGAAAGTCAAGAACTCTTCACAACACTTTACGCCCAACGTTTGTTTTTCCTAGTCACCTCCGAAGGGAAAGGTATGAAGTTTCAGCCGATCGGACGCACTGAGGCACGCATGATGTTAGAAAATCGCTTGCGTAGCCTGCGGCGCTCCGGACCATCGAATGAGTACGATCAACTTCAAGGTGTTTTCCAACGCACATTCCAATGACAATTTCTACAAGCGATAGCACTCATCACGATCTATCAGTTCGCATCAGTACTATTCGCGCTCAACTCCCCGATTCTGTCCGGTTAATTGCCGTTACCAAACAGTTTCCTGCGGAGGTAATTCGTACTGCCTATGCCGCAGGAATTCGTGATTTTGGCGAAAACCGCATCCAAGAAGCTGCAACCAAACAAGCTGAGTTACAGGATTTGCCCGATATCACTTGGCACTTCATCGGGCATTTACAAAGCAATAAAGCTAAAAAAGCTCTTGAACTTTTCCAATGGCTTCACTCCGTCGATAATCTCAAACTTGCACAACGTCTCAACGAACTGGCAGCCCAACTCAATGTCACTCCCTACGTTTGCTTGCAAGTCAAAATCCTCCCCGATGCTAATAAATCTGGCTGGACTGTACCCGAACTTTTAGCTGACTTACCAGCACTTGACAGTTACAAAAATTTACAAATTCAAGGTTTGATGACAATTCCCCCTCTGGGATTAAATGATTCGCAAACCTTAGATGTATTCTATCGCACTCGTGAGTTGGCAGAGTCAATCAAAGCGCAAAATTGGTCAAATATTCAAATGCAGGAACTGTCAATGGGGATGTCTAGCGACTATAAACTAGCTGTACAGGCGGACGCAACAATGGTCAGATTGGGAACAATTCTGTTTGGAGCGCGTTCGGTGTAAAGCCTTTTAATGTATCAAAATGCAGATTTAGGTTAACTCTAATATCTTGACATCTGCCATAGTGCATAAAATGCAAGCAGCAGCTAACAGCAACCTACATTCAACACTGAGGTAATTTGATACGTAAAAAATTTTTGCTTCCTGGTTCACTAAGTCACCCAAAGTATAGTATTTACTTAAAGTGAATCCATAGAAGATATGGAACTAAAGAAACTATTTTTCGCGGACAGATTAGTGTATAATTCGGACTCATTATTGCGTGTAGTCAATTTGCTAACGTTGAAAAAAACGTCAAGTTAACGACCTAAATGCGCGATAAATGTTACAAACAACGATAGAATTCTTGGGAATTCCTAAGTGAACTGTCCGATAGTATCCAAAATTGTCTAACAAGTAGTTATTGTCATCCTATTTCAAGGTGACTAGCACCAGGAGCCTGTCCAAATGAACAATATATTTTCTAAGCTCAGAGATTTTGTTGGTTTGAATGAACCAGTCGAATACGAGGAATACTACGAGGAAGTAGATGCAGATAACTATCAAAATCTGTATCAAGAACAAAATCCTCCTCAAACAGCAGCAGCTGTCTCTCAAGAAACTCCCGCAACTAATCGACGTTGGCGCGAACCAATGCCTACAATGAATACTGATGTAGCAACGGGGACTAAGACGGCAATGAATAATGTAATTGGAATGCCCGGTGCGCTGAATGGGATTTCGGAAGTATTGGTACTCGAACCGCGTACCTTTGAAGAAATGCCTCAAGCGATTCTGGCACTGCGCGAGCGGAAGTCGATAGTATTAAATTTGACCATTATGGATCCCGACCAAGCGCAGCGGGCAGTCGATTTTGTTGCAGGTGGCACATACGCCCTTGATGGACATCAAGAGCGGATTGGTGAAAGCATCTTTTTGTTTACACCAAGCTGCGTGCAAGTCAGCACCCAAGGCGGAGTCCTACACGAAGTGCCTCAACCGCCTGTTCGTCCACGGACACCCGCACCCAATCAAACTTGGGGAAGCGAACCAAACCGCATGGCACAATAATTTAGGGATGTGCGATTTGGGGTTTTAGGTTAGGGATTGCATCTAAAATTCCAAATCATGGTTTGATTGCGTTTTTGTAGTGATTTGCTGGCGGGAAGTTACGATTGCGTTAATATTTTGACTTTGAGATTATGAAGTTAAAAGTCCTTGCCAGATATTCTGTTTCGTCTAATAGAAATATTTTTGAATGAAACGATATTATTTATTTAGGCTTGGTCAAGATTTTAATTAGGGTACATTTGCTTTGTCTGTAAAATTTGGTCTAATTGGTGGCGGGGTAATGGGAGAAGCGCTCTTATCCCGCCTCATTAATCTTAGTATATATGAACCATCGCAAATTATAGTTAGCGAACCGCAACCAGCGCGTCAGGATTTTTTAGCCCAGAAATATAAAGTCGCGGTGACGGCAGATAACAGCCTAGTATTTATAAACAGCGAAGAAGTAGTATTTTTGGCAATCAAGCCGCAAGTATTCACCGCGATCGCACAAGAACTTTCTCCATATATCGACCAAAGTCAATCGCCGCTCGTTGTATCAATTTTAGCGGGAGTGTCTTTATCGCAGTTAGAAGTAGGTTTTCCGGGTTTGCCAATAATTCGCGCTATGCCTAACACGCCCGCTACAGTTGGTGCGGGAATTACAGCGATATGTGCGGGTGCGTATACGAAAGGCAACCATTTAGACACAGCACGGCAGTTATTTTCCGCAGTTGGTGAAGTGGTCGAAGTATCTGAAAGCTTGATGGATGCAGTCACCGGACTATCGGGTAGCGGTCCTGCATATGTAGCAATTATGGTTGAAGCGCTTGCAGATGGTGGAGTAGCAGCAGGTTTACCGCGTGCAGTGGCTCAAAAATTAGCATTGCAAACCGTACTCGGTACAGCGCAATTGCTAAACGAAACCGAAATGTCTCCAGCCGAGTTGAAAGATAGAGTTACTAGTCCCGGTGGTACAACGATTGCAGGGGTTGCCGAGTTAGAGAAAGCCGCATTTCGTTCGGCATTAATTCAAGCAGTGAAAGCTGCTACAAATCGTTCGCAAGAATTAGGAAATTAAGCTTCTATGCTAGTAGCGATACGTAGGGTAACAAAACCCGACATTTTGAGTAGAATTTGTAGTAATAGTGTTTTTAAGAAACTATTTTCGGACGGGCACTCTGCCCGTCCCACAACAACTGAGTCAGATTATTTCTGGTTCTTTTGAATCTCACTTGCCATTTTGAGATAGTAATCCATTTGCTTATCATTAGATTTACGACGATTGCTAGTTGCCGTCCGCTTCTCAATCGCAGGCTGGTTTGTTTCAATTAGCTGTTTAGTAGCTTCGCTTCGCTTTGCGGTTTGTGCATTATCGGCATCTAAGTAGTAATCAGGCTGACTTAATCCAAAAAAACTGAAGATTCTTTGGAAGAGATTAGCGATACTTTTGAAAAAGACAGAAATAAAACCGAGAATACGGATAAAACTATTTTGGATGATTTGAGTTAAACGAGACATAGGTTTGCGTCCAGTAAAAACTGTTTATTATGATGTGCTAATTATATGATGTTTAACACTGCCAGCAATCTCTGCCAGAAGATGTGTTTTTTAGATGGATATCTAAATTCAGTGGTGAAAATATATTTTTTATACACAGGTGATCGTAAATTATCTAACAGTTCTATACTCCACAGGTCGCCACATTAAAACCCGAACTGTGAGAAATTACCCCACCACTACTATCTACCAACACAATATCACCATGACTATCTACAACCCACGCCTGTGCTTCAATAATAGGAGTCAAAGGAGTAATAACACCGAGGGTTCGATTTTGAGGTTGCACCGAACTTGTAGTTTCCACATCCTTTTCTAAGGAAATCCAATCAACTTGGACATTGCTATTCCTTAACACCTCCGTTGGATTAGCAGCTAAACCACCACGTCCAGTCATCACAAATCGACTTTGGTTTGAAGCTATATTTTGCTGACAAGCTTGGGCTAATTTTGGTTCTTGCGGTTGCTGCTGAAGTTCAACTAATCCGCGACTCGTGTCGATATCGAGAGTATTAATAATCACTGCACCATTGAAATTCGGATTACTCTGGGAAATTGCCGTAATATCGCTAGTTGGTAATTTCTGGGGGTCAAGTTGATTTGGTTCGCTCGGCAATTGTGTCGCAATGTATGCTCGACTACGCGGTTCGATACCCAAAATGCCTGTAGCGTTGATTTGGACTCTACCACCAGTTCCATCAAAAGCATTCGCGGTAATGTCGTTATTTTCGCGGTCGGTAACAATGAATCCGTCAAGAGCATTTATAGTAATATTGCCACCATCACCGATAGCTTCGATTTTACCTGCATTTGTTGAGATTTGGCTGTTGCGACGCATTACTAGTAAGTCTCGCACCTGTAAGTTAATATTTCCACCCTTACCTAAGTCGGTTTCAGATATAATTCTTCCTTGATTATCGAGGAGTATCGAACGAGCATTAATATTTAAGTTACCTGCTTTACCTAAATTGCGTCTATCTCCCTGATATAAGGAGCGATCGCCATCGACTACACTGCTAAGTTTAATTTCTGCACCGTCTTGAATAATTAATTGTTCTGTATTTATCGTCAATTTTCCAGCATCTCCCGAACCGAGAGTTGATGCAGACAAAGTACTAACGTAATTATCTGTTAATTTTCCACTTAATTCGACCGATGTGGCATTGACAGTCAAGTTTCCAGCTTTTCCCGTAGCTGGGAATAATAATTTTAGAGAAGAGGAAGAGGATAAAGACACTAATTCTTTTAATTCTCCACTCGATTCGGCTGTAACTTGTCCCCCATTTTGAATCCGCAATGTACCAGTATTGATAGTCACGTCCCCAGCATTTCCGCTTTTTCCGGTTGCAGTAGATATTGCACTTAAAATGGGGGTATTATCTGCAATCAAAATACTCGCTACATCAACAGATTCGGAGGCATTTACAGTTATATTTCCTCCCCGACCCGAACCTAGTACCGGATTGATAATTTGCGCTCCATCCCGAACAGATAATTTATTAGCAGTAATTGTAATATCTCCACCATCCTCAGTACCGAAGTTAGCGTTTACTAAGTAAGCAGAACCAACGAGTTCTACCAAATTACCTTGCACTCGGATACTACCACTTTTGCCTTCACCGCTAGTTGTGACAATCGATGAATGTTCAAAATCGTTAATGCGTCCAGTTAATCGAATGTTTTGAAAATTCAAAGCATTTTCATATCCCAAAATCCAACCTTCTTTAACTGGGTTCAAACTAACCAAACTCTCACTACCAACACTTCCTAATTCGATTCTTCCTTCTGCTGCGGTTAATCTTCCTTCGTCCAGCGTGATATTACCCCCCACTAGTGCTAAGGTTTTGCCTAGTTGTACTTGTAAACCAACGGGTTCATCAAAGACACTAGTTGCACCATCTGGACTCGCTTGCGATTGATTGCGAATTGAGGCAGATGTTGTCCCAAATTGCAAGCCAGTCGGAACGCTGATTGTCAGTAAGGATGTATTTTGAGGGGCAGTAGCGCTAAATTTAGTCCCATCGGCAAAGTTTAAGCTGCTAGCTGTGGTTGCTATGAACGAACCACCAATATTTAAAGATGCATTTTCACCGAAAATTATCCCGTTGGGATTGATAAGAAATAAGTTCGCGCTGCCGTTAGCGCTAACTATACCATCGATATTCGAGATAGATTTTCCCGTAACTCGACTAATGATGTTTTGAATATGAATCGAGTTATTGAAGTGAGCAGTATTTCCAGTCGGTACAGAAAATTGCTCAAAGCTGTGAAATAGATTGGTTCCCGCTTGGGTTCCACCTTCAATTTTTTGGATATTACCGACGGTGGTGATGCGAGAGTTATTTGGCAGGGTAAAGTCTTGGGTGATTTGAGCTAATGCACAATTTGCGGAAAATACCAACGTTTGTAAAAAAACTGTAATAGATACGCTAGCTAAATTAAAACTTAGCTTTTCTAAATAGTTCCAAGAATTACCCATATAAACTTCTTACTTTCTACGCGAAGTTGCAGTTACCAAATGATGGTGACACTACACCATAAATAACACTACATCGATTTGGCGCGTCTAAGTACATAAGAAGCAGGTTTATTTCGGAAATTTGTTTTACAGCAGTTTACAAGTGTAAATAGACCACATGTAGGGGCACGGCAGTGCCGTGCCCTTACAACCTAGTAGTCCGGTTCAATTAGCTGAAAATAGCTATAAGTAGGTGAGTTGAATTAGACATAAAACTATTGTATGTGCAACTTCCTTAACGTACCTTAGCCTAGCAGGGAACGCAACGAACAATGGGGGATGTTACCCAGCAGCAAGACAATAACGTTAATCCTGCACCAGGAATATTTTCTAAAGCGCTCCGCATTTCTTGGTCGCTAAAAGCATCATTCGTCTGTTGAATTTTATGCAAATCAAGAACAGCTTGGAATTTAATAATATTGTCTGCTGTGAAACCATAATTTTCCAGAATTTTGCCGATTTGGGAATTATCCAAGACTTTCATAAATTCTTGCCCAAGTTCGTGTTGCAATTGCTGCATCTTGGTTGCATTCTCTGGCAGTTGTCCGTAGCCGTCGTTTGATTGTAATTGTTCTATCATGATTTTTCTCCTGATATTCTTGATTAGCGTGGTTGTGGAAGTAAGTACATACACAAAATTATTTATATATTTTTTTTTGCTGTTTACTTTACTGTATTCAGTATTTAGTATTCAGCATTCAGTATTCAGTATTCTGTGTTCTGTATTCAGGAATATATAATTAATTTTGCACAGGCACTTAAGAGTTACTTCCAACTGAGTAAATATACAACTGTATTTATTGGATTACGGAATTTCGTCTGACCGGACAGGATATCTATCTTATGGGGTACGGTAGATGTGGTCATCAACTTATGCAGTTATCCGAAAACGAGCTTAAATAGGGGTTTTTAAGGAATTGTTGTCAAAATTACCACGATTCCCGTAGAATTATTGAAGCGCAAAGGAAAATCATCGAAATTACTGTAATATTTGATACAGGATTTTCATTGTGCATTATTTTCTCTGTTTTTAATTAATAAAAACTTTTTATCATGTCGTCTATAAATTACTCAAAAAGCCAGGTTTCCGAGACTCTTATTTACTTGAGTGTTGTTATTACTGCCATAGCAGTTCTAGCAGAACCACTTAAAGCTCAAGTTCCGACTGGAACACCAACACCTAGTCAAGAAGCCCCAGTAATTCAACCGAGACAGCGGGACACCAAACCCCCTTCGAGTCAGCCTTTACCGGAATTACCGATAACACCGCTACCGCCACCTGACCAGTTGTTGCCTCCACCCAGTAATACCTCACCGACTGCACCCCAAGAAGCCCCATCCGAAGATGTTCCGCAAACGATTACAATATCAAAATTTAATGTGACGGGTAGCACAGTCTTCAGTAGCGAAGACTTTGTCAAAATCACTGATAAGTATACGAAACGTGCGATTAGCATTGCCGAATTATTTCAAATTCGTTCGGAAATTACTAAGTTATATGTTGACAATGGATACATTACTAGCGGTGCGTATATTCCACCTCAAAAGCTCCAAGATGGTGTAGTTGAGATTCGAGTGTTGGAAGGAACTCTCGAAGAAATTAAGGTAGATGGAACGCGCAGATTGAATCCCGGTTACGTGCGGAGTCGGTTAGAGATAGCCACAAGAAAACCATTAAACCGCGATCGCTTGCTGGAAGCTTTGCAAATTCTCCAACTCAACCCATTGATCCAAAATCTCTCTGCCGAATTAGCAGCAGGAACAAGTCCGGGTTCGAGTACCCTGGAAGTAAAAATCCGCGAGACAAAAACCTTTAATACGCAGTTTGTGCTTGATAACGGACGTTCGCCCAGTGTAGGCAGTTTTCGCCGTCAGGTACAAGTTAGCGAAGCAAATTTGTTAGGATTTGGTGACAGTATCAGCGCATCTTATACCAATACTGACGGTAGTAATGCTTACGATTTTAACTATGCATTGCCAATTAATCCGCGCAACGGCACATTCTCACTTAGCTTTGGTAGTTCCGATAATGACGTTATCGAACGTCCGTTTAATGACCTCGATATTCAGTCGTACTCAAAGTATTACGAATTGACGCTGCGGCAACCAGTTTTGCAAAAACCCAATCAAGAATTCGCGGTGGGGATGTCGTTAACTCGACGCGAAAGCAAAGCCAGCTTGTTTAGTGGTGAAATACCCTTTCCAGCAATCGGTGCAGACGAATCCGGACGAACCGGCGTTACAGCAGTGCGATTTTTCCAAGAATGGACGCAACGCGACGGCAGACAAGTATTTGCAGCGCGATCGCAATTTAGTATCGGACTCGATGCACTCAATTCGACAATTAATTCAGCTTCTCCCGATAGTCGTTTTTATGCTTGGCGCGGACAAGCCCAATGGGTAAGATTACTCGCTCCCGATACATTAATGTTAATTCGTGGCGACTTACAATTTGCCGACCGACCGCTCGTGCCGTTAGAACAGTTCGGTTTAGGAGGGTTGCAAAGCGTGCGCGGTTATCGTCAGGATGCGTTGCTGACTGATAATGGATTTTTTGCCAGCGCTGAGGTACGTTTACCGATTTGGCGGCAAACGCGATCGCAAACATTATTACAAGTTGTACCATTTGTGGATGTGGGTACGGCTTGGAATCGTGGGAATCAGAACGTGGAAACTAGTACTTTGGTTTCGACTGGTTTGGGTTTGCGGTTGCAGTTAGGTAGTCAATTGAATGCACAGTTTGATTGGGGAATTCCTCTAATTTCGCTTGATTCGAGGAAAAGTAATTGGCAAGAAAATGGCTTGTATTTTTCTGTGGTTTATAGTCCTTTTTAGGGTTAGAAGCCGTAATCTAATATTTATAAACTGTACAAGAATCAAATTTAGTATCTGAATGCGATTCAATAATTTTAAATAGGCAATGCCAATTTAATTGTCGGGGCGGGGTGAAGAGTGCCCCTCTCCCTTTACAGAAATCAACATCTTGTAACCCAAATTAATTAGCATAACCGGGCAAAAGTAGGAGTATAATTTGGATTTTAGATTTTTGATTAATCAATTTAACAGTTTTAATAAAATTAATAATTTTAGAAATTTTACTCTAGGTTTGCATATTTCAAAGATGAAGCGTGCAATCTTTTTCGCATTAATTTTAGGAAGTTATTTAATCTCTGGGTTTGCTTTACCAAGTTTGGCAAAATTGCCTTTACCTCAAGTGGCAAATCAAAAATATGTAACTCAACTAGAATCGAAAATAGAATATTCAAAATCAAATATATCAAAATCAAAAATTGACGGAGGAAAGACTTTATACGACGCAGGGAGATTTTCTGAAGCCGTGCAAGTGCTGCAACAAGTAGTGCGAGAATATCAGCAACAGGGCGAAACTTTAAAGCAAGCTGCGGCTTTGAGTAACTTATCACTAGCATATCAGCAGCTTGGTGCGTGGACAGATGCAAAGCGAGCGATCGCTGAAAGTTTGAAATTACAAGGATTTAGAAATGGGGGAGATGGGGAGGTAGTGGGAAGGGGAGATGGGAAGGTAGGGAGAAATTCATTACCGACTTCTTCCACCCCTACGGACTACGGACTAATCCCTACTCCCTCGACTCCCCAAAATCGTAAAATCCTAGCGCAAACTTTACTAATTCAAGGACGTTTATTCTTAGCAACGGGACAAACAGAGGAAGCGCTGGTTTTTTGGCGATTGGCAGAAAAGATTTTCGATGAAGCGGGTGAGACGAGTGGTGTTGTCTCAGCACGGTTAAATCAAGCGCAAGCATTGCAAATTCTTGGTTCATACCGTAGTGCTGTCAAAATTCTCGAACAGGTAAATGATATATTGCTCAAGCAATCTTCGCCTCATCAACTAAATTCAACTCAAAAAATAGTCGGATTGCGATCGCTTGGTGAGGCTTTACATCTAATTGGCGATTTAGAACAGTCGCACGCAGTGTTACAAAAAAGTTTAGAATTAGCTCAAAACTTACGTATATCTGAGGAAATTAGTGCTAGCTTATTCAGCTTGGGTAACAACGCCCGCGCCCGCCAAAAACCTGAAGATGCAATTGATTTTTACCAGCAAGCTGCAAAACAATCGCCTTCACCTCTAATCAAAGTCCAAGTACAACTCAATCACCTCAGCTTACTCATCGAAACTAAAAGATACAGCCAAACCCAAGGTCTTATACCAGCAATTCAATCCCAACTCAACCAACTTGCCCCCAGTCGCACCACTATCTACGCACGTATCAACTTTGCCCAAAGCTTGACGAAATTAGAAGAGGGGGATAAGGGGGACAAGGGGGACAAGGGGAAAGCTTCTCCCTTGTCTTCCCCATCTCCCTTGTCTCCCCCCTCCCTCCTCGCTACGGCTATCCAGCAAGCTCGTACTATCGGCGACAAGCGGGGAGAAGCTTATGGATTGGGAGAGTTGGGTAAATTGTATCAAAAAACACAACAATTTCGGGAAGCTCGGCAATTAACTGAGCAAGCATTGATTTTAGCTCAGGCTGTAAATGCTAATGAAATCACGTACCAGTTGCAATGGGAACTCGGTAAAATATTGAAAGTGCAAGGAGATATACCGAAGGCTCAAGCATCATACGACGCTGCAATCGAAACATTGCGATCGCTTCGTAGCGACTTGGTTGCAGTTAACCAAGATGTACAATTTAACTTTCGTGAAAGTGTCGAACCGATTTACCGCGAGTCGGTGGCGTTATTATTGCATCAACAAGGGCAACTCGACGAAACAACCTTAGATAAAGCCCGTCAGCGTATCGAAGCGCTGCAACTAGCCGAACTCGATAACTTTTTCCGCGAAGCTTGCTTGCAAGGAAAAAAAGTGCTTTTAGATAAAATTGTCGAACGCGAACGCACTTCATCTGCAATCCTTTACCCAATTATTCTTCCCGACTCTCTCCAAGTTATTGTTAAAATTCCCAAACACCCATTACAGCTTTACACCACTAAAATTAAGGATACCGAAGTCGAAAAAATTATTACGCAACTGCGAAGCGATTTAATCGACCCGTCAGCACTACAAGATTTAAAAACCCAATCTCAAAAAGTCTATAGCTGGTTAATTAAACCTATCGAGTCAGAACTAGCTAAAAGCAAAGTTAACACTCTCGTGTTTGTACTCGATGGTCAGTTGCGAAATATACCAATGTCAGTACTATACGACGGGAAAAATTACTTAGTTGAAAACTATGCCGTTGCCCTCAGCGCTGGCTTGCAACTCCTCGACCCCAAACCCCTGATTAAGGAAAAACTCAATGCCCTCACCGCTGGATTAACCCAACCTCCGACTAACTATACTAACTTTGGACCGTTGCCCGCCATCCGATCGGAATTTGACCTCATCGCTAAAGCAGGTGTTACCACAACTACCCTTATCGACCAACAATTTACTAGCAAGGCATTAGAACGCAAAGTCAATGATGCACCCTTCAATGTCGTCCATCTTGCCACCCACGGTAAATTTAGCTCGCGTGCCAATGATACCTATATTTTGGCAGCCGACGGGCCAATCAACGTCAAACAATTCAGCAGTTTACTTCAAAGCCGCGAAGAAACACGACCCGAAGCTATACAGTTATTAGTTTTGAGTGCTTGCCAAACAGCCATTGGCGATAAACGCGCCGCCCTCGGACTTGCTGGTATAGCAATTCGTGCCGGCGCACGCAGCACAGTTGCGTCACTATGGCAAATTGACGACGAAGCAACTGCTATATTTATCGGTAGCTTTTACCAACAGTTGAAGGACTCTAATATCAGTAAAGCCGAAGCAGTTCGCCACGCTCAATTAGAACTTCTCAAGCATCCTAATTACAATTCACCTAGTTATTGGTCGGCTTATGTATTGATTGGAAATTGGTTTTGATTGGGGAAACGGTATAGTATTATATTTGATTAAAGACTTGTAATTTATTTCGCGCAAAGGCGCAAAGTCGCAAAGAGGAAAGTTTTATATTCCAACACACTAAATATCATAATCCGGATATTCTTTGCGCCTTCGCGTCTTTGCGCGAGATTTAATCATAATTGTTTTGCTAGGCATGATGTTATGGCTTCCGACTGGCATCTCAAACAAAATGGTGCGTTAAACTACCCTTTCTCAAGCGTCCCTAAGCCCTTTGGGCAGGCTGTGCTAACGGGTTCCGCGCGAATTCGGTACGTGATAATATCTCAAAGTAAAATAATAAATAGCAAGCTAATAGGTAAAATCTATGACTTTACATGACCAAACTATATTGAAGTTACAACATCTTCCCGAACCATTAGTCCAAGAAGTCAGTAATTTCATTGACTACTTACTTTGGAAAAATCAAGGACAGGAATTAATTGATACATCTGATTTTACAGAATCTTTAGAATTGACAAATTCAGACTTTTCTAACTATTTATCTAATTTAGAAAATTACGAAAATCGTTTAGCTCGCGGTGAAATTAAGTGGTAAACGTTAGACGTGGAGATGTTATTTTATGTGACTTAAATCCTATTGTCGGTACAGAACAAGCAGGCATTAGACCTGTAGTAGTTTTACAAATCGATTCTGCAAACACTGCTAGCCCCCATACAATCATCGCGCCATTTACTTCCAAAATTAGGCGATCGCTTTTACGCTCTCACGTTTTTGTACCAGTTGGGATTAGTGGATTAAGTCAAGACTCTGTAATTCTTTGCGAACAAATACGAGTCATCGATAAATCTAGAATTATTCGAGTTATTGGACATCTAGATAATGATTATATAGCCCAATTAGAAGTAGCTTTATGTACTATTTTGAGATTGCCTAGTGCTACTGAAGCTGGAGAAAGTAACTCATGAATCTCTCAGAAATATTTATCCGTCCTCCCCTTATTTGGAACAGTTTATCTCTAAAAGTTGTCGGCAATCCGAACATGTTCTATATGGACTTTTTGATTTGCTTGCATCACCACTTCTATGAATAATTTACATCGCCTTTTACCCTGTTTCTGCGGTTGCGTACTATTTTTTGGTGCTGGGAGTTTGTTGGATAAAACTCCGAGTTTCGCAGCAAGTCAAATTGTCGTCAGATACGGATTACTCGAAGAGTCCTTACCTGTCTCAGATATACGAAAATATGCAGAAACAAAGCAAATTTCTTCTAATTTACAATTCTTCTTTAATTTCCTCGATTCACAAGCACAGCAAAAGCTACAAAATTTGCTACAGATAAAAATGCCTTTGGATGTTGCTGCTTTGAATAAAGTACTCGATACTCCACTTGCTAAACAAGCATTATTGGTTGTTTCTAAAAGCATTGCACGACGCGATGAAGCTGGTACACAAGCGCTACGTGCTGCCATAATCTTGGGTACAAAATCGAAAGATGGTTTAGGTGTCGTTAGTTTTCTCGAAGCTTATCCAAGTGACAGGCTAGTAATTGATGTCCCAAAAGCTTTAGAAATAGTTAAGTTAGCCGCGAAATATTCCGGTTCCTCGAATACACCTTCCCAAGACAAACTGAGTTCGTCACCAATATGGCAAGTGGCAGTCAAATATCAAACACTTGCCAGTCAAAATAAGCAATTTTCCGGTTGTTTATTTGGGGATTCCGTTTCTGCGGAGCTGGGGTCGCTTGGTGAAGGTAATTTTAACTTTGCTTTGAATGGTTTAAGTGCAATCTCACTCAGCGACCAATTAAAACTTTTAGCCCCAAATAAAGTAAAATGTCAAACAGCGATTATTGCAGTTGGTAGCAATGATGCTTGGTATGGAATCAGCGATGAGGTATTTGCCAGCAAGCTACGCGAATCAATTACAACAATTAGGCAAATGGAAACCAATGAAATTTATCTGATTCCCGGTTTTTATTCAACAGTTGCCGCTAGTTCTAACCCAAAATTATCGGCATCAAATTCGAGAGTTGAGCAAATTAATACTGTCATCAATCGAGTTGCAACTGAGGAAAATATCAAGGTAGAAGCCGAAGGTTTACAGCCGTTATATAATAAAAATGCCCTCAAAGAAGAATATACAACCGAAGGCGACCATCTTAACTCTGAAGGTTTGAAAATTTATCGTCAAGCATTATTAAAAATTCTTAATAAGTAAATCCTTTCGTGAGGACCAGATCCCCGACTTCTTGAAGAAGTCGGGGATCTAAATCATCTATAGTGCATACATACTATTAAATACTTCCTATTTCTGATTACAAAACTATTTGGACTCAAGAAACTATACAATATAGTTAATTTTGAAGATTTTTGAATAAGCGTCAATGGATACTAAAGCATTTAAGCGATCGCTCCAGCATTCCGAAAACTATCACCGTCGTGGCTTCGGTTATCAAGAGGAAGTCGCTACGCAATTACAATCGGAATATCAAAGCAATTTAATTCAAGAAATTCGCAATCGGAATTATATTTTCAAACGCGGTGATGTGACAATTCGCCTTGCCGAAGCTTTTGGTTTTTGCTGGGGTGTGGAACGCGCAGTTGCAATGGCATATGAAACCCGCAAGCATTTCCCTACCGAACGAATTTGGATTACTAATGAGATTATTCATAATCCCTCGGTAAACCAACGTTTGCGCGAAATGAACGTGCAATTTATCAAAGTTGAAGCAGATAAAAAAGATTTTTCTGTAGTGGACAGTGGTGACGTTGTTATCTTACCAGCCTTCGGTGCTAGCGTTCAAGAAATGCAGCTACTGAACGAAAAAGGTTGCAAAATTGTTGACACAACTTGTCCTTGGGTTTCTAAGGTCTGGAACACTGTTGAAAAGCATAAAAAAGGCGATTATACATCAATTATTCACGGTAAATATCAACATGAAGAAACTATTGCTACGAGTTCGTTTGCTGGCAAATATTTGATTGTTTTAAATATGAAGCAAGCCGAGTATGTCGCTAATTATATACTACATGGTGGCGACAGAAACGAATTTATGGCGAAATTTAGTAACTCTCATTCGCAAGGATTTGACCCCGATACCGATTTAGAACGAGTTGGTATTGCCAATCAAACAACTATGCTCAAAGGTGAAACCGAGCAGATTGGTAAGTTGCTTGAAAAGACAATGATGCAAAAATATGGACCCCAAACATTAAACGAACATTTTCAAAGCTTTAATACTATCTGCGATGCAACTCAAGAACGGCAAGATGCAATGTTTGGGTTAGTTGAAGAAAAGCTGGATTTAATGATAGTAATTGGTGGTTTTAACTCGTCGAATACGACACATTTACAAGAAATTGCAGTCGAGAAGATTCCTTCATACCATATTGATTGTGTTGAACGAATTAAATCGAGGAACAATATCGAACACCGTTTGTTAAATGGACAATTAGAAATTACAGAAAATTGGTTGCCGGATGGGGAAATTGTTGTAGGTGTAACTTCCGGTGCTTCGACTCCCGATAAGGTAGTTGAAGATATTATCGAGAGAATTTTTGAATTGAAAGCTACAGTCGCAATGGTTTAAGGCTATTAAAGGGTTAAATGTAAAAATATTTCTTTGCGTACTTTGTGTCCTAGCCTACGGCAACGCCAAGGACGAATGCGTCTTCGTGGTTTAAACCACAAAGTACGCAAAGAGATGATAAAAATCAAAAATTTACATTCCTGCCCAAATACCAGGAGAACCATTAGGAGATGCTATAGATGGACGAACAGTTTCGTATAAATTGGGATACTTGCTTGCTAGTTCTGCTTCTGTCAGATTAGCACTCAATACTGTACCATCTTCTGCTTTAACTGAATACCTCAATCCATCCCCGTTATTTTTAATTAAAATAGTCCTATCGCGCATCTGTAGGCGAGTAACTATCGGTTTTTCAGATTCATTAGCGTGGGTTGAAGTTGTTACAAGTAGAGTAAATGTTACCAGTAACAACATAATTGGAATTTTACGCATACTGAGCATGAGAAAGATTCTCCGTCTTTTGCCGATTAAATGCTGTTTTTTGCATTATCTCAACGATACAAAAATCGAATATTAAGTATTTAGCTTTTATTCTCATCATGAATCGCGTGTTCTTGCAATACATCAAGGGGCACATATTCTAATGCTGCTTCATGTGTTGCTGCCAAAACTATTGGTGGTGCAGTCCCCGCATCCATTGCTTCTTTCCAACGCGAAGCACACAAACACCAACAATCGCCAGGTTTTAACCCTGGAAAACTGTGTTCTGGCATTGGTGTACTCAAATCATTACCGCGAGATTTTGTAAAATTAAGAAACTCTTCGGTAACTCGGGCACAAACTACATGCACTCCCATATCCATTGGGCCAGTATCGCACAACCCGTTTCGTTGGAAACCTGTCATTGGCGAAGTGCAGCAAACCTCTAATTTTTCACCGAGAACGTTTTTGGAATTTGTCATATAAAGGGGGGAAAGGTTAAGGGGGAAGAGGTAAAGGGCAAGGGAGAAGGGGCAAGGGGTTAGAGGTAAGACATAAAATGAGTGGGAAATGCTATCTACATTTGTCCTTTCTCCCTTACCCTTTACCCCTTACCCTTCTTTATCACAAAATGACTGATTTAGAACGTTATCTTTTCGACTTGCAAGGATTTA
This sequence comes from uncultured Calothrix sp., assembly GCA_964242965.1. GTDB lineage: Bacteria > Cyanobacteriota > Cyanobacteriia > Cyanobacteriales > Nostocaceae > JANNFJ01. The sequence continues at coordinate 2,416 of CAXTCQ010000144.1, read as the reverse complement.
TCGTTGTTGAAAACGCTTTAGATAGCAAACAAATCGCTGAATTACAGCAAGTACTCAATCAGCAAATAGCAATCGAAAACCAAGCAGAATCAACCCGACTTCGCTTTGATTGTTTGCTAAGTTGGGGTAAACCATACCGCGATTTAATCGACAATCCTCGCATTACACCCTATCTTAACGAATTGCTAGGAACCCAATTTCGTTTAGACCACGATTACATTCATGTTATCCGCCAAGGTGCGGGTCCAATTGGTTCGGAGTTACATGGTGGTGGAACACCTTACGACCCTTGTCAGTATTATCTTTTCAACCAAGGTAAAATGTATAACGGATTGACTGCTATTGCATACGAACTTAACGATGTCAATCCTAGAGATGGGGGATTTGGTTGCATACCGGGTAGTCACAAAAGTAATTTTCCGCTTCCTCAAGCTTGGCAAAACTTAGAAATTCCCGCTAGCTGCGTTCAAGCTGTGACAGTGAAAGCTGGGAGTGCAATTATTTTTACCGAAGCATTAACTCACGGTACTTTTCCCTGGTGCGGAAACACCGAACGTCGGACTTTGTTTTACAAATATTCCCCTCAACAGTCCGCTTGGGCACGATATTACTATAACGCGGATGACTTTCCAGACTTAACGCTAGAGCAACGGCAAATTCTGAGAACACCGGGACTATCCACTTAAAATATCGAGTTTAGGTTTGAGAGCGATAGCTGACTGTTTTACGCTGCACATCTTTGAACAAACTCTTGGTGTGCGGTATTACTATGAACGCGGATGAGTATCCAGACTTAACGTTAGAGCAACGGCAAATTCTCCGCATTCCCGGACTTTCGGCATAATATCGAGTCAAAATGCCCAGTTTTTTACCCATTGGGCTAATTCATAAATATTAAATTTTATTAATTGTAAGCATAATAATTAATACTGCATAAGTTGCATGAATTCATACCTAAATACTAGTTAGGACAAAAAATAGTATAGTTATGAGGAAGATAAAAAGTGCGACACCTATTAGTAACAAACCAAACTAATTATCAAACACCGACTAAATCTAATATATATACCCCAATCAGCTTGCTCGTATTAGTTGCTGGAGTATTTTTAATCATAAAAGTAGTTATATATAAAGAGATTCGCGCTAAAATTTTACGTCAACAAACCAAAAAGCTCGAAAAAATTTGGTTGCTAGAATCCAAAGAGAAGAAATTATAAAATTAGATTACCAGAAACCGGGCTTCGTAAAGTTACCCGGTTTCTATTCACAAATTGCTATCATTCACCACCATATTGATGGCTAGTGATTTTACCACGAAAAACAACATATTGATAGATGTTGTAAAATATCATTATTGGAATTAGAAAACCCACAAAAATCAACATGAATACCAGCGAACTAGGGTCAGCCGAGGCTTCGTAAATAGTTATTTCGGTGGGGATAATGTATGGAAAAACAACCAGACCTAATCCCAGAAATGTCAGCACAAAAAGTAGAATTGTCCAGATGAACGGGGCTTTATCTTGCTTGTTATCAAGACTCTTAATTAACTGCCAAATCAGATATATTCCCAATACGGGAATGACAGCAAAGACATAAACAAGCGGGGCTTCAAATAATTTGGTGCGGGCACTTGCGTAAAAAATCGGCGTGCTGATAGTAATAAAAATCGCACCGATTAAAGTTGTATAAGCTGCAAGTCTTGCAGTCTTATGATGATTATCCTGCAACTCGCCGTCTGTTTTCCAAATTAAATAAGTCGAACCAATCAACACGTAAGCTTGAATTAATGTCAATGCTACCAACACAGATTGCCAACTCAAAAAATCCCAAGTTGTGCCGATAAAATGTCCGGCTTTATCAACATTGATTCCCTTCAGCACTGCACCCAAAGCAAATCCTTGTCCGAGTGCAGCCATAAAACTTCCAATTCCAAAAGCAAGATTCCAAAATAGTTTGCGAGTAGCATGTTCGCGGAACTCAAACGCAACAGCGCGAAAGATTAATCCAAACAGCATCACGTTGATTGGAATATACAAAGCGCTGAGAATTGTTCCAAAAGCAAGGGGAAATGCACCGAATAGACTACCCCCCACTAATACCAACCAGGTTTCATTTGCATCCCAGATGTTACTCAAACTAGTCATCAAAATACCGCGTCTTTCTTCGTCGGAAGCGGTAAGCGATAAGATACCGACTCCCAAATCAAACCCGTCTAACATGACGTAGAGAAATAGAAACAACGCGATGATTCCAAACCAAACTTGCGGAAGAAAATATTTAAGCGTTTCCATGTTTTTGTAAATAGTAGCAGTAGGCAGTAGGCAGTAGGCAGTAGGCAGTAGGCATAGGCAGTAGACAGTAGACATTAGACAGTAGTCAGTAGACAGTAAGCAGTAGACAGTAGGCAGTAGGC
>CAXTCQ010000143.1:0-20229 GCA_964242965.1 uncultured Calothrix sp. | reverse complement strand
GGAGTCACAAATATCAAATATTTTTATCTGTTTAACAATTTATTTTGTGGGCCCCCGCCATCCCGGCCCCCCTACGCGGGACTTTTAGCCAAACGATGGGTACTAACTACCCCAGCCATTGTCCACCGCGAAAACGCCAGCGGACAAATATCACGCGCATCAAAGTTTGAGAAACGATAAATATTGCCAACCACACTAAACTATAATGCAACAAAAATATTCCCGGTGAAAGTTGTTCTTTCGGGATTGGAATTGGCAGAAAGCCAAGTAGTTTGACTCCACAAAAAACAAACACCATTTCCCAAATCCCAGCAAATAATTGATAGGCAGCAGGCCAATCTCGATCCCAGCGGTATTTCTGAATTTGGTCGTAAGCGATATCCCAAATAATTCCAAAAACCGCTACGTAACCGAGTATCCAAAAATAAATCGAATTACCCCCAGAGCCAATTAAACCTAGCGCAAAAGGTAAAGATACTAATACGCCAACTGTAGCAAGTAGCAATAAACGAGTTTGCCAGCGACCAAATAAAGTTGGAGTCATAAGCTATTTTACATTTGAGTTGTATCTAGAGGACGGGCAGGATGCCCATCCCACAAGATATATAAAACGTTTATATTATGCAGTTTAAATGTGTTTAGCTTGAGGCTTACAAAACTCCTTTAGAACTTGGAATAGTTTTAGCACGACGAGGGTCAATTTCTGCTGCCATACGGGTGGCACGGGCAAAAGCCTTAAACGTGGCTTCAATGATGTGGTGCGAATTAATACCATCTAGCTGACGGATGTGAAGTGTCATTTGGCTGTGGTTAACGAGAGCGACAAAGAATTCACGGACTAACTGAGTATCATATGTACCAACACGTTGGGTAGGAATTTGCAACCCGTAGCTGAGATGAGGTCGTCCGGAAAAGTCTAAAGCGACTTGAATTAGAGCTTCATCAAGGGGTGCGAGGAAATTACCAAACCGGACAATTCCCTTGCGATCGCCTAAAGCTTTGTGTAACGCCTGTCCGATTGTAATGCCAACATCTTCATTGGTGTGATGGTCATCAATATGTAAATCTCCTGTAGCTCGCACATCCAAGTCAATCAAACCGTGGGATGAGATTTGATGCAACATGTGGTCGAGATACGGGATACCAGTAGCAGCGTGACATACACCAGTACCATCAAGATTAATCGAAACTTGGACATCGGTTTCCCCAGTTGTGCGACTTACCAATGCCACACGCGAAGGAAAGTTGGAAATGTCGGGTTGAGAAATGATTTGCATAGGAGAGTTAGGAGTTAAGAGTTAGGAGTTAGGAGTTGGGAGTTGCGAGTTGAGAGTTAGGAGTGAAGAGTTGCGAGTTGGGAGTTGGGAGTTGGGAATTAGGAGTTGAGATTTGGGAGCTGCGAGTTAGGAGTTGGGAATTGCGAGTTGGAAGTTGGAAGTGATTAATCTATCGCTCCAAATTATTTATTCTTAACTCCTAACTCCTAACTCATAACTCCTAACTCCTAACTCATAACTCCTAACTCCTTACATTCCCATAATTTCATAACCAGCATCCACATACAGCACTTGTCCGGTAATACCGCTAGACAAGTCGCTACATAAGAATGCGGCAGTGTTACCAACTTCGGTTTGAGTTACAGTGCGACGTAGGGGTGCAACTTGTTCCACATGATGAATCATATCTAAAATTCCGCCTACAGCACTCGATGCTAGGGTGCGAATCGGACCTGCGGAGATGGCATTGACGCGAATATTAGTAGGACCGAGTTCGGCAGCAAGGTAACGAACGCTTGCTTCTAAGCCAGCTTTGGCTACACCCATCACGTTATAATTAGGAACGGCACGAACACCACCTAAATAGGTAAGAGTTACAATACTTCCACCATTCGTCATCAAAGGTTTTGCTGCACCTGCTAGCTGTGCCAGCGAGTAAGTACTAACTTCTAAAGCTGTATTGAAACCCGCACGCGAAGTTTGACTAAACCCACCGGTCAAATCATCTTTATTTGCAAAAGCAAGACAGTGGATAAGTATATCTAACTTGCCCCATTTGTCTCCAATTGCAGCAAAAGTTGATTGAATTTGCTCATCGTTTTGGACATTGCAAGGCACAAACAAGCTTGGGTTAAGTGGTTCAACGAGTTCGGCAACTTTTTTTTCCATTTTCCCCTTATCATCGGGCAAGTAGCTAATGCCTAAATTCGCTCCTGCTTTGTGTAATTGTTGAGCAATTCCCCAAGCAATCGAGCGGTTATTGGCAATACCTGTAACAAGGGCGTTTTTTCCAGTCAGATCCAACATATATAATTTATGCGATTGTTCATGGTTGAGCATTATAAGTCAAGACTTGTCGATAAAATTAACGAAGTTTCGCCCGATTGAAATCTGATAAGTGGTTGTATCTAATATTTACTGTCAGCATTGTTTAAATAGGTAGACCTAGCATAAATACACAGGGTTTATTACCAGCATTGTTTTAAATCTGCTTATATTCACTATTATGTCTTATTTGTAATTGTTTGATACCAGTAGTTATTCGTGCTAAAGAGCGGCTAGCCGCATTGTTAAGAAGCTTATCAAATAAGAGTAGCGCTCTTTTACTCATGACATATAAGTAGTAAATAAGTCATTTCTCACAACAATTGACCAATCACCATTGACCATTGACCAATGACGAATGACTAATTAACTAATGTTGAAGCAAAAAAATTCCGTAACCGTTCCTTAAGATATTCCATAGATATGCAAATTTTTTCTTCGATAAAAGCTTTCAAAGAGGGTTTTTGTAAATAGATGTCAAAAAGTAGTAGCTGGAAAGAACAAAAATTATGTATCATGGTGAACAAATAGTATTGCAAAATGTTGATATAGCGAGGTTGAGTATAGGAAAGTACAAAAACGTTGACAATGTATTATTGATTTTTCAGGTGTATTCTTAGGTAATCTATTTTAGTTTTCCGGCATTGGGTAGGGGAAGGGAGATGATTGTGACACAAGATAAGGCCCTAGCAAATGTTTTTCGTCAGATGGCGACGGGAGCGTTTCCACCTGTTGTGGAAAGCTTTGAACGAAATAAAACCATCTTTTTCCCCGGCGATCCAGCCGAACGAGTTTATTTTCTTCTCAAAGGTGCAGTCAAACTCTCCAGGGTGTACGAAGCAGGAGAAGAAATAACGGTAGCACTACTACGGGAAAATAGTGTTTTTGGTGTTTTGTCGTTATTAACAGGCAACAAATCGGATCGGTTCTACCATGCAGTGGCATTTACCTCTGTAGAACTGCTATCAGCTCCGATCGAACAGGTGGAACAAGCGCTCAAGGAAAATCCAGAATTATCCATGTTGATGCTGCGAGGTCTTTCTTCGCGGATTTTACAGACAGAGATGATGATTGAAACTCTTGCACACCGAGACATGGGTTCGAGGTTGGTAAGCTTTTTGTTGATTCTTTGTCGTGATTTTGGTGTTCCTTGTGCGGATGGAATCACAATTGACTTGAAATTATCGCATCAAGCCATCGCAGAGGCAATTGGCTCGACTCGCGTCACTGTTACCCGCTTGCTGGGCGATTTACGCGAAAAGAAGATGATTTCAATCCACAAGAAAAAAATCACTGTGCATAAACCCGTGACTTTAAGTCGCCAATTTACTTAAATGTAGTTGGTCATTGTATTATTACTTACAGCAATCGTTAACTTAGTTACTGGTTGCTGTAAGTAATAAAGCTGTCTTGTTTTAATTGAATTAACTTGCTAAAACAGTCTTTGATTCGTCATTCGCTAACTCATTGGAGGAAAATCTGAAAATTTCCTTAAATTACGGATATTGCCAATCTCTTAAAACCCATACAACATTGTTGGAAGTAGTAGGCTGTATCTGGAGCTTCGGTAGGTAAAAATGGCCACCGCGTACATCCTAATTACAGTAATACTCATTATCGGAGGCTTGATTGCCACTGTCGGCGATCGCATTGGCACGCGGGTAGGTAAAAAACGCCTTTCGCTGTTCAACCTGCGTCCAAAAAATACGGCAGTACTGGTGACAATTTTAACAGGCGTTGGCATTGCTGGCTCGACGCTAGGAATTTTGTTTCTCGCTGACGATGGACTGCGAAAAGGTGTATTTGAGTTGGAGAATATTCAGAAAGATTTGCGTCGCAAGCGCGTACAACTCAAAGGAGCCGAAACACAAATCAATCAAGTAACGGGAGAGCTTGCTCAAGCTAAAAACCAACAAGCAGAAGCACAAAAACGCCTAGAAGATACAAATAAGTATTTACAAGAGGCAAACAAAAAACAAAAAGAAACCCAAACCCAACTCAACCGTACTATCACCCAACAAGCGCGAACTCAACAACAGCTGAGGGGAACACAATCGCAATTGGGACAAGTTGTAGCGCAGTACCAACAAGTGGCAGGGCAGTACCAACAAGCTAGAGCGCAACTGCAAAACCTCTATGATGAGCGCAAAAAACTTCAGCAAGAGATTGTCGAGCAAAAAGCTGAAAGCGAGCGATTGTTTAATCAAGCCAAAACTGCGATCGCCGAAGCCAAAACTGCGATTCAAAAACGCGACCGCGAGTTAGCCAAGCGTAAAGACGCAATCGAAGACCGTGACGCACGCATTTTGAGTCTTGACCGACTGATTCAAGAACGTAACATCGAGATTAACGCACGCGAGCAAGTCATAGCGAAACGCGAATCTCGCCTCAAAGAACTTGAAAAGCAACAAGATACGCTCGAACAGGAAGTTGCAAGGTTAGAAAAATACTACCAATCTTTCCGCGACCTGCGTCTGGGTAAATTGGCATTGATACGCGGTCAAGTTATCGCGGAAGTAGTAGTTAGCGTTCAGCAACCGAGTGCGGCACGCGAGGCAGCAATCAACCTCCTGCAACGAGCCAACCGTCAGGCGATCGTAGATTTAACCGAACCAGGCAGCAATCCACCTGCCGATTTTCAGATTCTGCAAATCTCGAACGAGCAAATTCAGCTACTTAGCAAACAAATTAGTAGTGGACGTCAATACGTCGTGCGAGTCTATTCAGCGGGGAATTATGTTCGAGGTGAAAAGCGCGTCGAATTTTTTACCGATGCAACTTTAAATCAAATTGTCTTTAAAGCTGGCGAGGTTTTGGCATCAACAACCGCCGATCCGAAAACGATGACATCGTATCAAATGCGACAGCGCCTCGATTTATTGATTTCGGCTTCGCAATTTCGCGCTCGAAATGCAAGTATTTTAAGGGATATTCAAATTGACAGTACATTTCTTCGCTTCATAGCTCAATTACAAACCCTCGACCAACCGATCGAAGTTCAAGCGATCGCAGCCTCCGATACATATACTGCCGGACCATTAATGGTTAAATTAATTGCAATTTTAAATGGGCAAGTGATTTTTAGTACTTGAAAATTGGGAGTAGGGAGTAGGGAGTAGGGAGTAGGGAGTAGGGAGATGGGGAGATGGGGAGTAGGAAAAATACAGAGTAAATTAGAGATAAATAGTAATCAAATTTAACAATTAAAAACAATATTATTTATAGCCCCCAAATCCTAACCTCCAACCCCTATTCACTACTCCCTACTCCCTAATTCATATGACACTCGAACAAAATTTTTCGCCAACACAACCGATGATTCTGGGCTTTGATCCGGGTAAGGACAAATGTGGTGTCGCAGTCATGGGACTGTCACGACAATTGTACTATCACGAAGTCGTCCCTTCTGAAAGTGCGATCGCACAAATTTCGCAGTTACGGCAGAAATTCCCGATTTCGCTGCTTGTAATGGGGGATCAAACCACTTCAAAACGTTGGAAAAAGCAGTTAAACGAGGAATTATCCCAAGCAATCAATATTATTTTGGTCGATGAGCGCTACAGTACTTTAGAAGCACGCGATCGCTATTGGCAAATGTACCCACCTAAAGGGCTGACTAAATTTTTACCTGAAGGAATGCGAACTCCACCACGACCTATCGATGATATTGTAGCGATTCTCCTGATCGAAAGGTACTTAGCTCGTCTTACAGCTAATAGTTCTGACTCCTAACTCCTAACTCCCAACTCCTAACTCCTAACTCCTAACTCCCAACTCCCAACTCCTAACTCCTAACTCCTAACTCCTAACTCCTAACTCCTAACTCCTAACTTTTAACTCCTAACTTTTATAAATCAGCCCGAATCGTAAAAGCATAATCTCCTCCGGGTTCGAGTTGATAATCCTTCTGTTCTAAAAAACGACCTAGCGGTTCCTTAATTAATGCTCGACCTTGCGAAGGTTTAACCGTCAATTCTCCTTGGCGAAAATCCCATTGGAAATGCCATTCAAAATCACCCGCACGCACTTCTCCTTCTAGCAAGCCATGTTGCCAGGATTGGCGGATAATCCGAACGTGTGCCGTTGTTTCAGGTAGAGGTTTAGCACTCACAATGCTCAATAGTTAAAGAAAGCATGAACGTTGGGTTATTATAACTTTACATTTTTCCAACATACACTAAATCTTTAGATAGAACTAATTGAGTATTTTCACAACTCTTGGTTAAAAATCTATACCTTGGCTTTTATCAAAATTCTAACCTGGCAAAATAGGACAATCGGGGTTTACGCGCAGCAAACAAGTGCGGTTCTAAGTTGGGATGAGGAATTCGAGTTAGAATTACAACCGTCTCAATTGCAAATGAACGAGAACAAGGCGAAATGCTCGCATCCCAAAGAACGTGCGAATGGTGATATTCAAGCAATAGCAACAAGATTAGGAGTGTCGATTTCCAGCGCTTTCAAGCTCTAATATTTCGAGTATTTTCCCATTCGCAATGACGGTATTACCCTCAATCAGCGTAAACTCTTTCCCCGGATAAATTTTCCCGACATGACGGTGGGGATTCATAAACACTATATATGCCATCACTGTTTGACCGGGATATACCCATTCAATACCCTCCGAAGTGGATAATGCGACGATGCAATTTACACCATCGTAATTAAATTCCGGGCGAAATCCGTTACAGAAAGGATTTTTACGACCACCAGCGTTCGTGGGAATTACGCTAATTTCGACCTTGATATCATACATTTGATTTTTAAACACTTGTAAATATAAGTATTGTATATGTGTGGGTATCATCACCCACTTTTAATATAAAGTCTAATGCGCGTGCAATAAACTCGCGTTGTTGTACGGCAGTTTGTAGTTGTGTCGTACCCGAAAAGACCAACTACAAACGCTTCCAACTTGACGACACAATATTTAGTTTGTGCCACTTTTAATTATAAAACCAACGAGTAGCAACCCCCTACCCGCATAAAAATTGCGGGGTTCGGGGAGATTACTTCGTTGCTGCTTCACGAGCTGCTTGTGCTTGTTCGGGATGGATACCCAAGCGAGTCAGATTAATCCGACCTTTATTATCAATCTCGCGCACTTTTACAATCACTTCATCCGCAACTGCTACTTCGTCTTCAACCTTGCCGACGCGGTAATCTGCAAGTTGCGAAATGTGAATCATGCCTTCTTTACCAGGCAGAAACTCGACAAATGCACCAATTGGTATAATTCGAGTCACGCGACCAACGTAAACATCGCCTTCATTGAGTTTGCGCGTCATGCCCTGAATAATCAGCTTCGCTCGCTTGGCTTTGCTTTCGTCTACCGCAGAAATCGTCACTGTACCATCGTCTTCGATGTCAATTTTTGCACCTGTTTCTTCGGTAATACCCTTGATGGTTTTGCCTCCAGGTCCAATTACCAGCCCAATCATATCGGAATCGATCTTGATGGTTAACAGACGCGGAGCAAAAGGCGACATTTCCGGACGCGGTGCGTCGATGCAGGCGAGCATTTTCTCCAGGATGTGCAGCCTTGCCCCTCGCGCTTGGTGGATTGATTGGGCGATGATATCCATCGACAAGCCCGAAATTTTCATGTCCATTTGCAGGGCTGTAATTCCCACATCGGTGCCAGCAACTTTAAAGTCCATGTCACCCAAGAAATCTTCGATACCTTGAATGTCAGTAAGAACGCGCACCTCATTACCTTCTTTAATCAAGCCCATAGCTGCACCGCTAACGGGTTTTTTGATTGGTACGCCTGCATCCATCAGCGCTAATGTGGAACCGCACACCGAACCCATCGATGTTGAACCATTCGATGAGAGGACTTCGGATACAACCCGTATTACGTAAGGAAAATCTTGCTTTTCTGGTAGCACGGGTGTTAATGCGCGTTCGGCTAAAGCACCATGACCGATTTCGCGTCGTCCTGCTGCCCGTAGGGGTTTGGTTTCCCCGACGGAATAGGGTGGAAAGTTGTAATGGTGGATGTAACGCTTTGCTTGGTCGGCTTGCAAATCGTCGTTTAAGTTTTGTGCGTCTCCGGGAGTTCCCAAGGTACAGGCAGATAATACTTGAGTGAGTCCGCGATTAAATAAACCGCTACCATGAACGCGCTTCGGTAAAAGGTCTATTTGGCAGGAAACCGGACGAACTTCATCGAGTTTGCGACCATCAACGCGAACGTTGTCTTCGACGATTTGACGGCGCATTAACTGCTTAGTAATGTCTTTGAAGGTGTTCGATAGTGCTTTCGAGTTGCTGTTTGCAGCAATGCGGATGGGGTCATCATCGGTTAATTCTGTTAAAGCGGTTTCGACGGTTGCTTTAACTTCATCTAAAGCAGTATCGCGTTCGGTTTTGGTAAATTCAAACTGCGCCAGAATTTTTTTGATCGAACTAGTCGCGCGATCGCGGATGAAATTTTCTAAAGTTTGATCGACTTCTGGTTCCGCTTCAGTGATTATTTCTAAACCAAGTTCCCGCATCAGGTCTTCTTGTGCCTTGATTAAATCCTGTACGGCTTCGTAACCAAATTCGATCGCTTCGATCACATCGCGTTCGGGCAACTCAGAAGCTCCTGCTTCTACCATGATTACACCATGCGGCGAACCTGCCACCACTAGGTCTAAATCTCCGCTTTCGATTTCTGCGTAAGTAGGGTTAATGATAAAATCATCTCCCACCAACCCAACACGAACCGCTGCCATCGGTCCGTTAAAGGGTATCTGTGCCATCAATGTAGCAATTGATGCTCCGGTAACGGCTAATACATCAGGTGGTACAAGTTCATCGACTGAAAGCGTGACAGCTACCACTTGCAGGTCGTCGCGCAACCAAGTTGGAAACAATGGACGTAACGGACGGTCAATAAGACGGCTGGTGAGAATAACTCGTTCTGGGGGACGACCTTCGCGCCGCATCATCCCTCCGGGAATTCTTCCTGCTGCATACAACCGTTCTTCATAATCTACTGTTAGAGGTAGAAAATCAATGCCTTCTCTGGCTTGCGATCGCGTAGCTGTCACCAAAACTGCCGTATCCCCAGATTGTATCAAAACAGACCCACCAGCCTGGGGAGCTAATAAGCCTACTTTCAGTCGAATATCCCGTCCATCGAAGGATATTGACTTCTCAAATTCTCCCATTCAGTTTGTTTCCCTTCTATGCACGCTATCTCTCTCTGTGGCAATCCTAACATTTATGTACTATTGCTGGCAGTTGTAAAAGTTAAGAGATGTAGAGACGCTTTATGCCCGTGTCTGTGATTGAGTTATAAGTCCCTTAGAGCAGGAGCATCCACCGAAGTTTGTATTAGTCCAAGATTTGACGCTTTTGTCAAACCTGTAGAAAAATATTTTAACTCGGTACGCTTGTTGCACTTTTTTTAATTTGTAGCTACTTTTCTCAGGTTGCGATACAACATCAAGGCATCAACGAATTTACCATCATTAAGTTCTACGGCTTCAGGAATTCGTCCAATTGTCTCAAATCCTAATGATTCCCACAGTTGCAACGAAGCTATATTTGTTTCAAAGACCAAATTAAACATCACAGCTTGATAACCAAGGTCAGTAGCAATTGCCACCATTGTTTCCCCCATGAGCCGACCGATTCCTTGTCCTCGCAGTTCGCGTTGTACAATAAAACCAGCGTTACAAATGTGGCTGCACCGACCGGGAAAATTAGATTTGACAAAAAATGCTCCTAATATGTCGTACTGCTGGTAAGGTTGCCAGTTCTGTGTGAGTCGAACTACAAAAGTATCTTGGTTCATCCAGTAAGTTGTGAATTCCGATGAGGAGAGAGGTTGTTTTTGAGGATAAGTTGTACCTTCAATTATGATGTTATTCAGTAATGCTCTAACTGCCTCCTGTTCGTTTGGATGCATGTAATCGAGTTCGACATTCATGCCATTTTTAAGAATTTGATAAAGTGGTAACTGCATTTTTTATTGATGTTAGTTAATATATTTTTTAATTTTTTTCATAATTTAAATTATTTAATTACAATTACGTTATGATTATTTAAATTTAAATTAGTAATGCCCCGGATTCCCCAAAATACACATAACATCATTGGCAAGTCTACAAGTATAGGTTATTAAATTAAAAAAATCTAGCTGAAAATTAATCAAGAAGAAATTTTAATTGATTTTCGTACACATAATTAGTAAAAAATATTAGTTTAACAATGGCAATATTACACGGTAGTTGGTTAATTAAAAGTCAGGGCAGTTGTTTGTTTATTTGGGGAGAAACCTGGCGCAGTCAAGCAGCTTCGACTCCAGCAGAGATTTTAGAATTGTCGCTACACCCATTGGCAATGACTCCGATGGAATTATTGGAGTGGATGCGATCGCTCAAAATCAAAATTCCCAAATTGCTCCAACAAGCTAATACCGAAACCGTAACAACTTCATCCAGCCGTCGTACCCGTAAATCTCTACCTAGCAGCGAAATCAATTTACCAAGCACTTCGCAAATTATCGCCCTCCCAACCCACATAACAACTACCAATACCGCAATAGTTTCTATATCCCCCGTACATTCCGCAACTATTAATAACGAAGAAACTAATAATTCGTCACAATATCTCCAACCTTGGCAAGTCGAAGGATTCTGTCTTAATCCTGCTGAAGCCATTAAATTTCTGTCTTCGCTACCTTTAAATATCGCTGACGGGGAAAGTACATTTTTAGGCGGAGATTTGCGCTTTTGGTCGCAAATTGCCCGCTGGAGTTTAGACTTGATTTCGCGGCGAAAATTCTTACCAAAAATCGAGCAACAATCGAATATAAATTTTGCAGCTTCGTGGCAAGCACTTTTAGATAGTGCTGTTGATACCACCCGTCTAGAAAAGTTTTCGCAATTAATGCCTTCTTCTTGTCGAACATATCAAGAGGGAGTAGAGAATGTGGATTCGCTACACTCCAGGTTATATATAAACTTTCCCATCGAACCCCAACAATTACTTTTAGATTTTCTTAACTCCGCAATTGATATTCAAGTTCGCAGCGCAGTCGGTTCGCTACCCGTTGCGGAAACGCGGTTAATTGCGTCGTTGCCTGTAGCTGTACGGCAGTGGTTGCTTTCTTTGACTGCTGCATCGAATCTCGTGAATGCTAACCCACCAGAAATAGAACGGTTACAGTCAGCCCTAAAAGCTTGGATGATGCCTTTAGAATACCAATTAGCTGGGAAAACGCTGTTTCGTACCTGTATTGAGTTACGTTCCCCCGAACCGGGAGAACAAATGTGGACTTTGGCGTATTACCTCCAAGCTGCTGATGATGCCGATTTTATAGTCGATGCTGCCACAATTTGGCAACATCCCACCGAACGATTTGTTTATGAAAATCGCACAATTGAAGAGCCGCAAGAAACATTTTTGCGAGGTTTGGGGTTAGCTTCGCGGTTATATCCACCGATTGCCGCTTCTCTTGAGACTGAATCCCCAGCATTTTGTCTTATCAACCCGATGCAGGCTTACGAGTTTATTAAAACTGTAACATGGCGGTTTGAAGATAGCGGTTTGGGCGTGATTTTACCACCTTCTTTAGCAAACCGCGAAGGATGGGCAAACCGTTTGGGGTTGAAAATTTCTGCCCAGACACCCCAACAGCGCGGACGTTTGGGTTTGCAAAGTTTGTTAAATTTTCAGTGGGAATTGGCAATTGGTGGGCAGACTATTTCTAAGCAAGAATTCGATCGATTGGTGGCATTAAATAGTCCGCTGGTGGAAATTAATGGTGAGTGGGTGGAATTGCGTCCGCAAGATATTAAGACAGCACAAGGATTTTTCGCTTCCAGAAAAGAGCAAATGTCGCTGTCGCTGGAGGATGCGCTACGGTTAAGTAGTGGCGATACTCAAACGATAGAAAAGCTACCAGTAGTTAGTTTTGAAGCTTCGGGTGCGTTGCAAGAATTGGTAACGGCTCTAACTAATAATAAAGCGATCGCGCCTCTTGCTACGCCCAAAGATTTCCAAGGTGAGTTACGTCCATATCAAGAACGTGGGGTAGCTTGGTTGACGTTTCTCGAACGTTGGGGTTTGGGTGCTTGTCTTGCCGACGATATGGGACTGGGAAAATGCATAGCGCCTGATACATCTGTGTACGTAAATGGAAATCTGATATTAGCTGAGGAAATTTGGCAAAACTATGCCGGAGAAACGGTATTTGATGGTGAGGGATTTTGGACTAAACCAGTTGCAAAATTGCTCGTTAATTCAATTAATGAAAAAACTGGTAAGATTGTACAAGCACCGATTCAACGATTATACCGCCAACAAGTCAGCGAGAAGTTGCGAAAAGTGACTTTACAAGATGGTAGTAGTATTACAATCACTCAGCAGCATAAATTATTAACAAATAAGGGTTGGACTAATCAATTGCATGTCGGTGATTTCGTGTGCGTGCCAGCTAATTTACATTGTCAAGGAAACCCAGAAGACCCCGATTTAGTAAAGTTTATCGCTTGGCAAATTGCCGAAGGTTATGAGATTTTAAGTCAAGCAAAGCTAACCGTAACGCAGGAACATACAGAGATACTGAAAGATTTACAGATAATTTTGTATAAACTTAGCGATAAGTTTAATCTAAAAATCAATAGTCCATCTATCCATATTCCACTAAACTCAAAAGTCTCTTACTTATCAATAAATAGTCGTTCTTACCAAATTTTCTTAGAAAGTAAAGGCTATAAATGGGGCAAATTATCAGCAGAAAAATCTATACCTCCTTTCATAATGCAGGCAGATATAGATAGCGTGCGAATCTTTTTAAAAAATTATTTCGATGCTGAATCTTCTGTTATATATAGTATGCGAAGCGTGGAAATTAGTACAGCTTCACCACTAATAATCCAACAATTATCAACGCTACTACGACGTTTTGGAATTTGGTTAAGAATATCGCTAAAGCGTTCAACGGATGCTTCCCATCTTTATCGTACTTACTATATAGGTACTATCGATGGCAACAGTGTGCGAAGATTTTTACAAGAAATAGGCTTTGGTATTACTGAAAAGCAGCAAAAATTAGAACAGATTTGTCATGTAAGCAATACTAATATGGAAGGAATCTCTGCTTCTGAACTTATTAGTGAAATGATTCAAATCACTGGGCTTCCATTGCGCTATTTTGGTATGCATAATACTGTATATATCAATGGTTCGCAACAGTTTGCATTCAAAATGCAAAGAGTATTGGTTGGAGCCAATATTGTTAGTGGAGAAGCTTTTCAAAAGTATCAAAAGCTAAAACCTTTTAAGTTTAAAAATCAAATAAATACTCATGCTCGTTTAAATTTAGAATATCTAAATACAACGCAGCAATCATTACAAAATTTGCTTAATCAAGAAGTGTTTTTCTGCAAAATTGAAAGTATTGAAGATATTGATTACGAAGGCTGGGTCTACGACTTTGAAGTAGCGGAACATCATAACTTCGTCGCAAACAATATAATTTGCCATAATACTATTCAATTTATTGCTTTTCTACTTCATTTAAAAGAGCAAGAAATCTTGGAAAAACCCACACTTTTAGTTTGCCCAACTTCAGTATTAGGAAATTGGGAACGGGAAGTTAAAAAATTTGCTCCAACTCTGAAAGTTTTGCAATATCACGGTGACAAACGTCCTAAAGGGAAAGCGTTTGAAACAGAAATCAAAAAGCACGATTTATTAATTACAAGTTATTCTTTAATTCACCGAGATACTAAGTTACTGCAAACAGTTACTTGGCAAATGATTGTATTAGACGAAGCGCAGAATGTTAAAAATTCCGAGTCAAAGCAATCGCAAGCAGTCCGTCAGTTAGAAGCAAATTTCCGCATCGCTTTAACTGGTACACCTGTAGAAAATCGCTTGCAAGAACTTTGGTCAATTTTAGATTTCCTCAACCCAGGATATTTAGGAAATCGTCAATTTTTCCAACGACGGTTTGCAATGCCAATTGAAAAATATGGTGATACTTCTTCGCTAACTCAACTACGTTCGTTAGTTCAACCATTTATTTTACGAAGGTTGAAAACCGACCGCGAAATTATTCAAGATTTGCCAGAAAAGCAGGAAATGACTGTATTTTGCGGTCTTTCTGTCGAACAAGCAAAATTATATCAACAAATCGTTGAGCAATCGTTAGCCGAAATTGATGCTGCCGAGGGTTTGCAGCGACGCGGGATGATTTTGGCTTTATTAATTAAACTCAAACAAATTTGCAACCACCCCGCACAATTTTTAAAGCAGGATTCACTAATAGGAGTTAATTCGGGTAAACTCCAACGTTTGGAAGAAATGTTAGATGTAGCTTTGGCAGAGGGAGATAGAGCTTTAATTTTCACTCAGTTTGCTGAGTGGGGTAAGTTACTCAAACCACATTTGGAAAAGCAATTAGGACGCGAAATTTTCTTTTTATACGGTAGTAGCAGTAAGAAACAACGCGAAGAAATGATTGACCGTTTTCAACACGACCCCCAAGGACCACCAATTATGATTCTTTCCTTAAAAGCAGGTGGTGTCGGGTTAAATTTGACAAGGGCAAATCATGTTTTTCACTTCGATCGATGGTGGAACCCCGCAGTTGAGAATCAAGCTACAGACCGCGTATTTCGGATTGGTCAAACTCGCAATGTCCAAGTACATAAGTTCGTTTGTACTGGCACTTTAGAGGAGAAAATTCACGATATGATTGAAAGTAAAAAACAACTTGCAGAACAAGTTGTTGGTGCGGGTGAGGAATGGTTAACCGAACTTGATTCCAACCAGTTACGTAACTTACTTTTACTTGACCGCAATGCTGTAATTGAAGAAGAGGAATAAGTTTAAAGCTTTGTAGGTTGGGTGTAGCGACAGCGTAACCCAACTTAATGGTCTTGTCGATGTTGGGTTGCACTTCGTTGCACCCAACCTACGCTTTGATTACTATTTACAAGTTATACAAATTAAAATTCATAATTTATAACTCCTAACTTTTATGACTAACTATACATTACAAGCAAGTCGAGAATGGTGGTCGCAACGGTGGCTAGAACTACTTGATTCTTACCGTTTTAAAAAGCGTTTGGAACGTGCCAGAAATTATGCACGTCAAGGTAATGTTTTGAGTATTGAATTCAAAGGTGCAAAAGTATTAGCAAAAGTGCAAGGTAGCGAACCCGAACCGTATAAAGTTTCACTTTCACTTGACCCTTTTACTGATGAACAGTGGACTTTTGTAATTGAAACTATGTCTAAAAAGGCAATTTTCGCAGCTAAATTATTGGCTGGAGAAATGCCGCAAAATATCGAAGACGTTTTCACTGCCAGCGGGTTGTCGCTATTCCCATTCACTTTATCAGATGTTAGAAGTAAATGTTCTTGTCCGGATAAGGCAAACCCTTGCAAACACGTTGGTGCAATTTACTATCAATTAGGCGATCGCTTTAGCGAAGACCCGTTTGTTTTATTTCAATTGCGCGGACGTACTAAAGAGCAAATTATTCACGATTTACGTAATTTACGCGGTCATAATCTTGATATCACCGACCCGGATGTTACCCTTATTCAAGAGACAGAACCAGTTAAACAATACTTAGTGAATCTAGATTCGTATTGGCAATATCACGAACCTTTGGAATCATCGTTAGTAGTAATTGTACCCTCATCAAATGAGACTGTTCTGGAGTTTTTAGGTTCGATTCCTTTAGCTAATGACGAAGAAAATGCCACATTCCCCGCTGCGGATATTGTGATGAAATATTTAGATAGTCTATATAAAGATGTTAGCCAAAAAGCTATTATCGCTGCTATGAATGTTGGCGAATAATCGCAATTAGGAAATGTAGTTCCAATCCCGGCTTTTCGTAAGAAGTCGTTCTTCTTATTTCTCAGTCCCCTAACGATATTGTATTACAAGTTGTTTTTGTTACAACACTTAAATGCTATAAAAGCAGAGTAATGTAATCCAATCAACATGGAACTCCAAAGCAGAATTATTTCAGTCGAGCTTGCCGATGGTACAGTGGTCAAAGTTGAAGCAACTTCAATCGGGTCGAGCAAAATGGGACTGCAAACCCGACCATTTAGTGAAGCTACCACTGCAATTGAATCTCTGACTAAAGAAATTGCAGAAACTATCCAAAAAGTTAAACCAGACCAAGCAACTGTAAGATTTGGTATAGAAATTGGTGTTGATGCAGGCAAGTTAACAGCAGTACTTGCTAAGGGTACAAGTGCTGCCAATCTAGAAATAATTTTGCAATGGAATAATTAAATTATCACGGTATTTATTCATACTTACTTTAATTTAATTACAAAAATATTATATTTGCCTAAAAAAAAGCTCCCGCTTTTGGCGGAAGCTAAACGATTATCAGTGATGAAAGAAAGCTGAAAAACTAGTCGAGTTCCTTCATGAACATTACTGGTTCGCTGTCACGGTCGATACCTCTCTCAAACCCACCAGCAGCAGCGCGAGCGCGACCCGCGTGCCATAAGTGACCAATGAGGAAGAAGAAGCCCATGACGAAGTGGAAACAAGCCAACCAAGCACGAGGAGAAACGTAGTTGAAGGAGTTGATTTCTGTTGCAACACCACCTACAGAGTTCAAAGAACCCAAAGGAGCGTGAGTCATATATTCAGCGGCGCGACGTGCTTGCCAAGGCTGAATATCATTCTTGATTTTATCCAAGTCAAGACCGTTAGGACCGCGCAATGGCTCTAACCAAGGACCTCGGAAATCCCAGAAGCGCATGGTTTCACCACCGAAGATGATTTCACCGGAGGGAGAGCGCATCAAGTACTTACCAAGACCTGTAGGACCTTGAGCAGAACCGACGTTTGCACCTAAGCGTTGGTCGCGGATTAAGAAGGTCAAAGCTTGCGCTTGTGATGCTTCTGGACCTGTAGGACCGAAGAATTCGCTGGGGTAAACGGTGTTGTTGTACCAAACCATACAAGAAGCAATAAAGCCCATCAAGGACAATGCTCCCAAGCTATAGGACAAGTAAGCTTCACCAGACCAGATGAAAGCGCGACGTGCCCAAGCAAAAGGCTTGGTTAAAACGTGAAAAATACCACCTGAAATACAGAGGAAAGCAACCCAAATGTGACCGCCGACAACATCTTCGAGGTTGTCAACGCTAACAATCCAACCGTCGCCACCGAAGGGAGACTTAAGCAAATAACCAAAAATTACTGCTGGGTTGAGAGTTGGGTTAGTTATGACGCGAACATCACCACCACCAGGTGCCCAAGTATCATAGAGACCTCCGAAGAACATTGCCTTCAGTACCAACAGGAGCGCACCGCATCCCAAAATAATGAGGTGGAACCCGATGATATTGGTCATCTTGTTCTTATCTTTCCAGTCGTAACCAAAGAATGAAGAGTATTCTTCTAAGGTTTCAGGACCGCGAACGGCGTGATAAATACCGCCAAATCCAAGAACCGCAGACGAGATCAGGTGAAGTACACCAACTACAAAGTAAGGGAAGGTGTCGAAAACTTCACCGCCGGAACCTACACCCCAGCCAAGAGCTGCAAGGTGGGGCAGCAGGATTAAGCCCTGCTCATACATGGGCTTTTCAGGAACGAAGTGCGCGACTTCAAATAAAGTCATTGCACCAGCCCAGAAAACGATTAAACCAGAGTGGGCAACGTGTGCGCCCAGTAGCTTACCGGAAAGATTGATTAAACGAGCGTTACCAGCCCACCAAGCAAATCCTGAGGATTCTTGGTCGCGACCGCCCATTGATATAGAACGATTAGAGAGCGTTACCACGTGGTAGTACCTCTTCGGGGAATACAAATTTTTCGTGTGGTTGGTCTTGAGGTGCCATCCAAGCGCGGATACCCTCATTCAGCAAAATGTTCTTGGTATAGAAAGTTTCAAATTCGGGGTCTTCTGCCGCACGCAATTCTTGCGATACGAAGTCATAAGCCCGCAGGTTGAGTGCCAAGCCAACGATACCAACTGCACTCATCCACAACCCGGTTACGGGTACAAACAGCATGAAGAAATGCAACCAGCGTTTGTTAGAGAAAGCAATCCCGAAAATCTGCGACCAGAAACGGTTTGCTGTCACCATCGAGTAGGTTTCTTCTGCTTGAGTCGGGTTGAATGCTGGGAAGGTATTCGAGCCTTCGCCATCTTCAAACAATGTATTTTCTACGGTTGCACCGTGGATTGCACAAAGTAATGCTCCACCAAGTACACCTGCAACACCCATCATGTGGAAGGGGTTAAGAGTCCAGTTGTGGAACCCTTGCAAGAATAGTAAGAAGCGGAAGATTGCTGCAACTCCAAAGCTAGGTGCGAAGAACCAGCTTGACTGACCCAAGGGGTACATCAAGAAGACGCTAACGAAAACTGCAATTGGACCTGAAAATGCGATCGCGTTGTAAGGACGAATCCCAACTAGACGCGAAATTTCAAATTGACGCAGCATGAAGCCAATCAATCCGAATGCACCGTGAAGTGCAACAAAGGGCCACAATCCACCCAACTGACACCAGCGGGTAAAGTCTCCTTGAGCTTCGGGTCCCCACAAAAATAGTAGGGAATGTCCCATTGCGTCAGCAGGAGTTGATACTGCTACGGTTAAAAAGTTACAGCCTTCGAGATACGAAGATGCTAAACCGTGGGTATACCACGAACTGACGAAGGTTGTACCGGTCATCCAACCGCCGAGCGCTAAGAACGCGCAAGGAAACAGTAGAATTCCTGACCAGCCTACAAACACGAAGCGATCGCGTTTTAACCAGTCGTCGAGAACGTCAAACCACCCACGTTGACTGGGGGCGCGTCCAACTGCGATGGTCATCGGACTAAATCCTCTATTTTTACTAAAATTGCAACGTTTGAAGAATTAACGTTTTTTGTTGACATTCTCAGCAAATAATGCTCTATTAGGATTCCCTGTTAAAGCTACCGAGTTTATGAGAGCTTACTTCCTTTATAGGTTGCTTATCTCAGGGCTAATGTCACAACCCTTGCCACGCACTGAATATTGTAGTGCATGATTTCTTAATTCTTCTTAACTTATCACATTAATGTGCCTTTGCCTTCACTTCATACCGATAAATTAGGTATAAAAGCACAGACCTGTTATTTATTATTTGTATCAGAAATTTTACAATTTGACACAACATTTCTCAGAAAAGTTACGAAAACTTAGCAATTGAAGTTTTTTCCTTGACGCAAATCAAGAAACTTGCAAGAAATCCTGCTTAAATGGCAGACTAAATAGAAGGAGTATAGTTACGCGCCAAGCGCACGCGGAAGTTAAATGACGGCATCAACAACCATTAACAAAGGCGATTCGCCCAACGGCGATAACTCCCCTTCACAATTTTTACATCAGCAGGTTATCGGTTCTCGCCGATTCAGCAACTACTGGTGGGCAACTATTGTCTCTTTAGGGGCAACCGGGTTTTTACTAGCTGGAATATCCAGCTATCTCAAAGTCAATTTACTCATAGTCAGCGACCCAACCCAACTGGTATTCATACCGCAAGGTGCAGTCATGGGGCTATATGGCATTGCCGGATTGCTTCTAGCTTTGTATTTGTGGTTAGTAAGTTTGTGGGATGTCGGTGGCGGCTACAACGAATTTAATCGGGAAACAGGCAAGATTAAAATTTTCCGTTGGGGTTTTCCTGGTAAAAATCGCAAGATTGAAATTGATTGTACGATGCAAGATATTCAGTCCGTGCGTGTGGAACTCAAAGAAGGTCTAAATCCGCGTCGTGCCCTTTATTTGCGGGCTAAAGGTCGTCGAGACATTCCCCTGACACGAGTCGGTCAACCATTGCCTTTGAAGGATTTAGAAATTCAAGCGGCACAATTGGCTCGATTTATAGGTGTACCGTTGGAAGGACTTTAAGAGGGATTCGGGGATTCGGGGGATTCGG